>JAKCDC010000031.1 GCA_021838635.1 Pseudomonadota bacterium
TGCGTGGATTCAAGGTTCTGCGAGCGCTGGCTGCCGCCAGTGGTGCGCTCGGCCTACAGATCTCGCACTCGGGAAGCGTGGCAGGGCTGCTCTTCGATCCCCAGACCGCTCCGCGCACGCTCAATCCACTGCTGAGGCAACTACGCGCGCTGCAGATGGCACCGCTCGGAATTTCCCGCACCGGACACGATCACTCTCCCGGCACCGCGTAACGGTTCGCGGGAAGCGATCACCCCGTCCCGGCCCGCGCACGGTCACCTCACAGCTGCACCTGTGCACGTCGATCTCATTTTTTCAACGTGCAGAGAAGATCCCGGTGAACGCCGTGCTCGGGATACGGCTACCACGCCCACCGCCGGGATTCCCGTCGACGATCATACGCATCGATTGATTTTCGTCTCAGCGGACGGAAGGGCCGCGCACACACTTGCGCGGCCCTTCGACTCAGCACTCGGCGACCGTCACCTCAGAATCCAAACGGACTCCACGTCAATCCCACGAACACCCCGAACGGCATGGTGTTGTAGCTGTAGGCCACCTGATAGCGTTTATCGAACAGGTTCTCGACACGCGCGTTCCACCGAAGATCTCGGCCCATTGGACCATCCGCGGTCAGACCGACCGTGGTGTAGCTCCCCAGGGTCACGGGAATTGCGGTAAACGACGGCGTATATGCCACATCCGGTCGCGGCCCCGTGTAATGAATGACCAGTCCAGTCGTTACCCGCCCAAAGTCGTACCCCAGAGTAAGGTTGGCCATGCTCCGAGCGAGACGTTGTAACGTGGGATTACCGAGTTCGCTCAGCGCGACCGGCTGCTGCAAGGTCACGTTCGCGTCATAACGCCATTGCCGCCAGCCGCCCCGTCCAGAAAGCTCCACGCCACGCGTACGCGTGCGTGCGATATTTTGGAACTGGGTCATTCCGCTTGGCGTCGAACCGAAGCCCCACATGTCGTTACCCGTGGTCTGGAACACCGTCACGCGCACCGTCGCCGGGACCCCTGACCACTGCAGCGCTGCCTGCACGGTGTGCGCCGATTCCGGCTTCAGCAGCGGATTCGCCGCCCAATACGGATTGCTGTAGTAGAGATAACCCAGTGGCGGCACATTGAAAGCGCTCGAATAGCTGGCGATCGCCTCGAACCCATACCCCAACTGCCGGCCATAACCTGCGTAGAAGGTGTTTTTGTTGCTTGCATAACCGCCAAACTGGTCATGCCGCAGGTTCAACTGAATTTCATTGCCGGCAAATGAACCATTCAAACCGGCAAAGGCCGCAGTGACGTTGCGCGAGGCACTCGGAATGCCACCCTGACCACTGCTCGTGACCGACTGGTGCTGATAGGTCGCACCACCGGTCAGTATCCAGACCTTGGAAAGGCGGACGACGTTGCGCCAGAGTAAATCGAGGTGCGTCGATCGATACATCGCGGGGTAGCTGCCAAGATTGATGTTCTCAGTGCGTTGGCGAGACACACTGACGTGCGACGTCCAGATGGAGGCGATTCGATTATTGCTGAACAGCTGAAAGAGCGTCTCCTTCGTACGTCCTCCAGCGGTTTCGTTGTCGTAGCTATAACGCCCATCGCTCAAAAACGCACGCACACCGAGCTGCTCGTGAGCGCCAAAGCCCTGCACGACCGATCCGTTGGCGGTCACATTGTGATATCCATCGGAGTGGTTCGTGGTCACCAGCGTGCTTTGCGCTGGGTTGATGGACGGAATGCCCGCGGTCGTGAAACGACTCACGCCGATTTGTAGGCGCGTATTGTGAATCCGGCCGCTGGCATTGGCCGAAACCGTCACCGTGTTGCGGCTGCCTGCCGCCATGGAAAGGTGTACTTGGGGTTTGGAGCGTCCTTCGCGCGTGGTAATCAGAACGACGCCCCCAATGGCGCCCGAACCATAGATCGCTGATACGTTGCCGTGGATGACCTCGATACGCTCAATCTGATCGGTAGTAAGGTTCTCGAGATAATCGCCGCCACCAGATGCGTCTTCAGCGGTAAGCGGCACGCCATCGAGCAGGATCAAGACCCCCGCGTCCGTGCCACCGAATCCCTCTAGGTAGATGGTCGAGGTGTGTCCGGGTCCGCCGTTCGAGGTGATTTGAACGCCGGCCACGCGTTGGAGCAGCGTCGCGAGGTTTTTCACACCGCTCTGCTCGATCTGGGTGCGGGTGATTACGCTCACGCTAGGCAACGTCTGTGCCAAAGGTTGAGGAAATGTGGCCGCCGAGATGACCACGGTCGACACGTTGGTAGGCGCAAGTGCCGCCATCGCCGGTGACGCGATCATCATGCAGCACAATAGCGCCGTCCATCCCAGGCGCTCCGAGATCCGGACCCACCGGGACTTGGCTGCCCGACTGACGCGCATCACGCGACGCGAACAGGCTCGCACATCGTGCGAACTGGTCACCTCCAGGGTGCGCTCGCCCGGTACGCGCCGAAAAAGATCGGCCAAAGTGAGGATCATTTGCATCGCAGTGCTCCGTTCATGTGCCCCATCTGGGGTGTAGTAACGACAGCCGATGCGAAGCACGCGCATGCAAACCGTGACTGCGGGGCTTTCGCTCCGCTCACACGGCTGAATTCGGTGGTGATGGATGTCACCCCACGGCCCCGCATCGGTCTCAATGTCACCGCTGCGAATGACCGCTCCGTGTGGTACTCCCCGCCCACCGGTTGGGTGACCGTACTGGCAGGTCTCCTGGCTCGCGGGTCGTGATCCTGCGCCCGGCCTTCCCAGTTTCCCAGTGGCCGTCTTGGGCGCGGACTCGCCGCTTACAGTTACGGGGGTAGCTGCGGCATCGACTCATGTCTCACCGCATTCCCTCTTGCCTCCCCGGTGTCACCCGGGGAACCAGCACGCGGGCGTGAGTCTCTCCCTAAGCGGGTCCGCCGTCAAGTGACGGGGTCCGTATGCCGCAGACTTCCTCGACGGGTCTCAATCAATGTGTTTCATCCGGCACGCATACTCGTTGGGCGAGAATCGTCCAAGCGATCAGTGCAGAATTATTGGATTGTAAGGTCGGTGAATGTACAGCTTGATTGGGCGGACAGCTTCCTGTTTTGTGCACAGATCCGGAGTCTCTTCGGCTTTGAGTACCGCAAAGAAGCTCTCCATCACTACAGTATCTCAGCCATTTCCTTGACGACTCATGCTGACCTCCATGCCGAGCGCACCGAGCGCCTCACGAAAGTCATCGTTGACGTACTGACTGCCGAGAGTGGCTATAGGACACTGTCGATCGTGCGCCGCCGCAGAAGCGTTGCGCGTTCGCGATCGGCCTTGGTGAGCTTGCCTGCGGAAACGGCCCCCTGCCGACCGAGCGCTCCGGATACCTGCGAGTCCTCTGGACTAACATTCGCGCCGCGCCCCATGCCGATCTTCAGGCGGCGGCATCAGCACAGACCAAGTCTAGATTTCCTCTGTCCGGCTCAGGTGGGCGCCGCACCCATTCATTACCGGAATCGACAGCTCAAACTGCGAACAAAAGGCCCCATCCGGTACCCTGGCGCTCGGTTTGAATCCTCACCGCCCGATGCGGACCTCTTCGGTTCTCCTTAATTGATGGTGAATACCGTGCCACCACCGTTCGCGCCACCGTACGCCGTCGTTCCATAGAGGTTTCCGGCGCCATCCATGACCAGATTTCCCACCGGGTTCGCCCCGTCGGTTGGACCACCCGCGAAGGAGTACAGGACGGTTTCTGTACCGGTGGGGCTGACTGTGAACACAGTGCCGTCACCATTCGTTCCACCAGAGGTCGTCGTTCCATAGAGATTTCCGGCACTGTCAATAATAAGCCCCGCCAACGGCCCGGATCCGTCGGATGAGCCTCCCGTAAAGGAGTGCAGGATCGTTTCCGTACCAGTGGTGCTAAGCTTAAACACCGTACCGTCGCCTTTCATGCCGCCCGCAAAAGTCGTTCCATAAAGGTTTCCGGCGCTGTCCATCACCACGCTCGCGCGTGGCCCTAGGCCGTCTGTTGTGCCGCCAGCAAAGGAATGCAGGAGAGTTTCCGTTCCGCCGGAAGTGATCCTGAACACAGTACCAGCGCCTGCCGCGCCCGCACCGAAAGTCGTTCCATAGAGGTTCCCGGCGCTATCCATGATCAGACCCGCCTCAGGATCTGACCCATCGGTTGTGCCACCCAGAAAGGAGTACAGGACACTTTCCGTGCCGGTAGCGCCGATCTTGAATACCATGCCGTTGTTGCTCGTGCCACCAGCGTTTGTTGTTCCATAGAGGTTTCCGGAGCTGTCCATGACCAAGCCCCCATACTGACCCGCAATCCACGTACCCCCGACAGTCGTGGTGACGGCAGGGATGCTGAACGAGCCGGCAGGAAAGGAGTACAGGACACTTTCCGTACCGTCAACGCTGATCTTGAACACGATGCCGCCACCGTTTGCACCACCATACATCGTCATGCCATAGAGGTTCCCCGCGCTGTCCATAATGAGACCCGCATACGGTCCTGATCCGTCTGTTGCGCCACCTGCAAAAGAGTGCACGACGCTTTCCGACCCAGAGACGCTGACCTTGAACACGGTGCCGTCGCCGCTCGCACCGCCGCCGACTGTCGTTCCATAAAGGTCTCCCGCGCCGTCCATCATCAGACCCGCCTCGGGACGGACGCCATCGGTAGTGCCGCCCACAAAGGAGTACACGACGCTTTCCGTGCCGGCGGTGCAGGACACCATGACACCCGTCACATTCGACTTGCCGACCGTACCGCTGCCGTTACTCACTGCACACACAATTCCAGGCGTGTGCGATTTCACTGTGACGTCGTAGGCGGTGCCCGCGGACTGACTGGTGGAAAAGGTGAACCCTCCGTTGCCGGTGGCGCTCAGCGCGTCTGCACCATTGTTCAGAAGTGTCACGCTTTCGTTGGCGCTCAGTCCGGAAACCGCACCGCCCACCGAACAGGCCGTACACGCCGACGATAATGAAGGGACCGAAGAGTTGCCTCCGCAACCAGACAGCGACAGCATCGTGACACAAGCCAGCAATGCGACCGAGCAGCTAAGAAGATTCTGCCTCATGATGATCTCCGTCCGCTTTTCTTCGTTCTGTATCCGCAGTGAATCGCTTTGTCCGTTGCGTACAGCGGGTCATCTTCGCTGCATTCAGCGCCCGCACCTGACTGCGGGCAGAAAGACGCTCCGACTCACTATAGCTCGATCTGATCAAGAACCCAGAGGTTTGGGTGCCCCCAGAGCCATCGGTCACCGGCAATACGGTCGTCAGAGCGAATGCGCAGAAGCCACTCACGGCGTACGCTGCGACGCCCGCAAACGGATATGCCGTCGCGGCGCCCCCAGCCACACGATCCACCACTGCCAGTGATGTGTGCGGTGCACGAATCACTCTCGCTGCCCGAATACTTGCTCGTTGAAATCGTGAACGGTCCGCACTGCTGCATTAACGCTGCGCTCAGCGACGTTCCGATGAGACGGTGAGGGATGTCGCATGCATTGGGGTCGTTGTGCCCTATGCTCTGTATCATCGATATCCCGTTCCCCCTGCGTACATTCGCAGCTACGCCGTAACCTCCACTGATCCAGGCACATTCGTCCCCGACCTCTTCGCCGGCCGAAGGAACGGTCCAACCACCAGCACAACTTTAGTCAGTCCGGAGAACATGCGGTCATGCAAAGACAGCGCATAGAAAATGATCCACGCTCTGATGCTACACTTCAGTTCTCCTGAACGGACTACTGCGCGACTTCATACGCGGTGACCTACGTCGAGTGTCATGGCCTCAAATGGCCCTGGGAGCACCTCGGCCAAAAGGCGCTGTGACGCCTGCTCGACTCTCGAACGGAGCATTTCACCATGCGATCTCGGATAACCAGAGTTTCTCTCCTCGCTGTTCTTTGTCTCGTTGCTACCGGTCACGCGTGGGCGGACATGCGTTGCGGCGACAAGCTCGTTATGGTCGGCGATTCCATGGCGGCCGTGAGGGCGTATTGCGGCCGCCCGGCCGTGGTGCAGCACGGCGTCAAGGTAAGCGCAACCACCGAACGAGTCGGCAGCCGCGGGGTCAGTCAATCGCACACGGTCGGCGCAGCAGTTCCCGTCGAAACCTGGACCTACAACCGTGGGCCTAAGAAGCTGCTGATTACCATCCGATTTGTCGACGGGAGCGTCGTTAAGGTCAAAACACTCTCCGAGTACGGCTACTAGCGCGATGGATGCCATTGCGATGACATGGGCGCCGTCTGGTGGCACTGCGCCTGCCGCGTACTGTGTGAGCGGTCTATCGACTGCGATCCGCCCATGCGCAGAAGCCCGGGGTGGTGGCATCCGCGCGAAAATTCCCGGCCCTGCGGGACAACGGGGCTGTGAGAAGCGGGACGCACGGCTCGCAATCCTCCGGCGCCCCTCCTCGATCACGTGCCCGAGTTGCGGGTCCACGACGGTGATACCCATAGCCACCGGTCACCGCCTCTGTGGCGCCAGAGGCGGCGCCAAAACTGACCGCAGGGTCGCCTGTCGCGCACTGAACGCCGAGTGCCGCTCCAACGCCCGCGCAGTTCTGCGCTCCCTGGCCAAAGTCCGCACTCCCGAGCATACGCTGCCGACGGCGCGCATCCCAGATGACCCCAGGGGTGATATCGGCGCTCTTCGGAGGGCTAAGCGTGCCCGCCACCAGGACAGGCCGTGGCGACACAGGGTGGCCGCTCACGTGTTCGGCAGCTCTTCATCGGAAGTCCCGAGCGATGGCCTCCGCCCGCGCGCCTGCCCGCCTCGACGGGCTCAAAGTACGTGGCTTCGATCGTTCCCGCTGCAACCGTCTCAGCCCATCGCGTGGCCATGCGGATCTGCGCCTGCACTACAGGCTTTACCCCCCCTTCTGCGCTCTCTGATATTTGCCACATCACAGCGCCGTCGAGCGCTTCAATGCAAGCGTGACTCGTTCGGAGGCGGTGCGGAAGCTGCAGCAGAACGGTGGCAAAGGCCACTGCCACGCCTCTCGTTTAGCGAACAACCGATTGATTCTAGTCAATTTATTGGCGCGCCCGGAGGGATTCGAACCCCCGACCACCTGGTTCGAAGCCAGGTACTCTATCCAACTGAGCTACGGGCGCCCGCGAAGCGCCGCATTGTATCAGGGGGGCGGGTTGCCGCGCGGCGCATGTCGCCACGAGCGACCGGCAGGTGACCCCGATCGCGTCGGGGATGGGAGCCGCATCTTCGGCACCTACGGCAGACGGCAAGATCTTCACGAGTGCCGAGGACGGCGAGACGCCCGAGACTGAGCACGGTCCGCGCTCGGCCCCGCAACAGCCACGCACCGCAACAGCCACAGACCTCTGCAATACGCCTCGCCGGGCACGCCGCAGGCTCACCGCCGCAATGGGCCGGGCCACAGGCGGCGGTCCCGGGCAGCCGGCTGGGAAGCCCGCACCGTCGCAGCGCCGCCGGCCCTGCTCGGAGCGGAGGCCTCACTCGTAACAGCACAGGCCCTGCGGCGGAGTCCAGCCGGGAGTAACCCCGCCGGCGCGCCGGATTGATAAGATAGTGACTCTGCCACCCTGAGGGTCTCTAATGAAATCATTGCTCGCCGCGGCGGCTCTCGCAGCGCTCACCCTGGCTCCAGCGTATGCCGACTGCACGTACCCGCAGCCGCCTGCGAACCTGCCCGACGGCAACGTCGCGACACTCGCCCAAATGCTTGCCGCGCAAAAATCGGTGCAGGCGTACAACGGGACGATGAACAGCTATCTCGTCTGCATCAAGAAGCAGAGCGACGCAACCATTGCGAAGCAGTCGCTGAAGCTGACCAAGAAGCAGATCAGATCGCTGGAGCTCATGGAAATCAAGCGCAACAACGCGGCCGTGGATCAGCTGAAGAGAGTCGCCAACCGCTTCAACACGCAGGTGCGGATCTACCAGAAGAAGCACGCCAAGAAGAGCCACTAATCCGCTGGGAAGCGCGACGGACGATGCTCAGCCCTGGACAAGCGGATGAACTGATCGGCCGGCACTTGACGTGCCTGCCGACGGTTTCCCTGCCCTTGTTGCAGTGCGCCGGAGCGGTGCTGCGCGAGGACATTCACGCCGAGCGCGATCAGCCGCCCTTCGACCGGGTCGCCATGGACGGCATCGCACTGCAGAGTGCGGCCGTCGCGGCCGGGCAACGCCATTTCCAGATCCAGGCGACCCAGGCCGCCGGCGAACCCGCCCTGACGCTCGCCTCGGCGCAGCACTGCATCGAAGTCATGACCGGCACGCCCTTGCCGGTGGACTGCGATTGCGTCGTGCCCGTCGAGCAAATCGGGGTCGCCGACGGGCACGCGACTCTGATGGAAGGCCTCACGGTGGCCGCCGGTCAGCACCTGCACCACCGCGGCACGGATGCGCGCCAAGGTGAACTGCTGCTGTGTGCCGGGATGCGCCTTGGCGCCCCGCAGATCGCAGTCGTGGCGGCCGCCGGCAAGGCCAGGGTGCGGGTGGCCAGCCAACCGATGGTCGCAGTGCTCTCCACCGGCAATGAACTCATCGAGCCGGGTGAGCCGATTCTTGACCATCAGGTGCGCCGCTCGAACGCGTACGCCATAGCCGCGGCGCTCGAACTGCACGGTTACCCCCGAATCGCGACGGAACATCTGCGCGATGATGCGGCTGAGCTCGAGTCTCGGCTGAAATTTCACCTCGAGACTCACGATGTGCTGGTGCTGAGTGGCGGGGTTTCCATGGGCAAACTCGATCTGGTGCCGCAGGCGCTGGAGTCGCTCGGCGTGCGCTGTGTCTTCCACAAGGTCGCGCAACGGCCCGGCAAGCCGCTCTGGTTCGGCATGGCGCCCTCCGGTGCCGCCGTGCTTGCGCTGCCAGGCAATCCGGTTTCGACCGCGGTGTGCGTCTCGCGCTATGTGCTCCCGGCACTGGCCGCGGCTCAAGGGCTGCGCTGCGGTCCTGTGGAGCAGATCTCGCTGGCCGAGCCGGTTACCGTAACGGTACCGCTGACATTTTTCCTCCCCGTCCAACGCGTTACCGACGCGCATGGCTGCTGCCGGGCGATGCCGAAGCGGACCCACGGCTCGGGGGATTTCACTTCGCTTGCAGCGACCGACGGGTTTGTGCAGCTGCCGCCCGGGCCGAATACCTATCCGGCCGGATTCGTCGCGCCGCTGTACCGCTGGTAGCCCTCCGGAGGATGGCGCTCGGCGGCCGCCAGTGGTAAACGAGTGCGATGACTGTCCGCGATTCCCTGAGCGAGCGCTCACCGACCGGACTGCGCGACCAGCGCGGCAGGGTGCTGCAGGATCTGCGCATCTCGGTGATGGACCGCTGCAACTTCCGTTGCCCCTACTGCATGCCGCGGGAGACCTTCCACGAGACCTATCGGTTTCTGGCCTCGCGCGAGCGATTGTCGTTCGAAGAAATCGTGCGCGTGGCGCGGCTGCTGGTGCGCCTCGGGGTGCGCAAGCTGCGCCTGACCGGCGGGGAGCCGCTGCTGCGACCGAACCTCACCGATCTGATCGGCGATCTCACCGGAATTGCGGGTATCGAGGATGTCGCGCTGACCACCAATGGGACACTCCTGGCGAAGTACGCATGCGAGCTGCACGCGGCCGGACTGAAGCGCGTCACGGTGAGTCTCGACAGTCTCGAACCCGAGGTCTTCCTGCGCATGAGCGGCGGCTTCGGCGGACTGGAAGAGACGCTAAACGGCATCGAGCAGGCACGCCGGGTCGGTCTCGGCCCCATTAAAATCAACGCGGTGATCCAGCGCGGCGTGAACGACCACACCGTGCTCGGGCTGCTCGAGCGCTTCCGGGGCACGGGTGTCATCGTGCGCTTCATCGAATACATGGACGTCGGTAACCGCAACCACTGGCAGCCAGAGGCGGTAGTGCCCTCGCGCGAACTGCTCGCGCGCATCGGCGCCCGCTGGCCGCTCGAGCCGCGCCAGCCGGCCTACCGCGGCGAGGTGGCCGAGCGTTACGTCTTCGCTGACGGCGCCGGGGAGATCGGATTCATCTCCTCGGTGACCCAGCCGTTCTGCGGGAACTGCTCGCGCGCGCGGCTGTCCTCCGACGGGGTGCTGTACACCTGCCTATTCGCGACGCACGGCACAGCACTGCGCGACCGCCTGCGCAGCGGCGCCTGCGACGACGAACTGCTCGAGGCGCTGCGCAGCGTATGGCGTGAGCGCACCGATAACTACAGCGAGCAGCGCCAGGGTCCGCTCGCGGACGACGGCGCGCACAAGGTCGAAATGTTCTACATTGGTGGCTGATGACGGCGAAGAGACTCTCTCATCTGGACGCGCGCAACCGCCCAACGATGGTCGATGTGGGTGCCAAGCAGATCACACTGCGCGAGGCCACGGCCGAGGCGCTCGTGCAGCTGCCCGCACCGGTGGCGAGCGTACTGCGCCGCAGCGGGCACCGCACCCGCAAGGGTCCGGTGTTCGACACAGCGATCGTCGCCGGAGTCATGGCCGCCAAACGCACCCATGAACTGATCCCCTTCTGCCATCCGCTCGGGCTTGAGCACTGCTCGGTGGACATCGAACAGCAGCCGCGCGGCCAGATCCGTATCCGCTGCCGCGTCGCGATACACCATCGGACGGGTGTCGAGATGGAGGCGCTGACCGGTGCCACGGTAGCCGCCCTGACGGTGTACGACATGTGCAAGGCGCTCTCGCACGACATTCAGATCATGAGCGTGCGCCTGCTCGAGAAGTCCGGTGGGAAACGTCCCTTCCGCCGCACGGGAGCCACCCTGTGACCACAGCGCCGTTGTACGGTCTGGTGCTCTCCGGCGGGCGCAGCCAGCGCATGCACCGCGACAAGGCCGCTCTGGCCTACCGGGGCGTGAGCCAGCTTGAGCGGACGATGGCGCTGCTTGAAGGCCGGGTCGAACGCGCGTTTGTCTCAGTGCGCGCCGAGCAGCGCGACGATCCGCTGCGCGCCCGCTACGCCCTCATTGCCGATCAGATCGCCGACCTCGGGCCGGCCGGCGGCATCCTCGCCGCCCAGGCGAGCGCGCCCGATGTTGCCTGGCTCGTGCTCGCCTGCGATTTGCCGTTTCTCGATGCGCACACCCTGGACCACCTGATCGGCGCACGCCAGCCGAACCGCTCGGCCACCGCCTACCGCTCGAGCCACGATGGGCTGCCCGAGCCGCTGTGCGCGATCTACGAGCCGGCCAGTCACGCCGCTCTGACCGCAGCCGTCGTCGCGGGACGCCACTGTCCGCGCAAGTTCCTGCTCTCGGCCGACACCGCACTGCTCGAGCCGCCCTCGCCGCAGGCGCTGGAGAACATCAACACCCCGGAACAATTCACGCAGGCGACTGCCGCGCTCGGGGCCCCCGACCGGCAGGTCACCGTGCAGTACTATGCGCTGCTGCGCGAACAGGCCGGCCGCGCGCAGGAATCGCTACGCACCACGGCAGCCACCGCCGGGGCGCTGTACCAGGAGCTTCGCCAGCGCCACCCCTTCACCCTACCGCCGGAGCTGCTGCGCGTGGCGGTGAATGCCGAGTTCGCCGAGTGGAGCGCGCCGCTTACCGAGGGCGACACGGTCGTGTTCATCCCGCCGGTGGCAGGTGGCTAGCGGCCCGCTCTGACCGCCGCCTGAGCATCGCGCGGACATCCGTATGAGTCTGTTCCAATTCAGCACCAAACCGTTGGATTCCGCCGCGCTGCGCGGCCTGCTGGCGTCCCCTGCCGCCGGTGGCTACGCCAGCTTCGAAGGGTGGGTCCGCAACCACAACGAGGGCCGCGAGGTACACCGGCTGGAATACGAGGCTTTCGAGGGGCTCGCCGTGAAGGAGGGCGAGCGCATCGTCACTGAAGCGCTGCAGCGCTTCGGCGTGGAGCGTGCCGCGTGCGTGCACCGTGTGGGCGCGCTCGAAATCGGCGAGCTCGCCGTGTGGGTCGGGGTCTCGGCGCGGCACCGCCACGAGGCATTCCTCGCCTGCCGGTACATCATTGATGCGGTGAAACACCGCGTACCGATCTGGAAGAAGGAACACTACCGCGACGGTGACTCCGGGTGGGTCAACTGCGAGCGCTGTGCCGCGCCACCCGATGCGCCCGTGAAGGCGCATAGGCACGAGGCCTGTGCGCCGCATACGCATCATTCTGAACACGCGCACCCGCCGCGGGGTAATGCACCCCTCGCACCGCGACCCGATTATTCCAGACAAATGGTGCTGCCGGAGGTCGGGGGAGCAGGTCAAGCACGGCTCGCGCACTCCGCGGCGCTGATCGTCGGCTGCGGCGGACTCGGCGTGCCGGCGATGAGCTATCTGGCGGCCGCCGGGATCGGTCGGCTCGGCCTGGTGGATGCCGATCTGCTCGAGGCCTCGAACCTGCATCGCCAACCGCTCTATTCGCTGGCCGACGTCGGTCGCCCGAAGGTCGAACTCGCCGCCGAGCGGCTACGCGCGCTGAACCCAACGCTCGACCTGCGGATCCATCGGACCCGCCTGGGTACGGAGAATGTCGCGGCGCTGATCGACGGCTACGACGTGATTCTCGACTGCACGGACACTATCGCCAGCAAGCTCGCGTTGAATGACGCCTGCGTGCAGAGTGGCCAGGCGGCGGTATTCGCGAGCGTTTACCAGTACGAGGGGCAGCTGCAGGTGCTGCGGCCAGGCGGCGGGCCCTGTCTGCGCTGCGTCTGGCCTGAGACGGTCCGGGACGGCCTGGTGGGCGTATGTGCCGAGGCCGGCGTGCTCGGACCGGTGCCCGGCATACTCGGCACGCTGCAGGCATTGGAAGCGTTGAAGCTGCTGCTCGGGCTGCCCGGTCAGCTCGCCGACGCGGTACTGATGGTGGACCTGACCACGCTCACCGTCACCCGGGTGCGCGCGCACCGTGCCGCGGACTGCCCTCAGCATGCGCGCCGCGGCGCGGCGCACGATGTAGAACTTCCGGACATCGAACTTGCGTTTGACTCGCTGCAGGCGGCGCATGCGGCCGGCTTTACGCTCATCGACATTCGCGAGCCGACCGAGCGGGCGCGCGCGCCCCTGGCGCACTCTGCCGTCGGCGCCGTGCCGTTGGCGGAGCTGCTCTCCGGCGGACGGGCGCTGCCGCAGCGCTGTCTGCTGGTCTGTGCCGCCGGCATCCGCAGTCTGGCTGCCGCGCGCGAACTTCGCTCGCGCGGTCACGCCGAGGTGTATTCGCTGCGCGGCGGACTCGCTGCGCTTGAGCGGACGGCTACGGCCTGATCTGCCCGGCGCCGCGTACGACGTACTTGTAGCTGGTGAGCTGCTCGACGCCCACCGGGCCGCGTGCATGAAACCGGTCGGTCGAAATGCCGATCTCCGCCCCCATGCCGAACTCCCCGCCGTCGGCGAACTGCGTCGAGGCGTTGTGCAGCACGATGGCACTATCGACGTGCTGCAGAAAGCGCTCAGCTGTGGCCTCGTTTTCGGTCACGATCGACTCGGTGTGCGCCGAACCATAGCGGGCAATGTGTGCGATCGCCCCGTCCACGCCATCGACAACCCGCGCCGCGATGATGGCATCGAGATACTCGGTGTACCAGTCGTCCTCGCTGGCCGGACGCACGCGCGGATCGGCGCCCTGGATCGTGGCATCCCCGCGGACCTCGCAGCCGGCATCGAGTAGGGCGCGCACCACCGGCACCATGTGCGTAGCCACACAGGCCCGGTCGATGAGCAGAGTCTCGGCCGCCCCGCAGATGCCGGTGCGGCGCATCTTCGCGTTGAGCGCAATGGTCTCGGCCATACGTACATCCGCATCGCGATCGACGTAGACGTGGCAGTTCCCATCGAGATGCCCAATCACCGGCACCCGCGCTTCCTTCTGCACACGCTCGACGAGACTGCGACCACCGCGCGGCACGATCACATCAAGATAGTCCGTCATGCAGGCAAGCAGATAGCCGACGGCCGCGCGCTCCTGCGTGGGCACCCGCTGGATACACTCGGCGGGCAACCCGGCGCCGCGCAGGCCCTCGGTGAGACAGTCATGCACCGCGGCATTCGAGCGCTGGCTCTCCGTCCCGCCCCGCAGGATCACGGCATTGCCGGACTTCATGCACAGCGCACCGGCATCCGCGGTGACGTTCGGCCGGCTCTCATAGATGATTCCGATCACGCCAAGCGGCACGCGCACGCGCTGGATCCTCAGGCCATTCGGTCGCAGCCATTCGGCTGCGACCGTGCCCACCGGATCGGGCAGGGCCGCGACCGCCGCAACTCCGGCGGCCATTGCCTCGATCCGCCCCTCATCGAGCGCCAGCCGATCAATGAGTGCCGTGCCGAGACCGGCGGCCCGCGCAGCGGCCACATCGTGCGCATTGGCCTCGAGAATCCGTGCGCGGTGCGCGCGAATCGCTGCCGCGGCGCGCATCAGCGCATCATTTTTTATCTCGGTGGTAGCGCGAGCGAGGACTGCAGCGGCGTTCAGCGCCCCGCGGCCAAGCCCCTCCATCAGTTCGCCCAAAACGCTGTCGTTATGCGGATTCATAGGCGAAGGACGGTAGCAGGACTAGATCGTCCCGATGGATCAGCTCATCGCGACCGCGGAATCCGAGGATTGCCGGGATCTGTGCCGAATGCCGGCCGATGATCTGCAGCGCATCCGCATCCGAATACGCAATGATGCCCCGGGCCACTTCCATGCCCTCGGGGGTGAGCACGCTGACAGTATCACCGCGCTCAAAGCGGCCGCGGGCAGCGGTCACGCCGGCCGGCAACAGACTGCTGCCGGCGAGCAGCGCGCGCAATGCCCCGTGATCGACCGTCACGGCGCCCGCCGGACGCAACGTGCCGGCGATCCACTGCTTGCGGGCGGCCGCTGGGCTCGCCGCGGGCAGGAACCACGTGCAGCGCTCCCCTTCTTCCAGGCGCCGCACCGGATGTAGCGGTCGGCCCGCCGCGACGCACATGTGGCATCCCGCCGCAACCGCGATACGCGCCGCCATCAGCTTCGTGGCCATACCGCCAGTGCCGAACTCCGAGGCCGACCCTCCGCCCATGGCCTCGATCTCAGGCGTCAATTGCGCCACCTCGTGAATGAATCGCGCCTCGGGGTCCCGGTTCGGATCGGCGCTGTAGAGTCCGTCGACGTCCGACAGCAGCACCAGACAGTCGGCCGCCGTCATCTGTGCCACGCGCGCAGCCAGGCGGTCGTTATCGCCGTAGCGGATCTCCGCCGTCGCCACGGTGTCGTTCTCGTTGATGACCGGCAGGGCGCCGAGAGACAGCAGCGTCTCGAGCGTGGCGCGCGCATTGAGATACCGTCGGCGCCGTTCACTGTCCTCAAGCGTGAGCAGAACCTGGGCAACCGTCACCTGACGGCGCTCAAGCATCTCCCGGTAGGCGTGCGCGAGACGGATCTGCCCGACGGCGGCGGCGGCCTGGCTTTCCTCCAGGCGCAGCGGCCCCTTGGCGAGCGACAATTCGCGCCGGCCGAGTGCAACGGCCCCGGAGGAGACCAAGATCACCTGCTGCCCGCGCTCACGCAGACGCAAGAGATCCTCGACGAGCGTCTCGAGCCAGGCCTGATTGATCCGCCCGGTCTGCGTCTCGACCAGCAACGCCGAACCGACCTTGACCACGACGCGGCGCGCGGTCGCCAGAGGGGAGCGGGTTGCGGATTTAACGGACATGAGAAAACTATACGTGGCGCGCATGATCCGCGCGAGTACAAACCGAGCTGCGCGTTGCTCCCAGCCAGCGCAACCCCTAAACTTGCGCGGCCGCCAAGTCAGAGGATCCCATCGGTGAGCAGAGATTACGAACCGGTTCCCGGCAAATGGTACGAGGACCTTGAAGAAGAGGAATCATTTCGCGTGCTCAAAGTGGACGAGGACGCCGAGCTGATCGAGATCGAGCATCTCGACGGCGAGATTGAGGAGATCGATTTGGAGACCTGGCACGAGCTGGATCTCGAGCCGACCGAAGAACCCGAGGGCTGGGCCGAGTCCGAAGAGGAGGAGGAGGAGGAGGAGGAGGAAGAGGAGGACGAAGACGAGGACGACGATGACTGGGACGAGGACGACGATGACGAGGATGATGATGATGACGACGACTGGGACGAAGACGAAGAAGACGAGCGCGACGAATATTGAGTCGGCCCGTTGTATCGTCCAGGTGCTCTCGTGCCCCCCGCATCGGTACCGCGGTGATCGGCAACCCTGAACGGGCTTCACGGACCTGCGCTGCGGGACCGCTGCGCGCATGAGCCACGACGCCACCGACAGCTGGCGCCACGAGAAGGAGTCCGCTTGGCTGTATCGGCGGGTCGCGGCGGCGGAACCCGACGCCCACCACCGCCAGCTGTTTGAACAGCTGGCCGGGGCCGCCGAGGAGCAGGCTGGACATTGGGAGGAGGTGCTGCGACGCGAGCGCACGGCAGCACCTGCCTTCCGGCCCTCGACCCGCGCGCGGATTGTGGCCGCCCTGGTCGACGGACTCGGGCCGCGCGCACTGCGCTCGGTTTTAGCGGCGATGAAGTTGCGCGGCCTGTCGGTCTACAGCGGACCGGTCGTCGCCGGCCACGACATGCCGACCACGCTCGCGGACGTTGGCGCCCGCCATCGTGGCGGTCTCGGCGGCAACCTGCGGGCGACCGTGTTCGGCATCAACGACGGACTGCTCGCCAATGCCAGCCTGGTGATGGGAATCGCCGGCGCAGGCAGCACCCCGCGCCTGGTGTTGATCACCGGACTGGCTGGACTGCTCTCCGGCGCGTTGTCGATGGCCGCCGGGGAGTACGTTTCGGTGCGGTCGCAGCGCGAGATGTACGAATATCAGATGGCGCTCGAGCGCGCCGAGATCGCCGAATATCCCGAAGAGGAAGCCGAAGAGCTGGCCCTGATCTACGCCGCGCGGGGCATGCCGCTGGCGCAGGCGCGAGACGTCAGCCAAACGCTGCTCGCGCGCCCGGAGCACGCGCTCGATGTACTGGCACGCGAAGAGCTGGGCCTCACCCCGGAGCTGCTCGGCGCACCCTGGGGCGCGGCCACCGCATCATTTCTCGCCTTCGCCTTCGGTGCCACTGTGCCACTGCTGCCCTTCATGGCCGGCAGCGCCGGGCTGCGCGCGATCGTGACCACCGCCGCCCTGACCGGCGCAACGCTGTTTGCCGTCGGTCTGGCCATCAGCCTGTTCACCGGCCGCCACGCGCTGCGCGGCGCGCTGCGCATGGTGCTGATCGGCGGAGCGGCCGGCCTCACGACCTACCTGCTCGGTCGCGCACTCGGCGCGGCACTGCATTGAGCCGCGACGTGGCTGCGGATCTGGCCGGGGAGCGTCACAGCGCATGAACGCACCAGCATCCGAGACGCTCCAGAGGCTTGCGCACATCCTCGGGCCCCACCGCCTGCTCACGGCGGCGAATGACCTGCAGCCGTTTCTCACCGACCATCGCGCCCTCTACCGCGGTCACGCCTTGGCCGTGGCACAGCCGGAGACGGCAGCCGAAGTCGCTCAACTGCTCGCGGTGTGCAACCAGGCGCGCATCGGGGTCGTTCCGCAGGGCGGCAATACCGGATACTGCGGCGGCGCGACGCCCGATGAGAGCGGCGCACAGCTGGTGGTCAGCCTGGCGCGAATGAAGCGCATTCGCGCAATCGATGCACTCAACTACTCGCTGGTCGCCGAGGCCGGCTGCGTACTCGCTGACGTGCAGCGCGCCGCCGAGGACGCCGACCGTTACTTTCCGCTCAGTCTAGGCTCTGAAGGTAGCTGTCAGATCGGCGGCAACCTTTCGACCAACGCCGGCGGCGTGCACGTCCTGCGCTACGGCATGATGCGCGAATTGGTCCTGGGGCTGGAAGTGGCCCTGCCCGACGGCCGACTGCTGTCCTCACTCACACGCCTGCGCAAAGACAACACCGGCTATGACATCAAAGCGCTGTTCCTCGGCGCGGAAGGCTCCCTTGGCATCATCACCGCGGCGAGCCTGAAGCTCTTCCCGCGCATCCGCGCCACGGCGACGACATTCGCCGCCGTACGCGATCCACGTGCCGCCATCGAGCTGCTCGCCCGGCTGCGGGCGGCGAGCGCAGATCGCGTGAGTTCCTTTGAGCTGATCCCGCGCCTCGCCGTGGAGCTCACCGTCCGTCACATCCAGGGTGTACGTGACCCGCTACAAGCGTCACATTCGTGGTACGTGTTGTGCGAACTCAGTTCATCGCGCGCGCATGACGCACTGGAGACCATGCTGAGTGAGTGTCTGGAACAAGCACTCACAGATGGTCTGCTCGCGGATGCCGTGCTGGCACGCAACGAACGCGAGCGCGCCGCGCTGTGGACGCTGCGCGAATCGATCCCGGAGGCGCAGCGCCGCGACGGTGCGAGCCTCAAGCACGACATCTCGGTTCCGGTGGCCGCAATAGCCGAGTTCATCGAGCGCGCCGGCAACTGGGTACGCGAGCACGTGCCCGACGGGCGCCTGGTGGCCTACGGTCACGCCGGCGATGGCAACCTGCACTTCAATATCAATCAGGCCCCCGATGCCGACCGCAGCGCGTTTCTCGCCCGCGGCGATACCGTGAAGCGCGCCATCCATGACCTGGTACGCGACTTCGACGGCAGCATCAGCGCCGAGCACGGCATCGGACGGCTGAAAGTCGCAGAGCTGGAGCGTTACGCCCCTGCGGTGGAGTTGGATCTGATGCGCGCTGTCAAACACGCCTTCGATCCCAACGGCATCATGAATCCTGGCAAGGTGCTGCGATGAGCACCACCGGCGGCTTTGCGCCCCGCCACGCACTCGGCACGCGGCTGCTCGCCACGGCCGCCCTGGCCAGCTGGACAGTGCCGTTGTGGTGCTTCCGAGTGCGCTACGGTGGTGCGGACCTCGCCCATCTCGTGCTGCCCGTACTGCTCGGCCTCGGCGTGCTGAGCGCGTCTCTGCGTCTGCTGCTGCACCGGCATGCCGAGAACTTCGGCATCTTCTTCCCGGCCGCCAGTGAGCAGCGCGGCAGCGTGCAGTCGATCCGACTGACCGCGGTGCTGCTGCTGGTGTTCAATCTTGGCGCCGCCGGTTTCATGCTGCACGATGCACTCTCGCACACCACGCTCGTGATGCTGATCCTGCTCTCGACGGTCTCGACCATGAATCTCACCGATGAGTGCTGGATCGCGCGCCGCGGCCGGCTGAACTCGCTCCCGTAGCGCGACTCAGTCTTGCCGCCAGCGCTGAGGCCAGGGATGTCCGCACGTGAGCACCCGGACTTGGCCCTGCCCTCAGCGGTTCCCAACAGCAGAGGGCAGCGCCCGTCGGCCTGCCGCGGCGCTCGGATCTGCGCGCAAATAGCCGCTCGGTCAGCACCACCCCAACCGCCTGCCGCTACGATTGACCGCCGTTCGGGGAGGGCGCGCGCGGCGTGAGCATCTGGTGGGCTGCGGGTACGCGAGCGACACGGTACAATCACTGCCGAGGTACCTTATGCACCATCACCACCGCTCATCCGCATCCTGGGGCGTGCGCGCCGCATGGCTGGCGGCATTTCTGCTCACCACGCTGCTGTTCAGCGTGGGACTGACCTGTGCCGTTCCGCTGATCGCCTTCGGTGCGATCTGCGCGCTGCGCCAGAGCCGCGGCCAAGCGCTGGGGCTTACCGCCGCACTGTGGCTCGCTACGGAACTCATCGGCTTCACGCTGCTGCGCTTCCCGGTGAGCCTTGCGGCCTTTGGCTGGGGCGCGCTGGTCGGCGCGGCGCTGCTGGTGGCGACGGCGGCCGCGAGTACCGCAGCCCGGCGCGTGCCGGGGACGGCAGGCATCATCGCCACCTACCTCAGCGCGTTCGGCCTCTATGAGGGGATCCTGTGGGCCGTCAGCCGCCTGGTCGGCGGCGCAAGCGGCGCCTTCACCCCCGGCATCCTGACCCAGGTATTCGTGCTGAACGGCGTGACATTCGCAGCTCTGGTGCTGGTGGGCGCGCTCACCTCGGGCCGTACCGCCGGCCGCCCGCTTACCGCGCACGCGCAGCGCCGCGCGGCCTGATTCCCCGACGTCGACCGAAGTCGCGGCCGCCCAGAGCGGCCGCGACCGTCATGGTTGTCCCGTACGGCGCAGCCGGACCAGTCCTTCCTGTGCCGTGCTGGCGACCAGACGGCCGTCGCGCGCATAGACCCCGGCACGTGCGAATCCGCGCGCACCAGAGGCACTTGGGCTCTCCACCGCGTAGAGCAGCCAGTCATCGACCCGCAGCGGCCGGTGAAACCACATGGCGTGATCGATACTCGCCATCACCAGCGCGCCGCTGAACGAGGACTTGCCGTGCGGCAGCGTCGCCGTATCGAGCAGGAAGTAATCCGACAGATACGCCAGCAGCCGGCGGTGCAGACCCTCGTCTGCGGGCAACGCATCGACGGCGCGAAACCAGACCTGGCGCGCTGGCGTGGCCACCCCGGCCGCGAGCGACTCCATCGGCTGCACCAGACGGAACTCAAACGGCCGCGGCCGCTCCAGGAAACGCCGCACGGCCTGCGGCAGCCGCTCCAGCAGCTCCGGCGGCGGGCGACTGGCATCCGGCAGCGATTCCGGCGGTGGCACGGCAGGCATCGGGGTCTGATGCTCGAAGCCCTCCTCGGGGATCTGGAACGATGCGGCCATGTTGAAGATCGGCGAGCCGTGCTGGATCGCAACCACGCGGCGATTGCAGAACGAGTGCCCGTCGAGACTGCGGTCCACTTGATAGACGATCGGCGCGCTGAAATCCCCGCGGCGCAGAAAGTAGGCATGCAGCGAGTGCACGGTTCGCCCCTCGACCGTGGCGGTGGCGGCCGTGAGCGCCTGGCCCAGCACCTGGCCGCCGAACACCTGCGGGCTGCCGATGTCGCGGCTTTCGCCGCGGAACAGATCAACCTCGAGCCGCTCCAGATCGAGCAGCTTGATCAAATCGGCCAGTCGCGGATCCATCAGGTTGTTCCCCTTGCCGGACGAGAGGGTCAATCGGGTACGCCGAGCCGCTGATGCATGATCGGACTCGTGGTCGTGTACTGGAGAAACTGCCGCTTCTGCGGATACAGGTGGTGCTGGATCGCGAACGCCGCCAGTGCCGCCTCGTGGAAGCCGGAGAGGATCAGCTTCTTCTTGCCCGGGTAGGTGTTGATGTCGCCGACGGCGAACACCCCGGGCACGCTGGTCTGGAACTTCTCGGTATCGACCTGCAGAGCGCGCTTCTCCAGCTCCAGTCCCCACTCGGCGATCGGCCCAAGCTTCGGATGCAGTCCGAAGAACACCAGCACCTGCTCGGCTGCAAGCGTCTCGAGCGCCCCATCGGGGCGCTTCACGGTGACCCCGGTCAGGCGCTGCGCCAGGCTGCTGAGTGCGTGCGGCACGGCCTCATGGCACCGCATGCGTCCGGCGGCCACCGCCTCACGCATCTTGGCCACCGACGCTGGAGCGGCGCGGAACTCCGCCCGGCGATGAACCAGAGTCAGGCTCTTGGCTCGCGCGAGCAGCTCCAGCGTCCAGTCGAGCGCGGAATCACCGCCGCCGAAGATCACGATGTCCTTGCCGGCGAACGCCGCCGCTTCACGGACCCGGTAGTGAATAGCATCGCCTTCGAATGCCTCGGCGCCCTCGAGGCCGATGCGCCGGGGCTGGAACGATCCGACGCCAGCGGCGATCACCACCGCGCCGGCATTGAAGTGCGTACCGGCGGCGGTGCGCAGATCGAAGCGGCCATCGGCACGGCGCGTCATCTCGGTCACTTCCTGGCCGAGGTGAAACTGCGGATGGAACGGCTTGATCTGCTCAAGCAGCCGGTCGATCAGCTCCTGCGCGCCGCACACCGGCAGCGCCGGGATGTCGTAGATCGGCTTCTGCGGATACAGCTCGGTGCACTGGCCGCCCGGATGCGCCAGGGAATCGATGAGGTGCGCTCCGATACCGAGCAGACCCAGCTCGAATACCTGGAACAGTCCGCAGGGTCCGGCACCGATGATCACGACGTCGGCATCGATCGGCGCGCCGGCCTGCTGCGCTGCGCTTTGCGTGCTCACTTGGCTCACTTCGTCCCCGCTGGGTGCAAAGCGGCCATTTTACCGAGCTTGTGTGCGGGATGCGCCCCTACGCGCGGCCGGCGTTCGAATCGGTCGGCGTGTGGAAATATTCGCTCTCGGCCGCCAACTGCTCGATCAGCCGCTTCAGCTCCGCCATGCGGCCCTCGGCCGTGCTGATCGGCATGCAATCCTGGCAGCGCGGATCCCCGCACGGCTGGCGCGAATAGAGCCAATACTGCAGCGCGCCGGCGAGTAATCCGTCGGCGATGTCCCACAGGTCGGCGTCCCGGTCTTTGTCCGCGATCTTGTTGCCCAGATCGACGGCTTTGGTGAAGGCAGAATCGAAGGTATCGGCGATTTCAGTCATGGGCCATCTTCTCCCACAGGCCGCCAGTATACGGCAAAGGGCCCGCACGCATGGCCGCGACACCGCGGCCCGCTCCAGTTCAAGCCTTGTCGCACCCTGCCTGATCGAGGAACGCCGCACGAGCACGCACGCCAATGTCGGGTTGGTCGGTGAAGAACCCGTCGACGCCGGCCGCCAGAAAGCGGCTGATTTCCCAAGCCAGATCGCCCCACTCCTGATCGGCTCCGCCCGTGCGCGCCTCGGCCGGCAGAAAGGCGTTTTCGGCGCGGAAGGTCCACGGAATCACCTTGAGGCCCTGCGCGTGGCTGTCGGCGATGAGCCGCGTCGGGTGCGCCAGGCGTCCAGACGCCTCGCGCGGAATGAGCAGGGACTTCTCCGGGCCGATGCCCGTGGCGTAGGTGGCGATATCGGCCAGGCCGGCCGGCTGCGCCATCTGCGCGAAGGTCTGCGTCCCGCCCGCCCGACGCACGTCTTCCGGGGCGCCAGCAGCCTCCAGCAGCTGCACCAACGGCAGGCCCGTCAGACGCTTCAGGGTCCGCAAGATGCCGGTCTCGAACGACTCCAGGAGCACACCGGACGCGCGCGCCGTGCAGCCGTGCGTCTCCAGTGCGTGCAGCACAGCGCCGGTCATCTCCAGCCCACAGGCGGCAAAGTGACTCGGATGCTTCAGCTCCGCAACCAGCACGATCGGCGGCGGCACCGGCCGGCCGCACTCGGCGGCCGCATCTTCCCGCTCGCGCTGTACTGCGGCGCGCAGCCGCAGAATCTCCTCGAACGTGGCGATCTCGAACTGTCCGTCGAAGCGGCTGTTGTGCGGGCGCAGCGCCGCGATGCGCTCGCGCACGCGCAGACGCTTCAGCTCCTGGAGGGTAAAATCCTCGCTGAACCAGCCGGTGACCGCCTCGCCGTCGATCTGCTTGGTGACCCGCCGGGATGCGAACTCGGCATGCTGCGCCACGTCCGTCGTACCGCCGAGCTCGTTCTCGTGCCGCGCCACCAGCACCCCGTCGCGCGTCATGACCAGGTCAGGCTCGAATGCGTCCGCACCCTGCTGCAGCGCCAGGTAGTACGCCGCCAGCGTGTGCTCCGGCAGATAGCCGCTCGCGCCGCGGTGTGCAATCACCAGAGGCATGATGGCAGCGCAGTTGCTACACTCAGCCCGTGCTGCTCACTGAACATGATATTTACCTGTTTCGTGAAGGGACGCACGGCCGGGCCTACGAGAAGCTCGGCGCGCACCTGCTGCCGGCTCACGCCGGGCGGGCGGCGGGCACGTATTTCGCGGTCTGGGCACCGAATGCCGCCTCGGTGGCGGTCATCGGTGACTTCAACGCGTGGGACCCGCTCGCTCATCCGCTCGCGCCGCGGCCGGACTCCTCGGGCATCTGGGACGCATTCGTGCCTGGCTTGGGCGCCGGCACGCTGTACAAGTATCACATAGTCTCCCACCAGCAAGGCTACACGGTCGACAAGAGCGATCCGTTCGCGTTCCGCTGCGAGACCCCGCCGCGCACCGCCTCGGTGGTCTGCGACCTCGCCTACGACTGGAACGATGGGCAGTGGCTTAAGCAGCGCGCGCAGTACCAATCCCTCAACGCACCGTGGTCGATCTACGAGCTGCACCTCGGTTCCTTCCGGCGCAAGCCCGAGGAGGACAACCGGCCACTGAACTACCGCGAGCTCGCCGAGGCGGTCGCCGCCCATGTCACCGATCTGGGCTTTACCCACGTCGAGTTGCTGCCGATCATGGAGCACCCGTTCTACGGCTCGTGGGGCTACCAGGTCACGGGATTTTTCGCCCCGACGTCGCGCTATGGCACGCCGCAAGATTTCATGTACTTCGTCGATTACCTGCACCAGCGCGGCATCGGTGTCGTTCTCGACTGGGTCCCCTCGCACTTCCCCGCCGACCAGCATGGACTGGCATTTTTCGACGGCACGCACCTCTACGAGCATGCCGACCCGCGCCAGGGCCATCACCCGGACTGGAAAAGTTCGATCTTCAACTACGGCCGTGCCGAGGTCCGCAACTTCCTGCTGAGCAGCGCACTGTTCTGGATGGAGGTCTACCATATCGACGCGCTGCGAGTCGATGCCGTCGCCTCGATGCTCTATCTCGACTATGCGCGCAAAGACGGCGAGTGGATTGCGAACCGCTACGGCGGCCACGAGAACCTCGAGGCTGTCGAGTTCCTCAAGCAGCTGAATCAGTCCGTGTACCGCGACCATCCCGACACCCAGACCATCGCGGAGGAATCGACGGCCTGGCCGATGGTCTCGCGCCCGACGTATCTCGGCGGCCTCGGGTTCGGCATGAAGTGGAACATGGGCTGGATGCACGACACGCTGAAGTACTTTGCGGCCGATCCGGTCTACCGCAAGTTCCACCATCACCAGATCACCTTCAGCCTGTGGTACGCGTTCAGCGAGAACTTCGTACTGCCCCTCTCGCACGACGAGGTGGTGCACGGCAAGGGCTCTCTGCTTGGCAAGATGGCCGGGGATGAGTGGCAACGTTTCGCGAACCTGAGACTGCTCTACGGGTACCTCTGGACCCACCCCGGCAAGAAGCTGATGTTCATGGGCGGGGAGTTCGCCCAGACCTGCGAGTGGCAGCATGAGCAGAGCCTAGAGTGGCACCTGCTGCAATACGCCCCGCACCAGGGCGTGCAGCACTGGGTGCGCGACCTGAACCGGCTGTACCGCGCACTGCCGGCGCTGCACGCGCGCGACTTCAGCCCCGAGGGGTTCGAATGGATCGACTGCGACAATGCCGATGACAGCGTGATTGTCTACTTGCGCCGCGGCGGCGAGGGGCGCGAGGTCGCGCTGGTCGCCTGCAACTTCACGCCCGTGCCACGCGAGCACTACCGCATCGGCGTCCCGTTCGGCGGCAGATGGATCGAGCGGCTCAACAGCGATGCCCCGCAATACGGCGGCAGCGGCATCGGGAACCTAGGCGGCACCGACGCGCTCGAGCACGCCCTGCACGGCCGGCCGTATTCGCTAGCACTGCGCCTGCCACCGCTCGCCGTGCTCGTGCTGACGCCCGAATAAGCGCTGACCGTCAACTGCGCGTCGCGCCACGCGTTATCCTTAGCGGGCACGGCCATTGGAGAAGGAGCGGGGCCCATGCGACCCTCGATAGAACGACTGCTCAGCGCGGCGCTGCTCGGCGCGGCGCTCACCCTCGCGTCCTGTTCGGGCATTCCGCTGGCCCAGCGCCAGAGCGTCCGGCTGCACCGCTACGAGGCCTATGCCGGCAAACCGGTCCGCGAGTTCACGTGGAACACCGGCTACAAGAGCTGGTCGCCGCTCTCACGCGACAAGCTGCTGGTGTGGACGGATCTCGACCAACCCTATCTGGTGACGGTCTTCCACCCCTGCACCGATCTGCTGTTCGCCCGTCACATCGGCATCACCTCGACGGTCAACACCGTGCAGGCGCGTTTCGACTTCGTCACCGCGGACGGCTGGCGCTGCATGATCTCGACCATCCAGCCGATCGACTACCGGCGCATGCAGCGTGATGCGCATCGCCCCAAGGCCGCCGGCAAGGCTCAGCGGTAGCCGCGGGCCTGCAGGTCAAATAGCCGAGCGTAAACGCCGTCGGTGCGCAGCAGCGCCTCGTGAGCGCCCTGCTCGAGAATGCGGCCGTGCTCCAGCACCACGATCCGGTCGGCCCGCCGCACCGTCGAGAAACGGTGCGAGATCAGGATGATCATGCGTTCGCCGGCAAGCGTGCGGACGTGATCGAACACATCGGCCTCGGCCTGAGCGTCCATCGATGCGGTCGGCTCATCAAGCACCAGTACATCGGCGCTGGTGCGCATGAACGCGCGCGACAGCGCCACCTTCTGCCACTGCCCACCGGAGAGCTCCTGGCCGCCGGCGAACCATTTACCGAGCTGCGTGTGGTAGCCCTGGGGCAGCGTCGCGATGAAATCACTCGCGCGGCCGAGTTCGGCCGCCGCCTGCCACCGGGCCTCGTCCTCGAAGGCCCGCTCGTCGCCGGCGCCGATGTTGTGTCCGAGCGGCATCTGGTAGCGGGCGAAATCCTGGAAGATGACCCCGATGCGCTCGCGCAGCCGCCGCTCGTCCCACTCGGCGAGATCGGTCCCGTCGAGCAGGATGCGCCCGCCGCTCGGTGAGTACAGACGCGTCAGCAGCTTGATCAGCGTCGTCTTACCCGAGCCATTCTCCCCGACCAGAGCGAGCGTACTGCCGGCCGGTACGTGCAGCGTGACGTGCTCGAGCGCCGGACGTTCGGCGCCCGGATAACAGAAGCTCACGTCCTCGAAGCGGATCCCGTCGCCGGGCCGCGCACCCTGCTGCGCCACACCGGGAGGACGTGGCACGTCGCTCTCCAGGTACTCGTACAGGGTGGACAGATACAGATTGTCTTCGTACATCCCGCCGATGGCCGCGAGCATCGCCGAGACATCCGCCTGCCCCTGGCGGAACGCCACCAGGTACATGGTCATGTGGCCGAGGCTGATCGCTCGGCGCACGGTACTGAGGGCGATCCACGCATAGGCGGCGTACAGAGTGAGCGTTCCAATCAGCCCGAGCACAAACCCCCACGCGCCGCGCCGCAGCGTCAGCGCACGATCAGCGTGGTAGAGGCGCCGGTAAATGTCCCGGTAGCGCTCCAGCAACCGCGCTCCGAGTCCGTAGAGCTTGACCTCCTTGGCGTAATCCTCCCGGGCGAGCACGGTCTCGAGGTAGGTCTGCATGCGCGTCTCGGGGGAACGCCAGCGGAACAGGCGGAACGCATCACCGGAGAACTTCGCCTCGGCGATGAATGCCGGCACGCCGGCGAGCAGCAGCGCGAGCACCGCCCAGGGCGAGAACCCGGCGAGCAGGACCGCGAAACTCACCAGCGCGATCAGGTGCTGCGCCAGACTGAACGTGCGGGTCACCAGACTCACCGGCCGGCTCGAGGCCTCCCGACGGGCGCGCGTCAACCGGTCGTAGAACTCCGAGTCCTCGAAATGACGCAGCTCGAGCGTCAGCGCCTTCTGGAGAATCAGCTCATTGACCCGCTGCCCGAGCTGCACTCGCAGCAGGGACCGCGAGAGGGTCAGGCCGCGCTGGACCGCGGCGAGCGCAGCCACCAGCACCCCCTCCAGGATCACCCACCCGAGCACGGCGTGCACCCCCGTACCGTCGGCACGGATCGCAGCGACGACGGCATCGACGATGCGCCCGCTGGCATACGCCACCGAGACCGGAAGCACGCCGGCGAGCAGTGTCAGGGCGGCCAGGCCGACGGTGAGCGCCCGGTTGGTCGACCAGACGAGCTCGACGGCATGGCGGCTGTAGCGGAAGACCCCGAGGTAGGCCTGCAGCGTCAGCCCCTCGGACGGCGGCGCAGCGGCAGTGCGGCGGGCGGATGTCGGCATCGTGTCCCAGGGTGAGGGCGCCGCCGCCCGATCGCAAGCCGGACTCGGCCGAAACCTAGCGTGGGCGGAGCCGTTCGCGCGCACGGCGGCCAGGCGGGCAGGTTGCCGGAAGTGTGCTATCCTTCGAAGTCTTTGTCATCTGGCCGCATCGCGGTCCCCGCCCCCTCATGAGCCAACCCATCCGCAACATCGCCATCATTGCGCACGTCGATCATGGCAAGACGACGCTCGTTGACTGCCTGCTGAAGCAGTCCGGCACGTTCGCCGCACACGAAAAGCTCGCCGAGCGCATCATGGATTCCAACGACCTGGAGCGTGAGCGCGGCATCACCATCCTCGCCAAGAACTGCGCAATCGAGTACCACGGCGCCCGCATCAACATCGTCGACACCCCCGGTCACGCCGACTTCGGCGGCGAAGTCGAGCGCGTGCTCTCGATGGTCGACGGCGTGCTGCTGGTGGTCGATGCGGTCGACGGCCCGATGCCGCAGACCCGCTTCGTGACGCGCAAGGCGCTCTCGCTCGGCCTGAAGGCCATCGTGGTGGTGAACAAGATCGACCGGCCAGGCGCCCGCCCCGACTGGGTGGTCGACCAGACGTTCGAGCTGTTCGACAAGCTCGGCGCGAGCAACGAGCAGTTGGACTTCCCGGTGATCTATGCCTCGGCGCTGCAGGGGCGCGCCGGCACCGATCACGCCGCGCCCGGCGAGGACATGAGTGCGCTCTTCGAGGCAATTCTGGCACACGTGCCGCAGCCCGCAGCCGACGAGGCGCGGCCACTGCAGCTGCAGATCTCCACGCTCGATTACAACAGCTATGTCGGCCGGATCGGCATCGGGCGCATCCGCCGCGGCGTGATCCGTCCCGGGCAGAGCGTCACGCTGCGCTACGGGAATGAGGAGCGAGGCACGGCACGCATCGGGCAGGTGCTCACCTTCACCGGTCTGCAACGCCACTCGGTCGAGGAAGCCCGAGCCGGCGACATTGTCGCGGTCACGGGCATCGAAGACGTCAACATCGGCCTCACGGTATGCGATCCGGAAGCCGCCGAGGGCCTGCCGCCGATCCGCGTCGACGAGCCGACGCTCGCGATGCACTTCCAAGTGAACACCTCGCCGTTCGCCGGCCGCGAAGGCAAGTTTGTCACCAGCCGCCAGCTGCGCGAGCGGCTGCAGCGCGAGCTGCAGAGCAATGTCGCGCTGCGGGTCGAGGACACCGAGTCTCCGGACGTATTCCGGGTGTGCGGCCGCGGCGAGTTGCATCTGACGATCCTCATCGAGAATATGCGCCGCGAGGGCTATGAACTGGCCGTATCGCGCCCGCAGGTGCTCACGCACATGGTCAACGGCGAGGTGCACGAGCCGTACGAGGCACTCACCGTGGACGTCGAGGAGACGCACCAGGGCGCCATCATGGAGGCGCTCGGCCGCCGCCGCGGCGAATTGACGGACATGGCGATCGACGGCAACGGCCGCGCCCGCCTCGATTACCGGATCCCGGCCCGCGGTCTGATCGGCTTCCAGGGCGATTTCCTGACGCAGACGCGTGGCACCGGACTGATGAGCCACATCTTCGACGGCTTCGCACCGGTCAAGGGAGAGATCCCCGACCGTCGCAATGGCGTGCTGGTGAGCAATGAGCAGGGCGAGGCGGTCGCGTATGCGCTGTTCAACCTGCAGGAGCGCGGCCGGCTGTTCGTCAGCCCCGGGGAGAAGCTCTACGAGGGCATGATCATCGGCATCCACAGCCGCGACAATGATCTCGTGGTCAACCCGATCAAGACTAAGAAGCTCACCAATATCCGCGCTGCCGGCAAGGACGATGCCATCCTGCTCACCCCGCCCATCGAGCTGACGCTGGAATACGCCGTCGAGTTCATCGCCGATGACGAACTGGTCGAGGTCACCCCGGAGTCGATCCGCATCCGCAAGCGCTACCTGAAGGAACAGGATCGGCGCCGCGCGCAGCGCGACCCGAACGAAGCCCTCAGCGCTTAAGCGAACGCTCCATCCGCGCGACGAGCGCGGATGGAGCGACCTTCAGAACCCGCGCGAGCTTAAAGAGCGTGGTGAGCGTCGGCTGACGGATGCCGCGCTCGATCTGGCTGACGAAGGTCCGATCGACATCCGCATAGAGCGCCAGCTGTTCCTGTGAGATGTTCTGGCGCTTGCGCTCCTCGCGCAGCACGTCCCCGAACGCGGCAGGAATGTGATTGGAACTGGTGTGACGCGGCGCCTTCATGCCGACCTTGAGCTGAGCCCTTCGGGCGGCGCGAAGATGCGGCGGGCTGTGGGATTTGGTCCACGGGATATATGCCGCAGACGCACAGCACCCCAAGGCGAACCGGTCCTTTGACCGACGGATAGCGGCCAGTGCGCGACCACGTACGCTCGAACGTGGTACGGAACCCACGACTCAGCAACGACGGATCCCAGGTTCGCGTGTGATGCAACCCGCATGCCGTGGCGCGCATAACTTATTGATAATAATCAGTATCCGCCGCGCTCAGCGCTGCTGTTGCAATTCCGATACATTAAAAATCCAGGCTACACAGCGCTGAAGAGGCAGGTATTGCGCTCGGCGCCACAGCTGCTCTTGCATTGATTTCATGACATCGATATCATATGTTATCGATGTCATCGCCCTTATGCGGGATGACATCGTCCTTTTAAGCGGTATTTCGGGGGGGGGCCGCCATGCTGTCTGTAGTCGGATCCGCGTCCATCGTCACCGGCTCGCCCCGCGCGAGAATGCCGGCGGTGCACGCGTCCGCGCACAGCACGTGGCGGGCGGCGGGGAATATGCCGGTGCAGCCTCGGTCGGGCACCGAGACAGGCATTCAGCCGCAGCGCACGAACTGTTCAGTGCTCAAGCGCCACTTCCACTCTCGGAGACGCCTCTGTTGCCGACGCGCGCCAGCCGGCGCGGCAGCCTCGACCTGACACATCCCGTTTTCCGATAGGAGGATCTTGCATGAGAGCGAACAAGAACAAGGCGTCCCGTACGGGCGTCGGTCCGACGCGACGCGCGTCCTTGAGCGCAACGGCGCGCAGCGCGACAAACAGCAGTATCGCGGCTGTGGTCGCCGGTATCCTCGGCACCGCCGCAGGCCTGAGCCTGGCACACGCGCAGAACGCGCCCACCACGGCTTCGCAGCCGACCATCAATGCCGGAAACATTCAGACCTCACAGAACCTGCAGGAAGTCGTCGTCACGGCAACCGCGACGCACGTGCGGCTGTTGAACGCCAGCTATAACGTGGTGGCCGCCGATCGCCAGTTGATCCAGGAAGCGAATCCGACGAGCTCTGCGGACATCCTGAAGCTCTCCCCGGGCATTTGGCCGGAAGCGACCGGCGGTCAGACCGGCGCGAATATTGAGGTGGCGGGATTCCCGAGCGGTGGCGATGCACCGTTCTTCACCAACATGATCGAGGGCATGCCCCTCTACGGCATGCCCTCGCTGTCGTTCATGGACTCAAGTTCGCTGTTCCGGCTCGATGACACCATCAAGCGGGTGGAAATCGTGCAGGGCGGACCGTCGGCGATCTTCGGACCAGGGCAGATGGGCGCAACCGCCAACTACATCCTGCGCACCGGATCGGCCAAACCCCGCGGCGAAGTGATGGTGACCTACGGCAACCAGGGCCTGTGGCGCACCGACATGTTCTACGGCTTCCAGATCGCCCCGGGTTGGTACGGCAGCGTCGGGGGCTTCTACCGTGTATCGAAGGGCGTGCGCGCCCCGCAGTTCCCGGCCGAAAACGGCGGCCAGTTCACCGCCACTCTGAAGCACGACCTTCGCGGTGGTTCGGTGGTGTTCTGGACCCGCGTGCTCGATGACAAGAACCAGTTCATGGCGCCCTTCCCGCTCATCCAGAACGCGAGCGGCTCGTACTCAGGGTACCCGGGCTTCAATCCGCTCACCGGCACCTACGGCAGCTACGCGATCCAAAACGTGACCTTACCGAACCCGGCGGGTGGCTTCGAGAGCGCGAACCTCGCCAATGGCCGCGGCGGCAAACTCTATTTCCTCGGCAGCAACTACAACCAGACGATCAACGGCTGGACATTCCACAACGGCTTCCTGATCGACGGCGGTGGACTCGACACCAACGCACTGTTCTCCGGCACCAATCCGCGGCCGCTCAGCTACTTCCTGTACGGCTGCCAGGTGGCCGAACCGACCGGTTTCTGCAACGGCACGACCGCCATCGACAAGAACAACCTTGGCCCCAACGGCCAGGGCCTCTCACCGAACCTCGGCATTTCGGCGACTTACGCCGGCTCCGGCAATCCGGTTCCGATGAGCCAGAGCGTGATCTCGCAGGGCTGGTGGTACATCCAGAAGTCGCTGCAGAACATCACCGACGAGTTCCGCGTCAGCCACAGCCTGTTCAAGGGCGACATGCTGACCGCTGGCGTCTACCTGGCCCGTTACAGCATGAACGACAACTGGTCGCTCGGTAACCAGATGCTGATGACGAACACCCAGAACGCCACCCCGGTCGTGCTCAACTACGTCCAGGGCGGACAGCAAACCAATCTGACCAGCAGCCAAGGGTTCTGGAACGAGAACAACAACTACAACATTCTTGAGCACGGCGATGCAACCAATATCGCCGGGTACTTCTCGGACCAATGGCGGCATGGCCCATGGTTGATCGACCTCGGGGCACGCCTGGAAAACATCAACGCCCGCCAGCGCACCTGTAATACCTCGCCGCAGATGCTCTCCGGACCCAACAATCCGTGGGACAGCGCAGTTCCGGTCTGCAATGGCACGTGGACTTACCTGCACTACGTGCGCACGCGACCGACTTTCACCGGCGGCGTGAACTACGACTTCTCCTCGCACATGAGCGCCTACATCCGCATCAACAACGGCGTGCACTTCGACGATTTCGACAACGGCATCCGTGGCACCACCAACGGAAACTTCGGACCTCTGGAGACGATTCACAACTACGAAATCGGGTACAAATACGAGAACGCGTGGATGTTCGCCGACATCAGCGCGTACGAGCGTATTTTCTACGGACTGCAGAGCGAGGCCACCAACGCACAGGGCATCGGCATTCCCGGCGACATCGTCAGCTACGGCGCCCGGACGCACGGCATCGACTTCAACGGTTATGTTGAGCCGTTCAAGCACGCCACCATCCGGGTCGTGGGTGACTGGATGCAGGGCCACTATAACGGAGCGGCAAGCTGCGAACCGTACTTCACAATCAACGGTTCAGCAGCCTGCGCGGCGATCAACGGCGCTCCGCTGCAGCGTCAGCCGAACATCCAGGTCCGCGTCACGCCGAGTTACGCCATTCCGACGAACTGGGGCGTGGTGTCGGCCTGGGTCACCTACGAGTACGTCGGCAAGCGGTATGAGGATACCTTCGGCCTGCAGCCGCTCGGGACCTACAGCGAAATCGGCGGCGGTGTCGTGGCCGACGTCGGAAGGCACTGGGAGTTTGCCGTGCGCGGCACTAACCTGACCAACACGATCGCCCTCACCGAGGGCAATGCACGTGAAGCAGGCGTCTCACTCGGCGTGAACAACGTCCTGCTGGGACGGGCACTGTTCGGCCGGGAAATCAACTTCAGCGCGCGATACAAGTTCTAAGTCCGCACCGTCATGCCCCCGCGCCCGTAAGGGCGCGGGGGCCTTTTTTTGGGTTCTTCTCCCGTTTCCGGGGTGACTGGACGCGGGGGGTGAGGCGAACGGTCGCCTCTGCTAACTTGGTGTTACCAGACATCAAGCAGGCAGGAGGGCGACCGTGGCCCCAGAAGAGTGTATTTCC
>JAKCDC010000008.1 GCA_021838635.1 Pseudomonadota bacterium
GGTACTGCGGGTACTCGCTCGGCTTGCGGATCCCGGCGCGGAACGAGAGCAGATCGCCCAGGTACTGGTTCATCCCCTCGTACACCCACAGCAGATCGGTGCGCTGCGGGATCTGGTAGTTGTCCGTCTTCAGATCCCAGGGCCGGCGGTACTTGCCGTTCCACGAGTGGGAGAACTCGTGCGTGAGCAGATCACCGGCCGTCAGCTGCCACTTCGGGTTGGTCATGAAATCCGCCGGCGCCCGATCATCGCTCGACTGGTGATGCTCGATACCCTGGAAGCCGATCTTGTTCGACAGCGCGAGCAGCGAATGGTAGTTGTACCAGTGCCGCGAGCCGTACAGCGCAAGCGCCTCCGGCGTCATGTTCTTGTACGCATCGATGAGCTTCTGCGGAACGTCGAGGTCCTGCGGCGCATCGGCGAACATGTCGAGCCACTGGTGCGCATTGCCCTTGTGCCACAGCAGGATCTGCTTGTAGTAGCGACCCATGTCGAGCGGGGAATCGACCACGTAGGTCAGCGGCTCCTCCTTGAAATTCACCCGCTGTCCCACCCGGCTTTGCGCAGTGAGCGCGGTGCCGTAGCCCCAGCCCTTCGGCAGGATGATGCTCGCCTTGACGTAGTAGTGGTGGTAGTTGATGTTGTTCTGATAGAACAGCACCCGGTTCCAGTTGATCACCCCGACATTGGGGGTAGACATCACATCGGGCGAGTTCATCAGCACGGTGAACTGCACGTCGAGCGAGTGCACGCCTTCGGGCACCGTGACGTGGAAGGCATACATGTCGACCTTGTCGCGTCGCCAGGTGATCGGCTTGCCGTTGGCGCTCACCTTGATCTGCGAGATGTCCGCCAGCGGACCGGTCGGTCCATGCTCGCCGGGAATCCACTCGGGGTAGACGAACGTGAACGGACCGGGTTCGACCGGAATGCTCATCGTCGAGGTCATGAAACCGCGCGCGGCCGTACTGGCGTTCAACACGAGCGTCTCGGGATTGGACTGCGTGGCGAGCGGCACGGCATTGGCGTTCGGCTCGGGAATCAGGCCGGCGGCATTGGATGCCGCGCACACCCCGAGCGAGGCGATCGCCAGTATCGAGCAAATGGACTTGGACTTCACGGTGACCCTCATTTCATTGTTTGCGCACCGCCGATACCTGCCGGCGGAGGATTCTGGAAGCTTACTTCGGATGCCGTGGGCACGCCACCGGCGGAGCGCCACGGCCCTCAGTCAACAGAAAACATTAGGAATTCCCGGGAGGCGGGGCGCCGTAGGCCCGGGGGCTCATTCTGCGCATCTTGCGATCCGGGCACCGCAAGGCATTGCGATAAAAACAACAGGGCCCGGACCTCTCGGTCCGGGCCCTGCCGGTCACGGTGCGCCGCTCAGTGCTTGGCGTGCGGGGCCATGATCTTCGCCAGCAGATTCGGCGTGCCCGGGATACGCACCAGGTGCGGGTAGCGCGGACCGCCAAAGTAGCTCACCTTCACGGTGTGGAACCAACCGTCCTTCGCCACGATGAAGCTCGTCGGCTGATGGTCGTGCTCGGCCTGGTCCATCTCGTACTTCAGCACCCCCGGGCTGTAGCGCTGCCCGTCCACCGACTCAAGCTTCATCCCCGGCGCCATCCCAGCCTTCCAGGCCGGTGAACCTTCGCGCACATCGAGCAGCGCGCCGTTCTTGCCCACGTTAAACCCGTAGCTCAGCCACTGGTAGTTCATCCCGAACATCTGCTCACGCGCCGCGATGAACGGGTTCGGCTTCGCCGTGTACTCGAGCTTCCAGCCGGAGCGCTTCAGCTCCCCGGTCGGCGGCCGCTTGGCCACCTCGTACACATGGCGCTGGAAGAACGCATGCCAGTTGTACGGCACCACTTCGTTCAGCAGCTTCTCGATGTCCGCCCGGGTGTAGGTCTTGGTGATCGGGCCGGTGAACTTAGGCAGCGAGTACAGGTGCAGGAACGTATCGAGGGACTTCTTGTCGTGCGTCTTGGTGCGGATGATCGTATCGACATCGAGCCACAGCAGCTCGCCCTCGGTGTAGAAATCCCCCGCCGTGCGCCGGATCGAGGGGTACTGGCCGCTCGCCTCGTACAGGAACGGGGCCGCAGTCGTCAGGTCGATCAGCGGCTCGGTCTTGCGCCCCGGCTCGTTCGCCATCTGCGCGTAGATCATCGCCAGGTACTGCGGGTACTCGCTCGGCTTGCGGATCCCGGCGCGGAACGAGAGCAGATCGCCCAGGTACTGGTTCATCCCCTCGTACACCCACAGCAGATCGGTGCGCTGCGGGATCTGGTAGTTGTCCGTGGTCAGATCCCACGGCCGGCGGTACTTGCCGTTCCACGAGTGGGAGAACTCGTGCGTGACCAGATCACCTTCGATCAGCTGCGCCTTCGGGTTGGTCATGAAATCCGCCGACGCCCGGTTGTCGCTCGACTGGTGATGCTCGACGCCCTCGAACGTGATGTGATTCGAGAGCGCGAGCAGCGCGTGGTAGTTGTACCAGTGCCGCGAGCCGTACAGCGCAAGCGCCTCCGGCGCCACCCGCTTGTACGCGTTGAGGAGGTGTGCAGGAACGTCGAGGTCCTGCGGCGCATCGGCGAACATGTCGAGCCACATGTGGGCGTTGCCCTTGTGCCACAGCAACACCTTCTTGTAGTACCGGCCGATATCAAGCGGCGAGTCGCCGAGATACGCGAGCGGCTCCTCCTTGAAATTCACCCGCTCACCGACGCGGCTCTCGGTGGTGAGCGCGGTGCTGTAACCCCACCCCTTCGGCAGGATGACGCTCGCCTTGACGTAATAGTGGTGGTAGTTGATGTTGTTCTGATAGAACAGCACGCGCGTCCAGGTCAGCACGGCGACGTTGGGCGAAGCACGCAGACTGCCGGCACTGTTCAGCAGCACCGTGAACTGCACGTCGAGCGTGTGCACGCCTTCGGGCACCGTGACGTGGAAGGCATACATGTCGACCTTGTCGCGTCGCCAGGTGATCGGCTTGCCGTTGGCGCTCACCTTGATCTGCGAGACATCGACCAGAGGACCGTGCGGGGAGTGATAGCCGGGGATCCACTCGGGGTAGACGAAGGTGAATGGACCGGGCTTGACCGGGATCTGCATGGTGGAAGTTGCAAACCCGCGCCCGGCGGTGCTCGCATCCAACAGCAGCGTCTCGGGATGGGATTGCGTGGCATAGGGAAGCGCATTGGCGTTTGGCTCGGGAATGAGTCCTCGAGCGGACGCGGTTGCGCACAGTCCAAGCGCCGCTGCCGCCCACGCGGAGCGCATCAGGAATTGCTTCACGGAATACCCCTCCAGTCAGTTATGGTCGCGCCGGGATCTGCGATCCGCCGGCATCCAAAGCGGCCACTATGCCACCGCAGGGGCATGCGGGCCTGCGCAACCCGGCGGGTATTGCGATGAACGGTGCGCACGACGGGACGAAGCGCGGGGGCATGAACGCCTTCGAACACGTCCAGACGACCCGGCAGGCGCGCACCAGAGGATGCTCGGGTCAGCCGCGCGAGATCATGATCTGCTCCTGCGCGCGACACAGCGGCATGCGCCCATCCCACGCCCATCAGGATCTGACCCGTCCGCCGTCCATGCGCGACGGCCGTGCTCGCGCTCGGACTCCTCGGTGTCCTGTGGCGCACATCGCGGGTCGGGAACCGGCCGGTACTCGCGCGCCGCCGGCGATCGGTGTGCATCGGGTCCGACGCACTCAGGCGTCACGCGGCGCGCTTGCGGCGCGGCACGAATCGCAGTGCGCACCACACAGCGGTGGCGCCCGAGGAGGGCGCCACCGCTGCATGAGGCACTCAGGCCACTGCGTTCACGGCGAGAGCGGCTTGCCGCCGAGCACCCCGGTGAGACCATACCCGGTCATGGTCTGATTGAAGGCCGCGACCGAGGTACCGAGGAACTGGTCGTACTGCGCCAGCGCGCTGCGGTATTCGACATCGTAGTGCGCCTTCTCGCGCAACGTCGCCGCATCGACCGGTGCATCGGAACCCCAGAGCAGACCCGCCAGCGAGAGCAGCTTCTCGTGGATCCCATCCGGCACCCACAGCGTCGACTCCGAGGAGCCGGCGTTGCTGGTCAGGTGCATCAGCGCCGCGTGGCGGGCACGCTGGAGCGTCATGATGGCGGCATCGGCCTCACGCTGCGCCGGCAGACCCCGAACGGCCGCCTGGAGGCTCTTCAGCTGCGCGGCCAGTCCATCGAGCTGGTTCAGCGCCACGTCGACCTGAGAGATCTGATGCAGCACCGACTCGGTCACCTCATAGCGCTCGGTCATGCCGGCGAGCGTGCCATGCGAGGCCGGATCGTTCACCACGGTGAATGTCTCAGATGCGCTCGTATTCCCGAACTTCACCGTCGCGGTATACGTCCCCGGCGGTAACAGCGCACCGTTGTGCGGCCCGCGGTTGAACTTCGGTGCCGATCGCCAGCGCACCGGACCCTGCGCGTGCAGATTCCAGTAAATGCGGTGCAGACCGGCCTGCCCGGGCACCCACGGCACTTCGCCATGCGCGCCGCCCGGCGCGGCGGCCGCCGGCGTCATCGCCACGGCCTTGCCCTTGTGCAACCCCCGGTAGATGCGCACGACTTGGCCGCTGGCGTTGCGGATGATCAGCTCCCCGGGGTGATGCTCCACGTGGGCCAGGTAGTAGCTGAATGCCGCGCCGTAATGCGGATTCTGACCGTAATAGGCGCTGTCGCCCATCCATTCGGTAGTCGAGAACGGCCAGTAACGGACCGCGTCCTCGGGTTTGAACAGCGTCAGGGCGGTGTGCGCCACATGCGCATTCCACTGCTCGAAGGGCGTCAGATCATCGAGGATCCAGGCGCCGCGGCCGTGGGTCGCCACCACCAGGGAATTGGTGCGCGCCTGCAATGCCAGGTCGTACACCGCCGCATCCGGCAGACCGAGTCCGAACTTGTACCAGTGCCGACCCGCGTCCCACGACACGTACAGGCCGTTTTCCAGGCCGGCGTAATACAGGTTCGGATCGTGCAGATCTCGGCGCACGACGTGCGCATAGACGTCCGATGGAAGATTGCCGCTGATCGAGCGCCAATGCGCACCGTAATCACGGGTGCTGTACAGGTACGGACGGAAATCGCCGCTGAAGTGCCGGTCGACGGCAATCAGCGCACTGCCGGGGTTCCTCGCCGAGACATCGATCGACTCGACACGGCCCCACGCCGGCAGGTGCGGAATATGGGCCGTCACGTTCTGCCAGTGCTTGCCTCCGTCGCGAGTCACCTGCACCAGCCCGTCGTCGGTACCGACCCAGATCACCTGCGGGTTGGACGGGGCCGGAACGATGGTGAGAATCGTGTCGTAGTACTCCGCCCCGGAATTATCCTGGATGACAGGCCCGCCGGAGGGCCCCTGCTTGGCGCGGTCGTTGCGCGTCAGGTCAGGACTGATCACCTGCCAGGTACGGCCACGATTGGCGCTGCGGAAGACCACATTGGCGCCCGCGTAGAGCACCTGCGGATTGTCCGGGGAAACCGCAAACGCCGCTTCCCAATCGAAGCGGTAGCGCGCCCCATCGGCGCCGCGGCCGTTGTCATCGCGCGGGAACGGCTGAATGTCGTGCAGCTGCTCGTCGGAGCGGTTGTAGATGAAATACGACCCGTTCTGCCCTTCGTTGTAGATCAGGTTCGGGTCGTCGGCGGCGACCATGCCGTAGATGCCGTCATCCCCGTTGAATCCGACCCAGGCCCGATCGGAGATGCCGAGCGGGTTCTTGCTCGCGCTCGGACCGCACCAGGAGTTGTTGTCCTGCAGGCCGCCGCAGACCTGATAGAAGAGTCCGCCGCCGGCGGCGATGTGGTAGTACTGCCCGAGCGCGATGTTGTGCACGAACGCCCAGTGCTTACCGTTGTCGAGCGAGAGCGCCACCCCGCCGTCGTTGCCCTCGATGATGCGCCCGCTGCCGCTCGGGTCGATCCAGATCGCGTGGTTATCGACGTGGATCTGGTGCGCGATGCCCCGCCAGGTGCGTCCGCCGTTCTCAGAGGCGAGCAGCCGCATCGAGAGCGCGAACAGGTGATTGGGATTCTTCGGGTCGACCGCGATGTGCGAGAAATAGAACGGCCGCGCATCAACCGACTGATCCTTGCTCACCAGTGTCCAATGCGCGCCCGCATCATCGGACCGCCACAGCACTCCCTGGTGGCTGCCAATCACCGCGTACACGACGTTCGGATCGCTCGGCGCGACGGCAAGGCCGATGCGCCCGAGCGCGCCGCTCGGCAGGCCGTGCCCGCTCAGCCGCGTCCAGGTCTTGCCGCCGTCAAGCGATTTGTAGATCGCATCCTGCGGTCCGCCGGAGGAGTAATGCCAGGGCTCGCGCCGGAACCGGTACGTCGCGGCGTACACGATGTTGGGATTGCGCGGATCCATCGCCATGTCGGAGATGCCCACTTGCGGACCGACGTACAGCACCCGCTGCCAGTGCTTGCCGCCGTCTGAGGTGCGGTACACGCCGCGCTCGGTACTGTTCTTCCACGGGTTGCCCATGGCCCCGACCAGCACCGTGCCGCTGTGGTGTGGGTTGACCAGGATGCTTGAGATCTGCAGCGTGGCGCTGAGGCCGACGTGACGCCAATGCGCACCGCTGTCGTGCGACACGTACACGCCATCGCCGTAGGAGATGTCGTTGCGGATGTTCGATTCACCGGTGCCGACCCAGATCACGGCCGGATTGCGCGGATCGACCGCGAGCGCCCCGATCGAGGCCACCGCCTGGTGCTGAAAGAGCGCCTTCCAGGTCATGCCACCGTCATCGGTGCGAAACACGCCGCCGTCGGCACCACCGACGTAGTAGACCTTGGGGTTGCCGGGCACGCCGGCCACGGCCGTCACACGCCCGCCGGCGAGCGCCGGACCGATCTGCCGGAAGTGCAAGCGCGCGCTGACGGGCATCGGCAGCAGCGTGCGCCCGTGGGCATTCTCCTGCTGCGGACCGGCCGGCGTGGCCCACGCGAGCGGTGCGGCGAGCAGCGCACAGGCCGCCGCGACAGTGAACGATCTTGCCAATTGCATCGGGATTCCCTCGCTTGCGCGCTCCCGGCAGCAGCCGGACCGCTCCGGCGCGCGGCACTGGTGGAAAGCCAGGCAATGTACCGAAGCGGTCCGAATGCCGCCAGCTGCGGCGGGCCACGCCGGACGCACCCCGGCGCCGGTCCGTCGCATCCTGGCACCGCTCAGCGCAGCGCCTGCGCCATCATGTAGAGCCCCGCGGCGGCCACCACGGCGCTGAACAGCAGCGTCAGGGCGCGCTTGCGCGCCCCGAGCACGCCGGCGAGCCTGACCCCGGCATATCCTCCAAGCATCCCCCCGGCCATGAGCAGACCGGCGATCGGCCAGGCGACCAGATGCGCACTCGCGTAACTCACCGCGGTGGTGCCGGCCACCGCACCGACCGAGATCAGCGAGGTGCCCACCGCACTCAGCAGCGGCAGACCGGCCAGGAAAGTCAGTGCCGGCACGGTGAGAAAGCCACCGCCGACGCCGACCAGCCCGGCGAGCGAACCGACGCCAAAGCCGGCTGCGGCGAGCGCCGCGAGCCGCGCGCCGCTCCGATCCGATGGTGCGCGGCTCGCCGCCGCACTGCGGCGCAGCGCACCGCGGACCATCAACGCGGCGATCAGCACCATCAGCGCCCCGAGCAGCGCGAGCAACAGGTGGCTGTCGGTGGCGCGGCCAAGACGTGCGCCACTCGCCGCGCCAAGAACGCTGGCCAGAGCGTAGGTGCCCCCTTGACGCCAGCGCACGGTCCCGGCGCGCGCATGAATGCCCAGGCTCCACAGCGCGCTCGCCGTCGCGGCCACCGTCGATGTGCCGATCGCCAGGTGCGGAGGCAGATGCAGACCGTACACGAGCAGCGGCACGATCAGAATCGAACCGCCGACTCCGAGCAGCCCGAGCGACAAGCCGGCAAGCGTCCCGCCAAGCAACGTCACGAGCGCCATCGCGACACTCACTTCAACACCCCGCGCCCGGCGCGGCACGCCGTCCCTCTACAGCGGTTCCTGCTATAGTGTTGGCGAGTCATACACTGCGGTCGTCCGAGCGCACCACTGGCGCACATCTCGTCCCATGAACGTGCCACCTGATGATTTCTGCCACGCGGTGCGGCCCCTCCGGAGGCGTGGCGCGTGAAGCGTGAGTGGTTCAGCGCCGAGCGCATCTGGCTGCGCAAGGAACAGCAGCGCCTGGAGCGCATGCTGCACATGCGCGCCTGGTTTCCGCAAGTGCCGCTCGCCCTTCTGGTCGGCGCCCAGGGCCTGCTGCACATCCTGCTCGGCTCCGGCTCACTGCGCCCGCTGCTGCATGCGATCGCCTCCCCGTCCATTAGCTCCCTCGCCGGGGGCGTCGGTATCGTACGCATCGGCGCCGGCGCCGCCTCACACGTCGGCATCGGAATCCTGCTGATCCTGGTGGGCTTTGGCATGCTGTGGCGCTCGCGCCTCGCCTGGGTGCTGGCGTTCATGCTCACCCTGGCCGTGGTGGCGCTCGAGTTCTCCTCGCTCGCGCGCGCCTCGCGACCGATGGAGATCTTCAGCATCGTGCAGTTGCTGCTGTTGCTCTCTGCGCGTCAGGCCTTCACGCGCGCGAGCCTGGCCACCGCGACGCTGTTTGCGCTGACCGGTCTGCTGCTGACACTCGGCTACGGAACGCTCGGCGCACTGATTCTCGGCGACGGCTTCCAGCCGCACATCACCACGACGATCAACGCGGCGTACTTCGCCGTGGAGACGATGTCGACCGTCGGCTACGGCGACATCACCCCGGTGTCGAACGATGCGCGGATCTTCACGATCTCGCTGATCGTGCTCGGTCTGGGCGTGTTCGCCACCGCCTTGCCGGCGATCGCCGGTCCCTTGATCGACAAGCGGCTGATGAACCTGTTGCAGCCGCGAAGAAGAGGCAAGATGAAGCGCGTGTCCCATGTGATTGTGGTGGGCGACGGCCCGCTCGCCCAGGATACGGCCCGGGCGCTGCTCGCCCGCGGCCTGCTGGTCACCAGCATCGTCTCGCAGAAGCCGCCGGAGAGCGAACAGCATACCGAGGATGTGCTGGTCGGCGACGGCAGCGATACCGAACTGCTGCGCCAGGCGGACATCGCCAAGGCGCGCGCGGTCCTCGCCCTCAGCGAGGATGACTCCTACAACGCCTTCGTGGTGCTCGCGGCGAAGGACATGAACCCCGAGGTGCGTACCGTGGCCGCCGTCAGCGACACGCGCAACACCGGCCGCCTGGCCCGCACCCGGCCCGATGTGCTGCTCACGCTGCCGCTGCTCGGCGGGGAGCTGCTCGCCATGGCGCTCAGCGGCGAGCAGATCCAGACCGATGCGCTGATCACCCAGCTGCTGAAACTCGGCTAGCGCGCAGCGCACCCTAGAGTGCGCCCACCGCGTAGGCAAGACGCAGCCGATCGAGCGCCGCGTCGAGCGTCGCATTGTTGTAGTCCTCCTCGGCCTGGGTGCGCAGCGTGACGGCCTGAAGCACCTGGGTATTTGACGCCAGTCCGACTCCATAGAGCTGGCGCGAGACGCGCAGGTTCTCCTGCGCCTGCGCGATCGCGGCCCGCGAGGCCTGCATGCGCGCCCGGGCCGCCGCGAGCGTCAGCCAATCGGCACGCACCTCGAGCGTGATGCGCGAGCGCAAATCGGCAAGCCGATGCCGTTCGGCGCGGCTGCGTGCACGCAGCGCGTCGGCCTGGTTGGCCGCCGCGCCGCCATCGAAGAGCTTCCAGGTGAAGCCGACGCCGACCGAGGAGAAATTCTCATGGTTGAGAATCTGGTTGTCGAAATGCGTATAGCCGCCGACCGCCGAGAGGTGCGGCAGCCGGCTCGCGGTTGCGGCGCGCGCCCGCGCGGCGAGCGCCCCGGCCCGCGCGGCGAGCGCATGCAGCTCCCCTCGCCTGGAGAGCGCCCGCGCGATCAGCTGCGCGAGCGGCAACCGATCGACCGCGAAAGTCGGCAGCACCGGATCGAGATGCGGAACCCGGCCGAGCGGCTCGCCGAGCAGCCGGTTGTACTCCTCCTGGGACACGGCGAGCGCGTTCTTCGCGCTCACCTGACTTGAGCGCGCGTTGGCGAGCGCCACGTCAGCGGCGAGCAGATCGCTCTTGGCCACCATGTGCCGAGCGAATTTCGCCTGTACGTCGCGCCGGTGCGCAGCGAGACTCTCGACGCTGGCGTTTGCGACCCGGACCTGCCGCCCGGCCCGCAGGACCGCCACGTACGCCTCGGCCACCTCGAGTTTCACGTCCGCCGCGGTCGCTCGCTGCACAGCAGCCGCCCCTCGAAGCCCGTCACGCGCGGCGGCCTCACCGGCGCGGATCGCCCCGCCGGTGTACAGCGGCAGCCGCATCTGCACCGTTGCACTCAGGTACTGGTTGTTCCTGAAGATGGGGCCGGAGCGGAACGCGAACGAAGGGGTGAGCACCTCAAGCCGCGCGGTCTGCCCCAGATGCGAGTAGCTCGCCTGGGCATCGACGCTCGGCCAGCGCGCATCGCGCGCCGCCCGCGCCCCGGAGCGGGCGGCCTGCACTTCGGCCGCCGCCGCGGCCAACGTCTGATTGCGCGCCGCCGCGCGCCGCCATGCCTGCTCCAGCGTCCCCGCCCTCGCCTGCAGCGCAAGCCCCGTGCCCGCCAGGAGCGCCGCCGTGACGAACCGCTTCACACCCACACTCATGACTCACTGTCCTTCAGCGACACGATCCCGATCGCCTTCAGCACGTAGCGTTCATAGACCGGGGTGATCGATCCGCTGCGCACCTTGTGCAGGAAGTACTTCTCGAAGGCCACCTTGCCGAGATGAACCCACTTACCCACCCGAGTCCAGGTCACGTTGCGTGGCGGCATCTGCGGCAGCGCGACGAATGCCGCGCCGGTATCGCCGAAGTCCGCCAGGCAGACCGCGTTCCAGGTCGCCTCGGCCGTCGCCGTGCGCCCCTCGAGCTCCGCGGCGATGTTCGCGCAGATCGCCGAGACCATCGACTCGATCATGTAGCCGGTCTTCGGCGCACCGGTCGGCACCGGGGTCGCCTCCACCGGCGCGATGGCGACGCACACACCGGCGGAGAAGATGTTCGGATACTGCTTCGAGCGCTGATGCTGATCGATGAGCACGAAGCCGCGCGGATTGCACAGTCCGGGCACCGCGGCGACCGCATCGACCCCCTTGAAGGCCGGCAGCACCATGGCGAAGCGAAACGCCAGTGTGTGCTCGTGCCGGAGCTGCGCCTGCTCGTCGAACTCCTGCACACGCATCTCCCCGGCGCTCACCGCACTGACCTTGGCGTTGGTGATCCATTTGATGTGGCGCTGCCTGAGCTCAGCCTCCATCAACCCCTTGCTGTCGCCTACCCCGCCCAAGCCCATGTGACCGATGTACGGCTCGCTGGTGACGAAGGTCATCGGTACTCGGTCGCGCAGCTTGCGCCGACGCAAATCGGCATCGAGGATCATGGCGAACTCGTAGGCCGGACCGAAGCAGCTCGCGCCGGCGGCCGCACCGATCACCACCGGGCCCGGAGCGCGCACGAACTGTTGGTATTGCTCCCAGGCGCTCTGCGCGTGCGATTGCGTGCAGATCGAGGCGGTGTATCCGTCGGGTCCGAGCCCGGGGACCTCCTCGAAGGCGAGCTTCGGTCCCGTGGTGATCACCAAGTAGTCGTACTCAACCGTGCTGCGGTCGCGCAGCGTCAGCACCCGGCGCTCGGCATCGATCGCCTCGACCGGCTGTTCCCTCCACTCGACACCGCGCGCCGCGAGCGGCTCACGCACCGCCACGCGCGTCCTCTCACGCTCGCGCCATCCGACCGCCACCCACGGATTCGACGGCGTGAACTCGAAGTACGGCGATGAGCCGACGAGCGTGACGCGATGCGCCTTGTCGAGACGCTTACGCAACGCGTATGCGCACGGCACCCCGCCGAGACCGGCACCGATAATGACTATGTGGGCCATGTGAACCCCCCGAGTGACAACGCTCCGACGTGTCTGACACACCGAACCACTGCAAAGAGCCGTCCGTCAGGCATGGGCGCTCTTCGCCTGCGCATCGGGCGCTCGCGTCTCGTTGCGCGCCAGGTGCGCGTAGTAGAGAACCGGGATCACCACCAGCGTCAGCAGCGTCGAGACGAAGATGCCAAACAGCAGCGAGATGGCGAGGCCGTTGAAGATCGGATCGGAGAGGATGAACACCGCGCCGAGCATGGCCGCCACGGCGGTGAGCACGATGGGTTTGGCGCGGGTCGCCCCGGCGCGCACCACCGCCTCCTCGAGCGGGAAGCCGGCGCGCACCGCCCCGTCGATGAAATCCACCAGCAGAATCGAATTGCGCACGATGATGCCGGCGAGCGCGATCATGCCGATCATGGAGGTGGCCGTAAATTGCGCCCCGAACAGCGCATGCCCCGGCAACACACCGATGACGGTGAGCGGGATCGGCGCCATGATGATGAGCGGCACGACGTAGGAACCGAACTGCGCAACGATGAGCAGGTAGATCAGCGCAAGTCCAACCGAGTAGGCAATGCCCATGTCACGGAAGGTGTCGTAGGTGATCTGCCACTCCCCGCCCCACTTGATCGCGAACTCATTGGGGTTCGAGGGCGGGTGGATGAAGTGCTGCACCACGTGCACGCCGGCCGGCGGATCGCGGTGCACGAGCGCGGCGATCGAGAACATGCCGTAGAGGGGGCTGTCGATCCGGCCGGCCATGTCGCCTGTCACGTACGTCACCGGCAGCAAGTCGCGATGGAAGATCGGCTGCTGCCAGGTGCGCCGCTCGATCTGCACCACGGAGGACAACGGCACGAGCGCCCCGCCCGCGGCGCGCACCCGCAGTGCGAGCACCTTGGAGATGCGAGCCTGGTCGGCCGGCGAGAGCTCGAGGCGCACCGGAATCGGATTGCGTTCGCGCCCAATGTGCACGTAGGTGGCGTCGTAGCCATGCAGCGCAAGCGCCACCGTGCGGGCGATGGCCTGCTGCGACACTCCGAGCAACGCTGCCTTCTGCCGCTCGACATGCAGCACCAGGCGCGGCGCCGGCGCATCGACACTGTCGTCGATATCGACGATGCCCGCGGTATGCTCGAAGTCTTTGCGCACCGCGAGGGCGATCTGACGCTGCTTGGCGTAGCTCGGCCCGTAGATCTCCGCGACGATGGGCGCCTGCACCGGCGGTCCGGGCGGAATCTCCACCACGGCGATGGCCGCGCCGAAGCGGCGCGCCACGGGCGCAAGCTGCTTGCGCGCCGCGAGCGCAATCGCGTGACTTTCCCGCTCTCGGGCATCCTTCGGCACCAGCTCGACCGCGATCTCCCCGAGCCGCGGGCTGTGTCGCAGATAGTACTGGCGCACCAGACCGTTGAAATTCACCGGTGCCGCCGTCCCGGCATACACCTGGTAATCGCTGACCTCGGGCATGCGCGCGAGCACCTGTGCGAGCGCATCCAGCACGTGCGCGGTCCGCTCCACCGGCGTGCCCACCGGCATGTTGACCACCACTTCGAACTCGGACTTGTTGTCGAAGGGCAGCATCTTCATCACCACCGCCTCGAACACCACCAGGCTCACGGCGAGGAGAATCGCCACACCAATGCCGGTGTAGAGCCAGCGGCGCCGGCGCCGGCCCTCGGGGCCGGCGAGAAACGGTCCCACCACACGCTGAAAGAACCCGAGCAGCGGCAACTGCGGGCGGTGTTCGAGCGGCTCGATATGGGTCTTGCTGAGCAGCTTGCGGCACAACCAGGGCGTGAACATCAGCGCCACACCGAGGGAGAGCAGCATGCCGGAGCTGGCGTTGATCGGGATGGGACTCATGTAGGGGCCCATCAGACCGCCGACGAAGGCCATCGGCATCAGCGCGGCGATCACCGTGAAGGTGGCGAGAATGGTCGGTCCGCCGACCTCATCGACCGCCACGGGGATGATGTCGCTCAGCGTGCCGCCGCCGAGGCGCATGTGCCGATGGATGTTCTCCACCACGACGATCGCATCATCGACCAGGATGCCGATGGAGAAGATCAGCGCAAAGAGCGACACACGGTTGATGGTGAAGCCCCAGGCCCACGAGGCGAACAGCGTAGCCATCAGGGTGACACCGACGGCCGCCCCGACCACGAGCGCCTCGCGCCGCCCCATGGTGAGCACGACCAGCAGCACCACCGAGAGGGTGGCCTCGAAGAGCTTCTCGATGAGTTCCTTGGCCTTCTGATTGGCGGAGTGGCCGTAGTTGCGCGTGACGGTGACGTGGACTCCGGCCGGAATGTACGTGCCGCCGAGTTCGCGCACCCGCTGCATCACCGCATCGGCGATGGTGCTGGCGTTGGTTCCACTCTTCTTGGCAATGGCGAGCGTCACCGCCGGCGCTTCGCTCACCGCCGGCAGATGCCGGGTTGCGGCCCCCGCACCGGTCCCGAACCACACATAGTCGTGCGGCGCATCGGGCGCGGCGGACACCTGGGCCACATCGGTGAGGTAGATCGGCTGCCCGTCATGCACACCCACCACGAGGCGGGCCACATTGGCCCGTCCGGCGAGGAAGGTCCCGGCCTGCACCGGCACGACGTGATCGGCGCCGATCAGGTCCCCGGCCTGGCGCACCAGATTGGCCGCCTGCAGCGCCCGGGCGACATCCGAGGCGGCCAGTCCGTAGGCGGCGAGCCGGCCCGGCTCAAGGCGCACGCGCACGATGCTCTGCGGGGCCCCGATGGTGTACACCTTGCGCGTGCCGGGGATGCGCTTCAGCTGCGTCTCGATCGCGTGCGCGACCTGCCCGAGCTGGTACGACCCGTAGCGCGATTCGCCGCTCCAGAGCGTCAACGTGACGATGGGCACATCGTTGATGCCCATGGGCTTGATCAGCGGAGGCAGCACGCCGGCACCCGGCGGCCACAGGTCGCGATGCGAATAGATCGCGTTGTACAGCCGGACCAGCGAGGGATTACGCCGCTCGCCCACTTTGAACTGCACGCCGATCACGGCGAGGCCCGACTTAGACTCCGAGAAGATGTGCTTCACGCCGGAGACTTCCCCGAGCACCTGCTCCATCGGCGTGGTCACCTGATCGGCGACCTGCTGCGCCGAGGCGCCCGGGAAGGGAATAAACACGTTCGCAAAGGTGACGTGGATCTGCGGGTCTTCCTCCCGCGGGGTGATCGCCAGTGCGAACAGACCCAAGCCCACCGCGAGCAGCGCCAGCAGCGGGGTGATCTGGTTGTGCAGAAAGCGCCGGGCGAGCCGCCCGCTGAAGCCGAGCTCGGTGCTCACCGCGCGCTCCCGGTGATCACCGGGAAGGGCGCGAGCCGGCGCATCGCCGCGAGCGGATCGAGCGCCACCTGCTCACCGGGCGCGAGTCCCGCGAGCACCTCAACCTGCGCGCCAACCGGCTCGCCGAGGCGCACCTGCTGCAGCAGCGTCTGCCCATCGGACTCGACTAAGTAGACCGCGGTCACCCCGCTGCGGCGCACGACGGCGCGCTGCGGCACGAGAATCTGCGCCCGCTCACCGGTGTCGAACGCCACGCGCACCACCATGCCGGGGTACAGTCCCGCAAGGCCCGCCGGCAGCGCCAGGTGGACCGTGAAGGTGTTGGTTTGGGGCGAGGCCTCGGGGAACACGGTCACGTGCGCGGCGCGGATCCTCTGCGTCCCCAGATAGACCGTCGCCCGCCCGATCCGGCGCACCGTATCGGCGAGTGACTGTGGGATATTCACCTCGATGCGCAAGGCGCGCAGCGAGGCGATGCCGAGCAGCGCCGTGCCCGGGGCGACCGCCTCGCCCACCTGCACCAGGCGCCGGGTGATCACCCCGGCGTACGGGGCGCGAATCTCGGTGTAATCGACGCCCTGAGCGGCGCTCGCCACCGCCGCCCGGGCGCTGTTGAGCCCGGCGAGCGCCGCGGCGCGCGCGGCCGTGACCTGATCGAGGTCCGCCTTGGGCACGACCTGTTGGTCATAGAGGTGGCGGATCCGGCGGTAGCGCGTCTGGACTTCGGTGGCGCGCGCCGCAGCGGCGCGCAGTGCCGCGCGGGCCTGACCGAGGCTGGCCCGCTGGATCGTGGCATGCAGCCGCATCAGCAGCGCCCCGGCCGGCACCGAGTCATCGACATGGTGGTAGACCGCCGTGACGCGTCCGGTCGTCTGTGCCGTGAGCGTAGCCCGATCGACCGCCTGCACGATGCCATCGAAGCGCTGCCGGGCAGCGCCGCGCTGGAAACCCACCCGCAGCGTCGCGAGCGCCGAAGCGCTCGCACGCGGCTTCGCCTCATGAGGGGCACTGCAGGCGGCCAAGGCGCCGGCCGCGGTGCACGCCAGCGCCGCGCTCAGAAGTGCTCGACGGCTCATCGCGCCCTCCCGGAGCTCAAAACGCCGCGCCGGGCTTGACCCCGAAACGCTTGAGAATCTTCGCCAGCGGGCAGAACCCGGTGAAGGCCGATTGCAGCATGTTTACCCCGACAAATGCCGGCACGATCAGCCACCAGGGGCTCGCGAGCCAGGCGAGCAGCACGCCGATCAGCACGAAACTGCCGGCAAACGCAAAGACCATTCGATCGACTGACATGGCACTCTCCCTCGAACGAGGCCGGTGCGAGTGACCGGCGGTGAGCCCAGTATATTAGGTACGTCTAATTTAGCAAGTGGCGATTGAACACGAACTGGTTTAAACTGCATGCCCCATGCGAACGCCGCCCTCACCGCCCGCCAAGAGCCGCCGGAGCACCTCCTCGGCGGGCAGCCCGCTGCTGCGCGCCGCACACGACATGCAGCCGCACTGCGTCGAGGCGGCCGGAGTGCTGCGGGCGCTGGCGAACGAGCAGCGCTTGTTGATCCTGTGTCATCTGGTGGCGGCACCGTTGTCAGTCGGGCAGTTGAACGAACGCGTTCCTCTCAGCCAGTCTGCGCTCTCGCAACACCTGGCGGTGCTGCGCAAAGCCGGCATGGTGCGCACCGAGCGCGAATCGCAGACGGTCTACTATTCGCTCGCTCCGGGCATCGTCACGCGCCTGCTCGGTGTCCTGCACGACGAATTTTGCGGCGTCTGAGCCCCCGTGGTTCAATAGGGGGTTTCCACCGCGAATCCCTTGATTTTCATGTCCGCACTGTTCGACTCGCTGCAGGTCGGCGAGCTACGGCTTCCCAATCGCATCGTCATGGCGCCGCTGACCCGCAGCCGCGCCGGCGAGCACCGCATCCCGAACGCGCTGATGTGCGAGTACTACCGGCAGCGCGCCGGCGCCGGCTTGATCATCTCGGAGGCGACGGTGGTCACCCCGATGGGCGTCGGCTACGCCGACACGCCGGGCATCTGGTCGGATGAGCAGGTCGCCGGGTGGCGGCAGGTCACGCGGGCCGTGCATGCCGAGGGCGGACGGATCTTTCTGCAGCTCTGGCATGTCGGCCGAGTCTCGCACCCGCTATTCCTCGGCGGCGAACGGCCGGTCGCCCCCAGTGCGATAGCGCCCGAGGGGCACGTGAGCCTCGTGCGTCCGCACACCGCCTACGTGGTGCCCCGCGAACTGCCGAGCGCGGAGATTGCCGAGATCATCGCGGCCTTCGCGCGGGGCGCGGAAAATGCCGAACGCGCAGGTTTCGACGGCGTGGAGCTGCACGGGGCCAACGGCTACCTGCTCGACCAGTTTCTCCAGGACAGCGCCAACCGCCGCGACGATGCGTACGGCGGATCGATCGAGAACCGCGCCCGGCTCCTGCTCGAGGTGACGGATGCGGCCGCCGGCGTGTTCGGTCCCGGACGCGTAGGCGTGCATCTCGCACCTCGCGGCGATGCGCACTCCATGGGGGATTCCGATCGCGCCGCGACCTTCGGCTACGTCGTACGCGAACTGTCACGACGGCGGATCGCCTTCGTATTCGCGCGCGAGCATCCCGACGGCGAGCGCATCGGCCCGCAGCTGAAGCGAGCGTTCAGCGGCGTCTACATCGCCAACGAGAAACTCACCCGCGAGAGCGCCACCGGCCTGATCGAGCGGGGCGAGGCCGACGCGGTGGCCTTCGGCAAGCTGTTCATCGCAAACCCCGATCTGGTCGAGCGCCTGCGCACCGGTGCGCCGCTGAATGAGCCGCGGCCGGAATTCTTCTACGCCGGAGGCGCGGCCGGATACACCGATTATCCGGCGCTCGCCGACCCCCAAGGGCACCGCCGCCGGTAAGGCCGCTCAGCCGCCGAAGCTGAAGCAGGAATAGGCTTTGCCGCCAATGCGGCCGCGGAACCGCGCCCGTCCCGGATCATCCCCGGCGGCGGCGGCGGCGACCATGAGCGGCATGAGATGCTCCTCACGCGGGTGACAGGCGCGCGCCTGCGGCGCGCGCTCCCAGGCGAGCAGCCGCGCACGCCGTTCAGCCGGATCGACCTGCACCGCCGTCTCGTTCAGCCACGCATCGAAGGCCTCCGAGCCGCCCTCCCCGCCGGCAAAGATCGCACGCAGATTGTGGTAGCTGCTGCCGCTGCCGATGATCAACACCCCGTCACTGCGCAGCGGCGCGAGCGCTGCGCCGAGGGCCCAGTGGCGCGCCGGATCCAGATCCGCCGTGAGCGAGAGCATGAGCACGGGAATGTGTGCCGCCGGATCGATGATCAGCATCGGCACGAACACCCCGTGATCGAAGCCACGCTCGGCGTCGCTCGCCGTGCTGATCCCGGCGCCCTCCAGCACTCCACGCACCCGCGCGGCAAGCTCCGGGGCACCGGGCGCCGGATAATTCAGCTGATACGTATGCGGCGGAAAGCCGTAGTAATCAAATAGCATCGAGGGCGCCGGGGCGCTCGCGACCGTCGGCACCGGCTCCTCCCAGTGCGCGCTCACCATGAGGATGGCGCGCGGCGGGGCCGGCAGACTCCCGAGCACACCCTCGAGGTAGACCCGCAGTCCCTCGTAGGCACGCGGGCCGAACGGCGCGGGGAATTCCATCCAGAAACACGGGCCACCCCCGTGGGTCAAATAGATCGTCGGCTGGCGCACAGAACTCTGCACAGGAGCGCTCCTCGGAATCTCGTGCACTCATGCTAGCATCAGCGCGCGATGAGTCACCAAGACGGCAGGTATGCCGACGCACGGCGCAGCCCCCCGGTCCAGCCCGGGGTGCCGGTGCGTCTCTCGGCGCGGGTCTGGCGCCTGACCTGCGGCAATGCCGGGCTGATGACCGGCCCGGGCACCAACAGCTATTTCGTCGGCGAGGGTGATCACTGGGCGCTGATCGACCCCGGTCCAGCGCAGTCGCGGCATTTGCTCGCGCTGCAAAACGGCGCGCCCGGCCCGATCCGGCGCATCCTGGTGACCCATACTCACCCCGACCACTCCCCGGGCGCCGCGCCGCTGAAGCGCCTGACCGGCGCCGAACTGCTCGGGCGGGTAAGCGCACACCCGCACGGCCAGGACGGCTCCTTCCTCCCCGACCGGGAACTCACCGACGGGGAGCGCGTGACGCTCGGCCCGGGCACCGTGCTGAGAGTGCTGCACACGCCCGGCCATGCCTCGAACCACCTGTGCTACCTGCTCGAGGCCGAGGGACTGCTGTTCACCGGAGATCACATCATTCAGGGCTCGACCGTGCTGATCGATCCGCCGGACGGGGACATGCAGGCGTATATCGCCTCGCTGCAGCGGCTGCTGCGCGAGGATCTCACCGCGCTCGCTCCCGGACACGGTGAGCGGATCGATGAGCCGCACGAAGCGCTCTGTGCGCTCATTGCGCACCGCTTGAACCGCGAGGCGAAGGTGCTGGAGGCCCTGAGCGCGCAGCAGCCGGCCACGCTCGCCGAACTGTGCGCGGGCGCCTACGAGGACGTGGCGCCGACGCTGTGGGGACTCGCCGAGCGCTCCCTGCTCGCGCACCTGCTGAAGCTCGAGGCTGACGGGCGCGCCCTGCGGCACGGGGAACGCTGGCGCGCCGCCCCCTGAGGCGCGGCGCACTCAGGCGGTGGCGCCCTCGTAGCGCTCCGTCAGCCACAACACCACCGGCATGACCAGCAGCACCAGCGGCAGCTGCACGATCGCCCCGGCGATGATCGCGATCGCGAGCGGTTGGAGCATCTGGTCGCCCGAACCGCTGATCGCCGCTGCGAGCGGCACCAGCGCCAGGATCATCGCCAGCGTGCTCATGGTGATCGGGCGCAGCCGATTCAGCGCCGCCTCATAGAGCGCCTCACGCCGCGGCATGCTGCGCGCGAGCGTCTGGTACTCCGAGACGTAGAAGATCGCCATTTCGGTCGAAATGCCGACGATCATCACCATGCCCATCATGGCGGTGATGTTCAGCTCCACCCGCGTCAGCCACAGCCCGACGAACACCGCGCCGGTGGAGATCAGCGCACTCAGCATGATCACCACCGGCGTGACGAACCGCTCGTAGAGGAACAGCAGCAAAATCAGCTCCGCGACCAACGCGGCGCCGAACACCCGGATCATGCCGTGCACGGCGAGCTGTTCCTGCTTGTACTGGCCGCCGAGGGTGTACATCACCCCGGGAGGCAGCAGACCGGGTTTGCTCAGCACCTGCTTGACGCCCGCGATGGTCGTACTCAATGCATAACCGCCGCCGATCTGCGCCGTCACCGCGACGATCTGCGCCAGGTTGTCGCGGGTGAGCTCAGGCTGACCGGCAACGAAGCGCACCGTGGCGACGCTGGCCAGTCGCAGCATCCGCCCATCGGGCGCGCGGATCGGCAGATCCCCGAGCTGGCTGCGGTAGATGCGCCGCTCCGGCGGACTCAGCCACAGGCGCACGCCGATGTCCTGCACGCTGCCGAGATAGCTCGTCACCACCGCACCGTGCAGGTAGTGATAGACCTGGTCGCGCACCTGCGCCACCGTGAGCCCCTCCATCGCGGCTGCGGCCGGATCGACGTGGATGTCGAGCGCATCCCCGGCCGGCACCACCCCGTCGATGACCGAGGCCGGCTCGATCCCCGGCACGGCGCGGATCGCCTTGGCGACCCGCACCGCCACGGCACCGAGCACTGCCGGGTTCTTCGCGCTGAGGGAGATGACCACCGGCTGGCGCCGTCCGACCATGTCCCCGATCATGTCGCTCATCAGCTGATGGGTATCGAAATCGATGCCCGGCACGTCACGCGTGACCTTGCGGGTGATCTCATCCATCACCTTCCAGATGTTGGGCCGTTTCGAGGAGGAGATCAGGCGCACGAAGAAATCGCCCTGATAGGCCTCGTTCAGATCTCCACCCAGACCCGCACCCGTGCGGCGCGAGTAGGTGTACACGTACGGGTCCTTGTGCAGGATGTACTCGATCTCCTCGAGCTCGCGGTTCGTCTCGGTGAGCGAGGTACCCGGGGCCGCCTGGTAATCGAGGACGAAGCCGCCCTCGTCCATGCGCGGCAGAAACCCGCTGCCGACGTTGAGGTAGGCGACGTATCCGACCAGCACCACCACCCCGAGCACCGGCACGAGCAGCACGGGCTTCTCGAACAGCCGGCTGAGTGCCTTGCCGTGCACGCGCTTCAGCCGCGTTTCCTTGCCATGGGAGGGATCGTGGAAGTTCCTGAAGTCGATCAGGCTCCGCGCCAGCAGCGGCACCGCGAAGGCGGTGAGGATCAGCGAGATGATCAGCGCCGAGGCCATGGTGAGGGAGAGGAACTTGAAGAACGCCCCGGTGATGCCGGAGAGAAACGCAAGCGGAATGAAGATGATGATCGTGGCCAGACTCGAGCCGAGCAGCGGCGCGAGAAACTCGCGCGCCGCGGTGAGCACGCTCTGCTGCGGCTTTTCCAGTCCGGGTACGCCGGCGCGCCGCGCAATGTGCTCGATCATGACGATGACATCGTCGATCAGCAGGCCGATCGCCGCGGCAATCCCGCCCAAGGTCATGATGTTGAAGGTCATGCCGAGCAGCGACAGCAGCAGCACGGTGATCAGCACCGACAGCGGCACCACCACCATCGCCACCATCGTGACTCGCCAGTTACGCAGGAACGCGAGCAGCACCAGCGCGGCGAACACCAGACCGATCAGGATCGCCTCCTCGAGCGCGGCGATCGAGGAGCCGACCATCTGGGTCTGGTCGTACCACTTGTACAGGTGGATGGCCTTCGGCTGGGTCTTCATGAACGCCGAGAGGCGCTGCTTGACCTTGCGTGCCAGGCTGATCGAGTCTGCGTTGTCCTGCTGGTAGACGTCGAAGGTCACCGCCGGCTTGCCGTTGTCATCGACCAGCAGCCACTGCGGCACCGTGCCCATCGTAATCTTGGCGATGTCCCCGAGGCGCACGATGCCGTTGGTCGCGGTGCGCAGCGCCACTCTGCGCACCGAGTGCAGCGATGTGAACGCATTGTTGTTGATCGCGAGGTACAACAGATCGTTGTCCTCCAGCCGCCCGACGGCCTGCACGACGTTGGTCTGCGCGAGCGCCTGGGAGACCTGCGCGAGCGTCAGGCCGAAGGCGCGCAGCTTCTCCTCATTGACCGACACCTGCACCTCGGGGGTCTTCCCGCCGAGCACCCCGACGCGGCGCACGCCCGGAATGCCAGTGAGCAGCGGGGTGATCTCGTACTGCGCGAGCTGGCGCAACGCCGTCGGCGGCACGCTCTTGGAAATGAGCGCGTACGACACGAACGGCATGATGATGTTCGGACTCATCTGGATGATGTCGTAGCTGGTGCCCTTCGGCAGCGTCGGCAGTTCCTGGGCGAGCGCCGCGTCGACCGCGAGCAGCGCCTGATTCATGTTCGAGCCCCAGGGAAAATCGACGTAGATCTGCGCCGAGCCGCGCGAGGTGGTGGAGGTCACGTTCTGCGCGCCGGGAATAGCGCGGGTGCTCTGCTCGAGCGGCTCGGTCACATCGACCAGCATCTGGCGCGCCGGCATGCTGCCGGTGCTCACTTCGATCCGGATGCGCGGAAAGCTGGTCACCGGGAACAGCCCCACCGGCAGCGAGATGGCCGCGAACACCCCGGCGAGCGCGAGTGCAAAGGCAATCGTCAGGAGCGAGCGGCGGTGCCGCTCGACCCATTCGGAGAAGCTCACGGACTCGTCCCCGGCTCGCCGGACTTGGCGATGCGGATGTGCATGCCGTTCTCGAGTTGATAGTCCCCGGCCAGCACCACCGCGGCGCTCGGATCGAGCGCCCCGCTGATGATGTCCTGATCGTCGTATTCATCGAGCACGCGCACCGGCACCTTGTGCGCGATGCCCTCGACCGCCTGAACGACGTAGGGCGCGCCGCGCTCGTTGACCAGCAGTGCCGCGTGCGGCACGAGAAAGCCCTTGACCTCAGCGGTCGTGATGCGCGCGCGCGCCACCTGCCCCGGGATGAACTTCCCGGCCGGCAGGGCGATCTGCACCGGCACCAGTCCGGTGTTGGGAATACTCGCCGCGCCGCTCATCGCGACACGGGCGCGCACCCAGTCGTCCGAGCCGGTGGCCTGTACCACCGCCGAGTCCCCCACCGCCATGCTGAACGCCTGCGAGGGCACCACGCCGGCGGCGAGCACCAGGTGATCCGGGGAGGCGAGCGTCAGCACCGGGGTGCCCATGTTCACGATCGTGCCGGTCAGTGCCGAGAGCGTCGTGATGACCGAGGCGAACGGTGCGCGCAGCACCTGCGGGCCACCGGCGCCGGTGGCCCGCAGCGCGGCGAGATTCGCTTGCGCGTCGAGCTGTGACTTCTCCGCCGCCGCCAACTGCTCGTTGGTCGCCAGATGCAGGCTGTAGAGCTTGCGGGTGCTGCGCACCAGCGCATGCGCCACCTTCAGCGAGGAGATCGCCTGGTGATAGGCCGCCGCCGACTGCGGACTCGGCAGGATCTGCACGAGCTGCGCGCCGGCGACCACTCGCTGACCGACCCGCACATACACCGTACCGATAAGGCCGGACTCGGCGGCCATCATTGCGAGTCCGCCGGTATTGCTCGGCTCGACCGTTCCGTACGCGACCACCACGTGCGGGAGGCTGCCGCTGCGCAGCGGCGTCAGCGTCACCAGCACGCTCGGGCTGGAAGTGTCGGCCGCCCACACCGGCTGCAGCAGCGCCGCGCCGCTGAGCGCAAGACAGAACACTCCGAAGATCATTCGGCGGATCATGGCGTCCTCGTTATATCTGGGCGACCGGGACGATGCGCACTTGCGGCAGTCCGAGTCCGAGCTCAAGGGTGAAGGCGATGCGCGCCTGGCCGAGCGTCCGCTCGAGCGTGTCGGCCTCGAGCCGCCGCGCAAGCGCGCCCGTCAGGTAATCGGCGAGCGCGCGCTCATCGAGATCCCCACGTCCATACGCGCGCTGGGCGGAGCGGGCGAGCCGCTGCGCGGCGAGTGCGGCGCGATGCGCCTGACGCACCGCGCGATGAAGCCGGCGGATCTGCACCGCAAGTGCGCGCACCGTGCCGACCGCGGCATCGAGCCGCGCCTGGTACTGCGCATGCAGCACCAGCCGGGTGGCACGGGTGGCGGCAATCTGACCCTGATTGCGATTGAAGATCGGCAGATCGAGCTGGGCAGTCGGGCCACCGTTGCGGATATTGCCGTTGTCCTGGTCCCACTGCGCCCCGAGCACCAGGGCGGGGAATTGCCCAAGGATCGCAGTGCGCACGTTCTCGTCCGCCGAGTGATAGCCCATCTTCAGCGCTACCAGGTCCGGCCGGCGCTCAGGGAGCGAGGCGAGCAGCGGCGCGATGTGGCGCGGCAGCGCGACCGCCCGCGCAGCGGCGATCGGAAAACGCACGGTCGGCTCCAGACCGAGCAGCGCATCGAGCGCCTGCCAGGCGCGCAGCTGCGCCAGCGTCAGGTTGGCGAGCGTCTGATCGGCACCGGCCTTGGCCGCGAGGATCGGTGCGAGCGAGCGCATGTCCAGACTGCCGCTTGCCGCAGCGGCATGTGCCGCGCGGGCTTCCCGATCGAGCAGCCGCGCCTCGCGGCGGCTGGCGCGCAGCGCGTCATGTCCCCAGTACAGATAGACCGCGAGCACACGCGCCTGCTGCGCCGTCTGCCACTCGCGCCACAGCAGGCCGGCGTCGACCTGCTCGAGCGCATCGTGGGCGGCCGCGACCCGGGTGTGGTAGGTGATGATGGACTGGACGTCCTCGGCGAGCGTGGCCGTCCAGGACGGCGCCACGCCGGCGCCGCCGAGCTGCGGCTCGTAGACCAGGCCCGCCACGGGATTGGGCAGCAGCGAGGCCTGCAGCAGACTCGCCTGGGCCGCGGCCAGATACCCGCTCTCGGTGCGCAGCGCCGGATCGTTCAGCACCGCGAGCAAGCCGATGTCGCCGGGCCGCAACGGCCGATTCACTCGGATGCGCCGCGGCGACGCGCCGGGCTGCAGCGGCGGCACCTCGGTACGCAGCGCGCTCAGTGCCCCGGCCAGATGCGCCTGGCGGGGCAGCGGCAGGGCATGGTAGGTGGCGCAGCCGCCGAGGAGCGCTGCCACAGCGAGTGCGCCGAGTCCGCCGAGCCGTGCCGGGAAGCGCCGGCCGCATCCGGCGCCGGTCGAGCAGGCCGCCGCGGGACCAGAACCGCCAATACGGTGCATCGCGATTTCCGTTTCTCCAGACCAAAACCCTACCGACCGACCCGCAGCGTGGCCGGCGCGGACACATTGCCAGTCATTGCTGACCAAGTCCTGACGAGCGCCGCAGGCCTCCGGCGCGGATAATGAGGCCAGACCCAACCCCTTTCCTCGACGCGAGTCCCATGAGAATACTGCTGGTCGAAGACCACCAGGCGATCCGCGAGATGATCGCCGATCATCTGCGCGAGCGCGGCTTCGCGGTCGATGCCTTCGAGCGCGGTGAGCATGCGCTCGCCGGGGCCCGCGTCGCCCCGGTCGACGCGGTGGTCCTGGACCTCGGTCTGCCGGACATGGACGGCATGCAACTGCTCGGCGAGCTGCGCATGCTGCAGCCGCAGGTGCCGGCGGTGATCGTCACGGCGCGCGACGGCATGGAGGAGCGCCTGTTCGGACTGAACTCGGGAGCCGACGACTACATCGTCAAGCCGTTCAACCTGCTCGAGCTCGAGGCCCGCCTGCGCGCGGTGCTGCGGCGCGTCGGCAGCCGGCGCGAGACCCGCTACACGCTCGGGGAGATCACCTTCGACACCGTCACCCGCGAAGCGACGGTGCTCGGCAAGCCCCTCGATCTGACCCGCCGCGAAGCGGCGCTGCTGGAGGAACTGCTGCGGGTGCCCGGCCAGGTGATCACCAAGGATCGGCTGGAGGATCGGTTGTACGCGCTGGAGGACGCCGGCAGCACCAATGCGCTGGAGGCTGCTGTCTCCCGTCTGCGCCGCAAGCTCGCCGGTGCGCAGGCCACCGCCTCGATCGAAACCAAGTGGGGCATCGGCTATCGCCTGGTTGAGGGTCCGGTGCCGTGAGCCGCGCGCACAGCCTGCGTCTGCGGCTGCTCGGGGTGATGTTCGCGCTGTTCGCACTCGGGCTTGGCGCCTCGTTCGTGTCGTACCGGCTGGAGGTGCACAACGTCATCGCCGGCCTGCGGGCAAGCACGCTGCAGAATCAGGCTCGCGAGCTCATCGAGGCGCTGCGCTTCGATCGCGCCGGCGTCCTGCAGGTTCGCCTCTCGAAGGACTGGGCCAAGGTCTATGCCGACCCCTCGCGCCGCTTCAGCTTCACGGTGTTCGGCGCCGATCATCGGCCGCTCGCGAGCTCGGCGAACCTCACCACCCCTCTGCCCTACATCCCGGTCGATGCGCGCGGGTCGGTCGGCCCGGTCGAGTTCATCGGCGTCGGGGCGGCCAAACAGCCCATCGTCGCGGCCCGCGGGCCGGGCGGACTGACGGTCGTGGCGGCCCGCTACCGCATGAGCAGAGGCACGCTGGTCGACAGTCTGTTCGCCGAGGACTCCGAGCACGTCTCGGTGCTCATCGTCTTTGCCCTGCTCGCGCTCGGCCTGATGTGGCTGATCAGCGGCTGGAGCCTGCAGCCGATCGAGCGGGCCTCGCGCGAGGCGGCGCGGGTCGGGCCGCGCGAGCCGGATCTGCGCATCTCGGCCGGCGGTCTGCCGCGGGAGATCCAGCCGCTGGTGGAAGCCGTCAACGGCGCACTTGACCGTCTCTCGCGCGCCTACGCGGTGGAGCGGCGCCTCACGGCCGATGCGGCTCATGAACTGCGCACGCCGCTCGCGGTGCTCAATCTGCGCCTGCAGCGGGCGCGCCTGACGGGCACGACGGACTGGCCGGCGGTCGAGCGCGAATTGAGTCAGATGGGTCGTCTGGTCGATCAGCTGATCGACCTGGCGCGCAAGGAGTCGCTCTCGTATGAGCGGCACGGCGAACCGCTGCCGCTGATGAATCTCTCGCGACTGACGCGCGAGGCGGCCGCCCAGGTGCTGCCGTTGATGGAAGCGCAGGGTCGGCGGCTCGAGGTGCACGTACCGGATGCCGTAGAGATCCGCGGCCGGTCGGATGATCTGCGCGACATGGTGCGCAACTTGCTCGACAACGCCCTCGTGCACGGACAGGGCACCGTCAGTGTGCGGATCATGGCGCCGCCCGTGGAGCACGGGATGATCCGGATCGAGGTCCGTGATCAGGGCCCGGGGGTCCCCGCCGGCCAGGAAGAGTCGGTGTTCGAGCGCTTTCACCGCATCAACGCTCAGGCACCGGGCTCCGGACTCGGCCTGGCGATCGTGCGCCAGGTGGCCCGCAGCCACGGCGGCGATGCCCGCTTCAGCCCGGGCGAAGGGCGCATCATCGTGCAGTTGCCGGCCGCGCGCACGGGGGAAGCGGCATCCCGGGCACGCGCACGGTTGAAATCCCCCGCCGACGCCCCGATGGTCGAGCGAGCCCGAACGGAGAACGATGATGATCGAAGTCAGCCTGAACACCTTTGAGCAGGAGGTCATCGAGACCTCGCGGCAGCTGCCGGTCCTGGTGGATTTCTGGGCGCCATGGTGCGGACCGTGCCGGGCCTTAGGTCCGGTGCTCGAGCGGCTCGAGGCGAGCTACGCCGGACGCTTCAAGCTGGTCAAGATCAATTCCGATGAGAACCCCGAACTGTCCGAGAAGTTCATGGTCCGCAGCATTCCCTACGTCCTCGCATTCGTCGACGGCAATCCGGTCGACGGGTTCATCGGGGCGCTGCCGGAGGGCCAGATCCGGCCATTTCTCGACCGGCTGCTGCCCGGCTCGTCCGAGGCGGAACGGCGACGCGGGCATCAACTCATCGGCGCCGGGGATTTTGCCGGCGCCGCCACGGCGTTTACGGCCGCGATCCAGGCCGACGCCGACAACGACGAGGCAAAACTCGACCTCGCCGATGTGCTGCTGAACCGCCTTCCGTCCCGTCCGGATGCGCGCCAGCTCGAGCAAGCCGATCAGGCGCTCGCCGCGCTCGGACCGCGCGGTCAGGCCGAAGCGCGCGCCGCAGCACTGAAGACGCGGGTTGCGAGTCTGCGCGACGCGGCCGCGCTGCCCGACCTCGACACGCTGCGCGCACAGGTCAGCGCCGATGGGGCCGATTTGAAAGCCCGTTCGGCGCTGGCGCAACGCTATATTGCCGACGGCGAGCACGAGAAGGCGCTCGAAGAACTGCTCGAGATCATCAAGCGCGACCGCCAGTACGACGGCGGCGCGGCCCGGCAGTCCTTCCTCTGCGTGCTCGAACTGGCCGCCGGTGAGCCCGCCCTCGTGTCCGAGTACCGCAAGCGGCTCTCGCGCATTCTGAATTGAGGCGATCGGGACACCCGATCATGCCGGCGCGATGATGGAAGGCCCCCCGCCGATCATTGCGCGCGTTCTTGCGCAGATCGATGTGCCGGGTCGAGGGGTGAGAGCACCGGCGCTGCGCCCCGCCGGGCGCTGATGAAGTCGCGCCCCGCGCGCTCGGGCCGGCCTGGTACGCGAAACACCCCTCCAGGGGCATCGGCCATTCGGCCGGGACGCAGCCCCCCCTGAGCGGGTGCGACGGCGCCCTCGTCCTTCGACCGCCTCACAGCTGCGATTTAGTCTGCCAGGACTGCGCCCTGGAGCACCTTCGCCGCAGAATCGCTGCGCGCACATCGTTCAGGTCAGTCATATCGACTCCGATGGTCAGGCCGCACTGAGCCTACGCCAGCGCCGCGCACTTCAGTGCCTGCATCGATGTGCAGACGTCAATCAGGGCCGACGGGGCCAGCACACACCCCCGCGAGGTCGCTCATGTCGCGCTGGCGACCCCAGCACGGCGACACAACACCAGAGCAGCCCGCGACGTCGGCTCGCAGGCGCTCTGAAATAGAGGATCGAATGCAGGGCCCTACTGGGGCCCGTGGCCGTGCGCCGCGCCTTCGAGCAGCGCATCGACCTCCGCTTCCGCCTTCAGCCAGTCCTGTTCCTCACCGCCTGGCGCAAAGCCACGACGTTCGGCGTGAAAATAGGCGGCTTGCGCAATCATGGCGCGCCGGGTCTCGACCGTGACGCTCGTGGCGGTCGCGGCTGAATTCCCTGTCGGCTTGGCACGTTGCACCCGGCGGGCAGGCGCCTTGGGCGCAACGCCCTGCTCGGTTTTGGGCGTGGGGGTCGAATCGGAACGTCGAGTCGCCATAAGTCCTCCTCAGGATGGCTCCGTGCGCGAACTGCGGCACTAGGCTGTGCCCCCCCTGTTCGGCGGGCGAACTCGCCCGTCGACGCGACAGGTCTATAGGATAGGCCTGAACGGCCGCGGATGCCAATCCGCGCACTGCGATTTGCCCGCCTCTGTGGTTGTCCGCGGACTGTCCGCTGTCCGCGACACGGACGGTTCAGGGCATCACCCCACGCCGCGGAAGAGCGATTTTCCATCCGGACATCCGCCAGTTGCTGCTTTGCGCATCCCGGGTTCGTGGCATGTATCGCTCGCTCACCCATGAGCGTCCTAGGCTTGAAGACCCTGCGTCCCGCGACCGAAATTTCCTCAGCGCTCCACCCTACGCGCACCCCATCGGCGCAAGACCCAATCGCCGACAAGCGCCCGCCTCGGCGTCGGCGCCCGCCGCGACCATGGCGCCTATGACACCTTCTCGATCGCGTGACTGAATTTCAACACGCTCACCGCACGCAGGCACGGAAAGCCGTTAGAGCCCCGTCCTAACTACTCCTCGCACTGTTCTCGACACAGATCGAGCACTCTTGGCGCTGGTCGGCCGTTGAGCCGGTTGGCAATTCTGCGTAACGCGGCGCCAGCATCCCGGTACACACGAAGCGCGAGGTCCCGGCGAGCCGCCCAGTACGCCTCCTGACAGGCGCTTGAGTGGCAACGCAGGCGGTATGCTCGCTCGCAGACGGTAGGCGCGGCGAGCAGGCGGTGCGCTCCTCCCGTTCTTCTCGACCCAATCCTCAGGCAGCGGTCTCGGGTTGACGCTGTGCCGCGAGATCATCGAAGCGCACGGCGGGCGGCTCACCATCGCCAACCGTCAGGACGGCGGGGCCGTGGTCGCGGTGTATCTGCCATAATCGGCGGGTCGTCGCCGCGCGAGCGCGGCGCAGAATCGGAGTCCACGGATGCCCACCGCCGTCACGTCCCTGCGCCAGAACATGGTCGCGGCGCTGCTGAAGACCAAACCGGCGCAACTGCCCTGGCGGGTGCTGCTGCGCAACACCGCTGCGGTGGTCCTGCCGCTCGTCTGGGGCATCGCCACCGCGCACCTGTTGCCGGGCATCGCCGCGGCCGTGGGCGCGGTGGTGACGATGTACTCGGATCAACCGGGCCCGTACCGCCAGCGCCTGTTCCGGCTGCTCGCGGTCTCGGCCGCCGGCGGACTGGCCACCTTCCTCGGGCTGACGCTGAACCACCATTTGCCGGCGCTGCTGGTGGCGAGTTTCGCCATCGGCTTCTGCGGGGCGCTGCTCGTGGTGTTCGGCGATGCGATCGCACGGGTGGGTATGACGGCGATGATTCTGCTGGTGATCGCCACGGATCTGCCGGCCCCCTCGCTCGGGGCGGCCCTGGCGCTCACCGCATGGGTCACGGCCGGCGGCTTGCTGCTGACGCTGTTCTCGATCGCAGCCTGGCCGCTGCAACGCTACGGACCGGAGCGCGAGGCGCTCGCGGCGGTGTATCGCGAGCTCGCCGCCATGGCACGGCGCGGGGCGCACGACGGCGGCGCCGCACTCGAACTGACCGCCGAGATGACCGAACTGCAGCACACGCTGCTCGGTCCGCTGCGCGCCCACGGTGCGGTCATGGACCACTTCGGCGTGATGCTCGAGCTGGCCGAGCGGGCGCGGCTCGAGCTCACGGCACTGGAGCTCACCGATCCCGGCGAGCGCCTCACGCCGCTCGTGCAGCAGGACTGCGCGGCACTGTTCGAGGCGATCAGCGCAGCCATCGAAGCCGGCGCCGACCCGCGTCAGGTCATGCGCACCGAGCTCGATCGGCTGCAGCGGGCCGAGCGCGCTGCCGCGGAACATGAGGCGGAGCTGCCCGAGGGACCGTGGCGGCATTTCCAGGCGCTCTCCGGTCAGCTCTCCGCCGCGGTGCGCAACGCCGAGCGCGCCGACACACAGGCGCTCGGCCGCCCCGTGCAGGAGGATCTGCAGCGACCGCACGCGCTGCGCCCGCAATCCCCGTTCGCCATCCTGGGAGCGAACCTCACGCCCCGTTCGGCCGCCTTCCGCCACGCGGTGCGCAGCGCCGTGTGCTTCACGTTCGCACTGTGGCTCGCTCGGATGCTGCCGGTCGTGCACGGTTACTGGATACCGATGACGGTGGCGATCGTGCTGCGCGCGGACTTCGCCGCCACGTTCAGCTACGGACTGCTGCGCGTGGTCGGCACCATCCTCGGACTGGTGCTCACCACGGCGCTGGTCTATGTGCTGCCGCTCAACGCGTGGGTGCACCTGGCGGTGCTGGCCGCGCTGTGCGCCGGATTTCGCTACTTCGGCGATGTGCACTACGGAATCGCGGTGGCCTGCCTCACCGGAATGGTGGTGCTGCTGCTGGCGTTCGTCGGCGAGCGCCCCGAGCCGACCGTCGTCGCCCGTCTGATCGATACCATCATCGGCAGCGCGGTGTCACTGTCGGTGTATGCGCTGTGGCCGACCTGGGAGAAGGGTCGCACGCGCGAGACGCTCGCGGACATGCTGCGCGCCTATGCAACCTACCTCACCTCCCTCGCAGGCGGCAGCGTGCATGAGCGGCGCGACGGCCGCCAGGGCGCCCGGGTCGCGCGGGTCAATGCCGAAGCGTCCGTGAACCGCCTGCTCGCCGAGCCGGCCACGCCCTCGGCGCTGGCGGAACTGGCCCAATCGCTGCTCACCAACGGCAACCGGCTGGCCCGCACGGTCATGACGCTGGAGGCGCTGCTCGGACATCAGGTGCCCGTGCCGGAACAGGCCTCGCTCGAACCATTTCTGCGCCAAAGCGCCACCGCGCTCGCCGAGGTGGCCGCAGCCCTGAGCGCGCGCCGCGAGCCGAACGCCCTGCCGCCGATCCGCGCCGCCCAGCGCCGCCTGGCGCGCGAACTCACCGCCGCCACGGACATCGTGGTCGCCTGCGACCGCCTGGTCGACAACATCAACACGCTGGCGCACCTCACGGCACGCACGCCAGAGCAGCCGCCGCTGGTGCAGCCGGCGTAGCCGGCCGGACTTAGGAACTCGCCGCCGGCCGCGTCGCGCGTCGACGTGGTGCGGCGCCGTTGCTCTTGCGGTGCGCCGGGGCCGCCGTGCCCATCTCCAGCTGCAGGCCGCGCAGGTAACGGCGAAAATCCTTGCCCAGCACCGGGTGCCCGAGCGCGTACTCGACGGTGGCCTGCAGATATCCGAGCTTGCTGCCGCAGTCGTAGCGGGTGCCGGCGAAACGGTACGCGTACACCGCCTCCTCGCGCATCAGCGCGGCGATGCCATCGGTGAGCTGAATCTCTCCACCGGCGCCCCGGCCGATCTTCTCCAGGTGCTCGAAGATCGCCGGGGCGAGCACGTAGCGACCCACTACCGCGAGATTCGACGGGGCCACCTGAGGTTTGGGCTTCTCGACGATACTGTGCACCCGGGCAGTGGCCGACTTGTCGGCCTCGACCGCCACGATGCCGTACTTGTCGGTGTCGGCACGCGGCACGGCCTGCACGCCGAGCACACTGGCGCGCTTCGAGTCATACACCTCGGCCATCTGCGCCAGGCAGGCGACGTCGCTGCGGATCAGATCGTCGGCCAGGTGCACGAAGAACGGCTCGGCGCCGACCGCCGGCTGCGCACAGAGCACCGCGTGACCGAGTCCGAGCGGGGCGGGCTGGCGGATATAGATGCACGAGGCATAGGACGGCAGGACGCTGCGGATCTGATTGAGCAGACTGCTCTTGCCTTGGCGCTCGAGCAGCTGCTCGAGTTCCTGGTCGGAGTCGAAGTGATCCTCGATGGCGCGCTTGGCCGCGCCGGTGACGAACACCAGGCGCGTGGCGCCTGCGGCAAGCGCCTCCTCCACCGCGTACTGGATGAGCGGCTTGTCGACCACCGGCAGCATCTCCTTCGGGCTGGCCTTGGTCGCCGGCAGAAAGCGCGTACCGCGACCGGCCACCGGAAATACGGCCGTGCGTATGATCGACTTCGGAGGGGTGCGCATGGTGTGCTCCTAGAAATGTCAGCTCCGACCCGTCACGGGTCGCTCATCGGGCTAGTGTAACGCGCACCTCGGCGCAAATCGCCCCGGCACGCCCAGCCAGTGCACTCACTGCGCGGCGATCGCCCGCGCCGCACCGCCGTCGCGTTTCAGCGCGACCGGCCGCAGGCTGTCCCAGGCGCGGCACTTCGGACAGCGCCAGTACCAGGCCGTGCTCAACAGCCCGCACTCCCCGCACTGATAGCGGCCGCCGGCATCCCCCAGGCGCTTCATCAGCAGCGCCAGCGCGTACGCCTCGGCGAGTGAGTCGGCCTGCGGGCCGTGTGACTGCGCGAGACGCTGCAACTCCTCCGGCGGCAGCGCGCTCGCCAGCAGCACGGCGAGTTCGCGCGCCCCGCTCTGACCGGAGCGCTCGAGCCGCGCCCACAGCGCCGCGAGCGCCGGGGGCTCCTCGGTCCGCCGCGCGAGCGCGAGGGCCCGCGGAATCATCTCGATGGCGAGCACCGGGTGCGCCTCGAGGATGTTCAGATACCGCTCGAGCGCCTGGGCGGACTGCCCGTCCGCCTCCGCCAACCGCGCCGCCAGCACCTCGGCGCGCGGCAAGTCCCGCGACCGCGCACGGGCCTCCCCGAGCAGCGTTCGGGCCCGCCGGGCATCCCCCTGGGCGAGTGCTTGCTCGGCGAGCTCGCACAAATAATGCGCCGCGATGCGTGCCCGCTCGGCCTGCACCTGCGGCGGCAGCGCCTGGAGGGTCTCCAGCGCGTGCGTCCAGTCGCCCTGCGCCTCGTAGATGCGCAGCAGTTGATCAAGCGCGGTGTCGCGATACTCGTTCGAGGCCGCGAGCTCCGCGAACAACTCCTCGGAGCGGTCCATGAGACCGGCACTCAGATAGTCCAGCGCCAGCGCAAAAGTGGCCTTGTCGCGCAGCGCCCCACGCCCCTGCTCACGCAGGCGCGTGTGCACGGCGATCGCACGATCCACCTCGCCGCGACGGCGGAACAGGCTGCCGAGCGCGAATTGGATTTCCGCCGCGTCGCCCGCTTCGGCCATGCGTGCGAACACCTCGACGGCATGGTCGAAACGATCGTTGATCAGATGGTCAAGTCCGACGTAGTAATCGCGCGGCAGACGCACCGTGCGGCGGTTACCGGTCAAACGCCCGAGCAGCCACGCGGCGAAACCGACGGCGGCGAACGCCAACGCGAGCAGGAAAGCGGGCAGCGCGATCACCGGGGCAATGTAGCATGCGCCGGTGCTACGGGCCTTAGGCTGCGGATCAGCCGCGGATGGGTTGCCCCGCGCCCTCGTTGACCCGTTCCCTCAGATCCTTGCCGGCTTTGAAATGCGGGACGTGCTTGCCCGAGAGCGCCACGGTTTCCCCGGTCTTCGGGTTACGTCCCTGTCGGGGCGGTCGGAAGTGCAGCGAGAAGCTGCCGAAGCCGCGAATCTCGATGCGCTCGCCTTGCGCGAGGGCATCACTCATCACCTCGAGCATCTGCTTCAGAGCGAGCTCGACATCCTTGGCCGGCAGATGCTTCTGCTTCGCAGCGATGATTTCAATGAGCTCAGATTTGGTCATGTCTCAGGCCAATCCGTCGCCGCCTCCGCCGAGGCGGAAGCGGCGACGTTCAGGACTCAGCCACGGTCCCCGATGTGCTCTTTGAGCAGATCGCCAAGACTCGTACCGGTTGTGCTGGAGTCCGAGGAGCGGTAGTTCTGCACCGCCTCGGCTTCCTCGTGGGCTTCCTTCGCCTTGATCGAGAGCGAGATGGTGCGCGACTTGCGGTCGACGCCCGTGAACTTCGCCTCGACTTCCTCCCCGACCTTCAGCACCGTGCGCGCATCCTCGATGCGGTCACGGCCGAGCTCGGAGGCGCGCAGCTGACCCTCGATCCCGTTGCCCAGATCGATGGTGGCGCCGCGTGCATCGACGTCCTTGACCACGCCGCGCACGATGGTGCCCTTGGGGTTCTCGGCGATGTAGCTGGAGAACGGGTCCTTCGCCAGCTGCTTGATGCCGAGGCTGATGCGCTCGCGCTCCGGATCGATCGACAGCACCATGGCCTCGAGCTGCTGACCCTTCTGGTAGCTGCGCACGGCTTCCTCCCCGGGCATGTCCCAGGAGATGTCCGACAGGTGCACCAGGCCGTCGATGTTGCCGGACAGCCCGATGAAGATGCCGAAGTCGGTGATCGACTTGATCTGGCCGCTGACATGATCGCCGCGGTTGTAGTTCTCGGCGAACTCCTTCCACGGATTGGCCTTGCACTGCTTCAGGCCGAGGGAGATGCGGCGACGGTCTTCATCGACGTCGAGCACCATGACCTCGACTTCCTCGCCCGTGTGCACCACCTTGGCCGGATTGACGTTCTTGTTCGTCCAATCCATCTCCGAGACGTGCACCAGGCCCTCGACGCCGTCCTCGATCTCGACGAACGCGCCGTAGTCGGCGATGTTGGTGACCTTGCCGAACACGCGGGTGTTGGCCGGGTAGCGCCGGGCGATGTTCTCCCACGGATCGGCTCCGAGCTGCTTCAACCCGAGGCTCACGCGCGAGCGCTCGCGGTCGAACTTCAGGATCCGCACGTCGATCTCCTCACCGACCTTGACCACCTCGGAGGGATGCTTGACGCGCTTCCACGCCATGTCGGTGATGTGCAGCAGACCATCGATGCCGCCGAGGTCGACGAACGCACCGTAGTCGGTGAGGTTCTTGACCATACCGTGCACGACGGCGCCTTCCTGCAGATTCTCCAGCAGCGCACTGCGCTCGGCGGAGAACTCCTGCTCGACGACCGCGCGGCGCGAGACCACCACGTTGTTGCGCTTCTGGTCGAGCTTGATGACCTTGAACTCGAGCGGCTTGCCCTCGAGATATGCCGTGTCGCGCACCGGTCGCACATCGACCAGCGAGCCCGGCAGGAACGCCCGGACGTTGTCGATTTCCACCGTGAAGCCGCCTTTGACGCGGCCGGTGATCATGCCGGTGACGATCTCGGCCTTGTTGAAGGCCTCCTCGAGACGCGTCCAGGTGCGGGCGCGCTTGGCTTTCTCGCGCGACAGGCGCGTCTCGCCGGTGCCATCCTCGACCGAATCGAGCGCGACTTCGACTTCGTCGCCCGCTTTGACTTCGATCTGGCCGCTCTCGTCCTTGAACTGCTCGACGGGAATGACGGCTTCGGACTTCAGACCGACGTTGACCACGACCACATCGGGGGTGACGTCAACGACCAGTCCGGTGAGGATCATCCCCGGGCGGATGCGCTGGTTGGCGAGGCTCTGCTCGAAGAGCTGTGCAAAACTTTCTGTCATACCTTCACTCGCACGGTCCTTCAGGACGGCGTGCTTATTAACTGGCGCCCCTGTCATCCCTAGAGGCCAGGCAGATGCGGAACATGGCCTGCGCTTCCCTGGCGCAAGCCGACCGGAAACTCTTCGCGTCAGGACCGCGCTACGCCCACAGCGAACGGCGTCGGCCCAACTCGATCACGCGCTCGACCGCGGCCTCGATGGTCAGGTCGGTCGAATCGATCCGCGCGGCGTCTGCGGCCGGGACGAGCGGGGCCACGGCCCGACTCGAATCCCGCGCGTCTCGCTCGGCGATCTCGCGCGAAAGGGCCGAGAGGCTAGCACCGGGGCCCTTTTCTTTCAACTGGTTATAGCGGCGGCGGGCCCGTTCCTCGGCGCTCGCGGTGAGAAATATCTTCAGGACCGCGTGTGGGAAGACCACCGTGCCCATATCCCGGCCGTCGGCAACGAGTCCCGGCGCCTCGACAAACGCGCGCTGGCGTCCCAGGAGCGCGGCACGCACGGCCGGCCAGGCGGCCACCCGGGAGGCGCCCTGTCCCATCGTTTCGGTCCGGATCGCCGCCGTGACGTCGCGCCCCTCGAGCAGCACCCGTTCGCCCTCCCGCTCGGTCCCGAAGCGCACCCGCATCGCGGCGGCGAGCCGGGCATGGCCGTCGACGTCGTCCGCCGCCAGCTTATGTTCAATGCCCGCGAGCGCCACCAAACGATACAGCGCCCCGCTGTCGAGCAGGTGCCAGCCGACGCGACGCGCCACGGCGCGGCTCACCGTGCCCTTGCCCGAACCGCTCGGACCGTCGAGGGTAACGACTGGAATAGCCGCTTCGCTCACGCTCAGGTGGCCTCGAGCGTCAGGCCCGCGGTGCGTGCCAGCGCGACGAAGCCCGGGAACGAGGTCGCCACGTTGGCCACGTCGTGGATCTCAATGGGCGCGCGCGCCGCGAGCGCCGCGATCGCGAAGGCCATGGCGATCCGGTGATCGCCGTGGCTGTTGATCTGCCCGCCGGTAAAGCCCTGCCCGCCGCGCAGCCACAGGCCGTCATCGAGCAGATGATTCTCCACCCCGAGGACGCTCAGTCCCTCGGCCATCGCCGCCAGTCGATCGGTCTCCTTCACGCGCAGTTCCTCGGCCCCGCGCACCGTCGTTTCCCCCTGCGCCAGCGCCGCGGCGACGAAGAAGATGGGGAACTCGTCGATCGCGAGCGGCACCAGCTCGCGCGGCACGTGGATACCGCGCAACGCGCTCTTGTGTACCTCGATGTCCGCCGTCGGCTCCGCGCCAGCGCCCGGATGCGGGTGCAGTCGGATATCCGCGCCCATGCTGCGCAGCATCTCGAGCAGCCCGGTCCGGGTGGGATTGACCCCGACGTTACGCAGCAGCAGTCCCTCCTCGGCGCTGATCAGGCCGGCGACGATGAAAAACGCCGCCGAGGAGAAGTCCGCCGGCACCCGGACGGCCGTGCCGGTGAGCACCTGACCGCCCTCGAGCGACACGCTCGCCCCGTCGCGCTGCACCTGTACCCCGAAGGCCCTGAGCATCCGCTCGGTGTGATCCCGGGTCGGAGCCGGTTCGCTCACCCGGGTGCGCCCGTGCGCCCCGAGGCCGGCGAGCAGCACGGCGGATTTGACCTGCGCGCTCGCCACCGGCATCCGAAAGTCGATGCCGTGCAGTGCCGGTGTGCCGCGGATGTGCACCGGCGGGCGCCCCTCGCGCGTCTCGATGCGCGCGCCCATCTGGCGCAGCGGCACCGCGACGCGCTCCATCGGCCGACGCATCAGGGACTCGTCTCCGACCAGCACCGAGTCGAACGGCTGCGGGGCGAGCAGCCCCATGAACAAACGCATGGCGGTGCCCGCGTTGCCCATGTCGAGCGGCGTGCCCGAGCCGCGCAAAGCCGCGACCCCCGCCCCGTGCACCCGCACGTGCTCGGGCGATGGCCGCTCGATACGCACCCCGAGGGTCTGCAGCACCCGCAGCGTCGAGAGGCAGTCCTCCCCGGCGAGAAAGCCGGTGATCTCGGTCTGTCCGGTGGCGAGCCCACCGAGCATCAACGCGCGGTGCGAGATCGACTTATCCCCGGGCACCGTCAACTCCCCGCCGATGCGTCCGCCGGGACTGACGCGAAAGCGCGGCTTGATGTCAGCTGCTGTCATGATTCTCTCTTCTACAACACGGCGCGCGGGTACGAGCCGAGCAAACGGAACAGCGAGGCACGCCGCTTCAGCGAGGCGAGCGCGCGCACCACGTGCGGCTCCTCGGCATGCCCGTCGATGTCGATGAAGAACACATAGTCCCATTTGCGCCGGTGCGAGGGACGCGACTCGATGCGCGTCATGCTCACCCGATGGCGTGCCAGCGGCTCGAGCAGCCGCTGCAGCGCCCCCGGGGCATCGGTGTGCCCGACCGACACCAGCAGCGTGCTGCGGTCCTCGCCGCTCGGCGCGAGCAGCTTTCTGCCGAGCACCAGAAAGCGCGTGCTGTTGTCGGCGCGATCCTCGATCTGACCGGCGAGCACCTTCAGGCCGTACACCTCCGCGGCGGTCTGGCCGGCGATCGCCGCCGTGCCGCGCTCATCGCGCGCCCGTCGGGCCGCCTCGCCGTTGCTCGCCACGGGGATCTGCTCGACCTCCGGCAGATGCTCCTGCAGCCACATCCGGCACTGCGCGAGCGACTGCGGATGCGAGCAGATGCGCACGATGCGCCCGAGGGCGCTCATGTTGCCCATCAGATGGTGATGGATGCGCAGCTCCACCTCCCCGCAGATCTTCAGCGGCGAGGAGAGGAACCGATCGAGCGTGTGGTTGACCGTGCCCTCGGTGGAGTTCTCGATCGGCACGACACCGAAGTCGGCCGCCGCGGACTCGACCTCATGGAACACCTCGTCGATCGAGCCGAGCGGCAGCGCGCGCACCGAGTGGCCGAAGTGCGTGAGGACCGCGGTCTGGCTGAAGGTCGCCTCCGGGCCGAGATAGGCCACTTTCAGCGGCTCCTGCTGCGCCAGGCACGCGGACATGATCTCGCGAAACAGCCGCACCACTTCCTCATCGCGCAGCGGCCCGCGGTTGCGCTCGCGCACCGCGCGCAGCACCTGCGCCTCGCGTTCGGGGCGGTAGAACTCCGCGCCCGCCTCGTTGCGGCTCTTGGTGAGACCGACCCGCTGCGCCAGGCGCGCCCGCTCGTTCAACAGCCGCTGGATCTGCTGATCGACGTTGTCGATGCGCTCACGCACGGCGGTCAACGCGGTGGCGGCGGGCGCGGCGCGGCGGCGATCGGGACTCTTGCGTGGCATGTCGGGGGAGCGGCCTCAGATCAGGTGGGCGGAGAGCACGCCGTGGATGGCGCGCACCGCATCGAGCAGCGGTGCGGCGAGCGTACCGTCGAGATCGAGCAACGTGTATGCGTAATCGCCACGCGAGGCGTTCAGCAACGCCGCGATGTTCAGTCCCGCGCCGGCGAGGTGCGTGGAGACCTGCCCGACCACATTCGGCACGTTGCGATTGGCGATCGCCAGGCGGGCGCTGCCGGCGCGGCGCGCGAGCTGCGCTTCGGGGAAGTTGACGCTGTTGCGCACGTTGCCGTTTTCGAGGAAATCGCGCAGCTCATCGGCGGCCATGACCGCGCAGTTAGCCTCGGCCTCCCCGGTGAGCGCCCCGAGATGCGGCAGCGTGATCACGCGCGCATGGCCCTTCAGCAGCGCGTTGGGAAAATCCGATACGTACGCGTGCAGCCAGCCCGCATCGAGCGCCGCGATCAGCGCGGCATCCTCGACGATGCCGGCGCGCGAGAAGTTCAGCAACACCGCGCCCTTGGGCAGCAGCCGCACCCGGTACTCCCCGACCAGCCCGCGGGTCTGCTCATTCAGCGGCACGTGCAGGGTCACCAGATTCGAGCGGGCGAACAGATCATCGAGCGAGAGCGCCTGCTCGACGCCGCAGGAGAGCTGCCAGGCGCGCTGCACGGTGATCTGCGGGTCGTAGCCGAGCACGCGCATTCCGAGCGCCTCGGCGGCATTGGCGACCTCCACGCCGACCGCCCCGAGTCCGACCACCCCGAGCGTGCGGCCACTCAGTTCGAACCCCGCGAATGCGCCCCGCCCCTCGCGCACCGCCGCGCCGATCGAGGCATCCTCGCCCCCGAGGGTGCGCGCGAAGTCCCACGCCTGGCAGATGTTGCGCGCCGCCAGGAACAGACTGGCCAGCACCAGTTCCTTCACCGCGTTGGCGTTGGCGCCCGGGGCATGGAACACCGGGATGCCGCGCCGGCTCAATGCATCGACCGGAATGTGATCGACCGCCGCGCCGGCGCAGGCCACCGCGCGCACCGAGGGCGGCAGCGCCAGCTCGTGCATGTCCGCGGCGCGCACCAGCACCGCATGCGGGTGCGCCAGACCGGCGGCGACCTCGTAGCGCTCGCGCGGCAGGCGCTCCAGACCCCGAGGGCTGATGTCATTGAGGGTCAGGATCCGGTAGCGCATCGCCGCTCAGCCGTGCCGCCGCTCGAACTCGCGCATGAAGCCGACCAGCGCCTCGACCGCCTCGAGCGGCACGGCGTTGTAGAGGCTCGCGCGCAGCCCACCGACGGAGCGGTGACCCTCCAGGTGCGTCAGCCCCTCGGCCTCGGCCGCGCGCAAAAACGGCGCCTCGAGCTCCGGGCGCGCGAGCATGAACGGAACGTTCATCCAGGAGCGGCAGGCGCGCTCGACCGGATTGCGGTACAGCCCCGAGGCGTCGATCGCCCCGTAGAGCAGCTCTGCCTTGGCGCGGTTGCGTGCGGCCATCACCGCCAAGCCGCCCTCGGCCTCGATCCATTCGAACACGAGACCGGCCATGTACCACGCGAAGGTCGGCGGGGTGTTCAGCATCGAGCCGTGCGCGGCGAGGCGCGTGTAGTCGAGCACGGCCGGCACCTCCGCGCGTGCCCGCCCGAGCAGCGCCTCGTGCACGATCACCAGGCACAACCCGGCCGGGCCGATGTTTTTCTGGGCCCCGGCGTAGATCAGCCCGAAACGTCCGACCTCGATCGGCCGGGAGAGGATGGTCGAGGACATGTCGGCCACGAGCGGCACGGTGCCGGTGTCGGGAATGTAGGGGAACTCCACCCCGCCGATGGTCTCGTTCGGGGTGTAGTGCACGTACGCGGCATCGGCATCGAAGCGCAGCGTCCGGTGATCCGGCACGGTGGTGTAGCGCGAGGCGGCCTCATCGGCGGCGACGCGAACCGCCACGCCAAGCCGGCCGGCCTCCTCGATCGCCTTGGTCGACCACACCCCGGTATTCAGGTACTCGGTCTTCGCCCCCGGCACGGTGAGGTTCAGCGGCACGGCCGCGAACTGCGCGGTGGCGCCGCCCTGCATGAACAGCACCCGGTAGTGACTCGGGATCGACAACAGCGCGCGCAAGCGCGCCTCGGCCGCTTCGGCGAGTGCGGTGAAGGCCTTGCCGCGGTGGCTGACCTCCATCACAGACAGGCCGCTGCCGTTCCAATCGGTCAGTTCCGCGCGGGCACGCTCGAGCACTGCGAGCGGCAGCGCTGCGGGCCCCGCGGAGAAATTGAACACGCGCACAGTGTCCTTCCGGCCCAAAAATGCAAAAAAGGGGGCTTCAGATAGTAGCAACTGCCCGTGCGGCGTTCAGAACTTTTGGGCATGAGCGCAGCCGGGGCCGCACGCCCCGCCTGGCCTCGCCGCGCGCTCCCGCTACGGCGCCCCGCCCCCGGCGTCCGGACCTGCCACCGGCGCCTCGGCGCCCTCGAGCGCCTCGTCCGCCTCGCCCTCGAGCGCCTCGATGCGCTCGATACCGACCAGCCGCTCGCCCTCATCGAGACGGATCAGGCGCACCCCCTGGGTGTTGCGCCCGAGCACGGAGATCTCATCGACCGGGGTGCGCACCAGGGTGCCGTTCGAGCTGATCAGCATGATCTCCTCGCCCGGCTCGACCCGCAGCGCCGCCACGGTCGCCCCGTTGCGCTCGGTGGTCTGCAGCGCGATCACACCGAGTCCGCCGCGGCCCTGCACCGGGAACTCCTCGACCGGCGTGCGCTTGCCGTAGCCGCTCGCCGAGGCGCTGAGCACCGCGCCCTCGCCCGCCACGATCAGCGCGATCAGTTCCTGGCCGTCGCTGAGCTTGATGCCGCGCACGCCGGCGGCCTCGCGGCCCATCGCGCGCACCTCGCTCTCGGGGAACCGGATCGCCTTGCCGCCGCTGGAGACCAGGATCACCTCGCGCTGCCCGTCGGTGAGCGTCACCCCGACCAGGCGGTCGTTCTCGTGCAGATCGAGCGCGATGATGCCGCTCGCCCTCGGGCGCGAGAATGCCGTGAGCGGCGTCTTCTTCACCGTGCCCTGGCTGGTGGCCATGAACACGAAGTGCTGCTCATCGAACTCCTTCACCGGCAGCAGCGCGTTGATCTTCTCCCCGTCCTCGAGCGGCAGCAGGTTCACCATCGGCTTGCCGGCCGAGGTGCGCCCGGCCTGGGGCAGCTCATAGACCTTCAGCCAGTAAACCTTGCCGCGGTTCGAGAAGCACAGCACCGTATCATGTGTATGGGCCACGAATAGATTCTCCACGAAGTCCTCGTCCTTCACCGCCGTGGCCGCCTTGCCTCGGCCGCCGCGGCGTTGAACCTGATATTCCGAGAGCGGCTGGCACTTGGCATAGCCGCCATGTGAGAGCGTCACCACCACGTCCTGCGGCTCGATCAGATCCTCGGTGGTGAGATTGAGCTGATCGCGATTGATCTCGGTGCGGCGCGCATCGCCGTAGGTGGCGCGGATCTCGATCAGCTCGGCGCGGATCACCTCGGTCAAGCGCTCCGGACGCGCCAGGATGTCGGTGAGATCGGCGATGCGCACGAGCAGCTCCTCGTACTCGCTGATGATCTTGCTCTGCTCCAGGCCGGTCAGCCGGTGCAGGCGCATCTCGAGGATGGCCTGGGCCTGGACGTCGGAGAGCCGGTAGCCGCCGGCGGCAAGTCCGCCCGCGGTGCCCGCCGGGCGGGTCGAGACCGCCCCGGCGCGCTCGAGCAGCCCGGTCACCACGCCGGGACTCCACTCGCGCGCCACAAGCGCGCTGCGCGCCTCGGCCGGCGAGGAGGAGGCCTTGATCAGCCCGATCACCGGATCGATGTTGGCGAGCGCGACCGCCAGTCCCTCCAGGATGTGGGCCCGTTCGCGCGCCTTGGCCAGATCGAACACCGTGCGCCGCGTGACGACCTCACGGCGATGGCGGATGAACGCCTCCAGCATGTCCTTCAGCGACATCAGCTTCGGCTGCCCGTCCTCGAGCGCCACCATGTTGATGCCGAACACCGTCTCCATCGGTGTCTGCGCGTACAGGTTGTTCAGCACGACCTCGGCGATCTCGCCGCGCTTCAGCTCGATGACGATGCGCATGCCGTCCTTGTCGGACTCATCGCGCAGGCCGTCCGAGGCGATGCCCTCGAGGTGCTTCTCGCGCACCAGCTGCGCGATCCGCTCGATCAGCCGCGCCTTGTTCACCTGGTAGGGCAACTCGGTGACGATGATCGCCTGGCGATCGCCGCGGCCGACGTCCTCAATGGTGACGCGCGCGCGCACCGACAGCCGGCCGCGGCCGGTGCGATAGGCGGTGGATATCTCCTGCGCCCCGTTGATGATTCCGCCGGTCGGGAAATCCGGACCCGGCACGTGCTGCATGAGGCCCGCGAGCGTCAGCGCCGGATCATCGAGCAACGCCAGACAGGCGTTGACGATCTCAGTGAGGTTGTGCGGCGGGATGTTGGTCGCCATGCCGACCGCGATGCCGGTCTGGCCATTGACCAGCAGGTTCGGGATGCGCGTCGGCAGCACCGAGGGCTCAAGCTCCGACTCGTCGTAGTTCGGGACGAAATCGACGGTGTCCTTCTCGATGTCCGCGAGCAGCTCGTGCGCCAGGCGCGACATGCGCACCTCGGTGTAGCGCATCGCCGCGGGCGTATCCCCGTCGACGGAGCCGAAGTTGCCCTGGCCGTCGACCAGCAGGTAGCGCATCGAGAACGGCTGCGCCATGCGCACGATCGTGTCGTACACCGCGGTGTCGCCGTGCGGGTGATACTTACCGATCACGTCGCCGACGACGCGCGCGGACTTCTTGTACGCCTTGTTCCAATCGTTGCCGAGTTCGCGCATCGCGAACAGCACGCGCCGGTGCACCGGCTTCAGCCCGTCGCGCACATCGGGCAGCGCCCGCCCGACGATCACGCTCATGGCGTAATCGAGATAGGACTGGCGCATCTCCTCTTCGAGGCTGACGGGCAGGACTTCGCGTGCGATTTCGGACATCGGGCCTGGGGGATCTGCCAAAAGAGCGATGTTAGCACGGGGCGCACACCGGGCGCTGCGCAAGGAGGCCAGATGAACGATAATGGCTGTTGCTCGCCGCAGGGCGAGCGCCGTCAGGCTCGAACCGAGTCCGTTGAGCAGGTGAATTATGGAAACCGCAACCGAGCAGCACGCCGCCGCGCGCGGCAGAGCGAATGTCGAGAGCGCCGAGATCGGCAAATTCGACGCCATCGCCGGACGATTCTGGGACGAGCATGGCCCGTTCCGGCCCCTGCACCTGCTGAACCCGGTGCGCATGCGTTTTATCACCGAGCGCTGTGCCACTGCGGGGGCGCGTGCGCTTGATGTCGGCTGCGGCGGCGGCTTAGTCGCAGAGGGGCTCGCGCGCGCCGGGGCGAGGGTCTGTGGCATCGATCTGGCCGCCGGCATGATCGAGGTGGCCGCGCTGCACGCCGCGGCGCACGGTCTGTCGATCGACTACCGGGTGGCGGCGGCCGAGACGCTCGCCGCCGAGCAGCCCGGCGCCTTCGATATCCTCACCTGCCTCGAGATGCTCGAGCACGTGCCCGACCCGCGCGCAATGCTCGGCACACTCGCGCAGCTGGTACGCCCCGGCGGCTCGCTCATCGTCTCGACGCTCAATCGCAATCTGAAGTCCTTCTTAGTCGCCATCGTCGGCGCCGAATACCTGCTCTCGGTGGTGCCGCGCGGCACGCATGAGTACGAGCGCTTCATCCGCCCGAGCGAGCTGACCCGCTGGGCGCGCGAGGTTGGACTCGAGGCCCGTGCGCTCACCGGCGTGACGTTAAGTCCGCTCGGCATGGCGCGCCTGAGCCGCGATCCGTCCGTCAACTACATCGCGCAGCTGGTGCGCACCGCCTAGCGTGCGCACATGAGCGTCGCTCTCGCCGCCACCGCGGCGCTCCTCGCCGGGGCGTTGCTTGGATTTTTGCTCGGCCAGATGCGCGCCGTGAAGCGCAACGCGACGCTGAGTGCGCAACTGCAAGCAGAGCGCAGCGCCGCGGCGGCGCGCAGCGCGGCGAGCGAGCTGTCCGAGCGGCGCGTGCGCGAGAGCTTCGAGTCCCTCGCCGCGCAGGCGCTGAAGAACAACAGCGAGATGTTCCTCGCCGTGGCGCGCGAGACGCTCGGGCGCGAACAGGCACTCGCGCAAGGCGGACTGCAGGCGCGCGAGACGGCCATCGCGCAGCTGCTCGCACCGCTGCGCGCGGCGCTGGAGAAGACCGAGCAGCAGGTACAGGCGCTCGAGCGCGAACGGCGCGAGGCTTACGGCGCGCTGCGCACCCAGATCGAGTCGCTCGCCAGCGGCCACAGTCAGCTGCAGCGCGAGACGCGCAACCTCGTCACCGCGCTGCGCCGGCCCGAGGTGCGCGGCCGCTGGGGCGAGCTCACGCTGCGCCGTCTGGTGGAGCTCGCCGGCCTGAGCGAGCACTGCGACTTCACCGAACAGGCGCACCTCGCCGGACCCGAAGGGGCGTTGCGCCCGGACCTCGTGGTGCACATGCCCGAGGCGCGCGACCTCGTGATCGACGTCAAAACCCCGCTCGATGCCTACCTCGAGGCCCTCGAGGCGCCGAGCGAGGAGGCGCGCCAGAGCGCGCTGCGCCGCCACGCCCAGCAGCTCGAGGCGCGCATCCGCGAGCTGGCCGCCAAGGCCTACTGGGCGCAGTTTGCGCACAGCCCGCAGTTCGCCGTGCTGTTTCTGCCGGGGGACCAGTTCCTCGGCGCCGCGCTCGCCGAGCGGCCGGAGCTGATCGAAGCGGCGCTCGCGCAGAACATCATCATCGCCACGCCCTCGACGCTGATGGCACTGCTGAAGACGGTGGCCTATGGCTGGCGCCAGAGCGCGCTGGCGGACAACGCGACGCTGGTGCGCGCACTCGGTCAGGAACTGTACCGGCGCCTCGGCAGCTTCACCGGACACCTGCAGCGGCTCGGACAACGTCTGGAGGGATCGGTCGATGCGTACAACGCGGCGGTCGGTTCGCTCGAGCGGCAGGTGCTGCCGCAGGCGCGCCGCTTCAGCGAGCTCGGTGTGCCGGCCGAGACGCCGCTCGAGGCACTCGCGCCGATCGAGCAACCCGTGCGCACCGTGCGTGCGCACGCCACCGACGAAGCCGATGCCGAGCCGCCCTCAGAGGGCCGCTGACGGGGCGATCGACGGTGCCGGCGGTGCGAGCAACGCCTGGATTTCCGCGCCCGAGAGGGCGCGGAAATGCCCGCGCGGCAGGGCGCGCTCGAGCAGCACCGGACCGAGCTGGGTACGCAGCACGCGGCTGACGCGTGCGGCCTGACGCTCAAAGAGCTGCCGGATGTCCTTGCCGCTCGCCCCCTCGACCTTCAGGGCATACCAGCGGTTGGTGCCCTCCCCGCCGGCGCTCTCGCACCCGAGCACCCGCAGCTGCACGCCGCGGTCGAGCACTCCGCCGAGAATCCCCTGGAGCTGCTCGGCCGTGAGCTCCCCGAGCACCCGGACGCTGAAGGCGCTGATCCAGTGGCGCACCCGCCGCTGCAGCTGCGCGGCACTCTCCCCGTCCCCACAGAGCAGCTCCAGTCCGCCGTCGATGCGCGGCATGGGACTGATCAGCACGAACCGCCGGCCGGCCCGGCGCGGCAGGCGCTCGAGCAGAGGGACACCCTCCGGCGCATCCTCCGGGGCGGCATCGAGCCGCTCGCCGCTCGAGCGATGATAGATGAACACCTGGCCTGCGCCGGCCGGGGCGCGCTGGCGCACCAGGCGGCCGTCCAGACGCACCTGGTCGCTCGGGCCGACGCGCACCCCGAGGCTCGCCGGCGCACCGTTGACGGTCAGCCGGCCGGCACGGATCCAGTCTTCGGCCTCGCGGCGCGAGGCGAGCCCGGCCTGCGCGAGCACCTTCTGCAACCGCTCCGGCGTGCCGTGTGACTCGGTTCGGGCTACAGATCGTCGCGACGGACGTCGGGTCGGCACGTCAGTCGCGCTCCCCGTCGGCGCCGGCCAGCATCTTGCGCGGCGGCTCGTCCGGCTCCTCGTTCGCCGCTTCCGCCTCGATCTGCACGGGCGGCTCGCCGCTCTGCGGCGCGGCCTGCAGGTCGGCGTCCGGGTCGAGCGCCGCCTCCGGTGGATCGTCCACCGCCTCGAGGTCCTCCGCCCCAGCGCTGCGCGTCGCCGGGTCGGACTCGCCATCGTGCGGCTCGGCCGCGGGCTCCTCGCCCTGAGGACCCTCCGCCAGCGCCGGTGGGGGTGTGCCCGGCTCGCTCGAGGCCTCCACCTGCCTCTCGCCATCGCCGTCCGCCTGCGCAGGCGCAGCGTCCGGCGCCGCAGCGCCCTCGGGCGTTGCGGCGCTCGCGGCCAGATCAAGCTGCAGGTTCAGATCCGTAAGCGCCTTGAGCTCCGCGAGCGGCGGCAAGTCATCGAGGCCCGAGAGTCCGAAATAATCCAGAAACTCCCGCGTCGTGCCGAGCAGCTCCGGCCGGCCCGGCACATCGCGCTGGCCGACGACGCGCACCCAGTTGCGCTCGAGCAATGTCTTGACGATGTTGGGATTGACCGCCACGCCGCGCACGTCCTCGATCTCCCCGCGGGTGATCGGCTGGCGGTAGGCGATCAGCGCCAACGTCTCGAGCAGCGCGCGCGAGTAGCGCGCCGGCCGCTCCGGCCAGAGCCGCGAGACTTCGGCGGCGAACTCGCGGCGCACCTGGATGCGCCACCCCGAGGCGGTGTGTTTGACCTCGATGGCCCGCGCGGCATAGTCGGCCGCCAGCTGCTCGAGCGCCGCGCCGAGCGCCGCATCATCCGGGCGCGAGGTCTCATCGAACACCTGACCGAGCTCCGCGAGCGTCAGCGGCCGGCCGGCGGCGAGCAGTGCCGCCTCGATCACATTTCGCACATACGATTCAATCATCAGCATTCTCTTGGCTATCGGGTGCCTCGGTCTGATCCGCAAACGGTGCCGGCTCATCCTCCTCGAGGAAGCCTTCGGCCGCCTCGCCCGGCTCGGCGGAGGGCGCCTGCGCCTCCTCGGCGCCCACCACGCGCAGCGCGGGCTTGCCGGGACGCACGTGCAGGGGCGCGTAGGGCTCGGACTGCACGATGTCGATCAGACCCTCGCGCACCAACTCGAGGATCGCCATGAAGGTCACCGTGACCCCCATGCGACCCTCTTCGGGTTTGAAGAGCCGGACGAACTCGACGAACCCGCCGTGCTCGAGACTGCAGAGGATGGTGCCCATGCGCTCGCGCACCGAGAGCGCCTCGCGCTGGATGTGATGATGCGCGAACATCTCGGCGCGCACCACGACTTCCTGGAAGGCGAGCAGCATCTCCTTCAGCGTCACCTCCGGCAGCGAGCGCACCACCTGACGGTCGCGCAGCTCCGCGCCGGCCACGAAGTGATCGCGCTCCAGGCGCGCCAGCGCATCGATACTCTCGGCGGCGCGCTTGAACCGCTCGTACTCCTGCAGGCGGCGGACCAGCTCGGCGCGCGGATCCTCCTCGCCGTCGCTCTCGGCACTCTTCGGCCGCGGCAGGAGCATGCGCGATTTGATCTCCGCGAGCGTCGCGGCCATCACCAGGTACTCCCCGGCGAGCTCAAGCTGCAGATCCTGCATCAGCTCGATGTAGCGCATGTACTGGCGGGTGATCTCCGCCAGCGGAATGTCGAGGATGTCCAGGTTCTGCCGCCGGATCAGGTACAGCAGCAGATCGAGCGGCCCCTCGAAGGCCTCGAGAAACACCTCGAGGGCCTGCGGCGGGATGTACAGGTCGCGCGGCAGCTCGGTCACCGGCTCGCCGTTGACCACCGCGAAGGGCATCTCCACCTGCTCCGGCGTCATCGGCGCCGTCGCGGACGGCGCTTCGCCTGCGGCGGCCGTCGGTTCGGGATTCGTCTGGCTCATCGGGGCGGTCAGTCGGTACGCAGGTGCATCGCGCGGCGCACTTCTTCGAGCGTCTCCCGGGCGGCATCGCGGGCCTTCTCGGCCCCTTCGGCGATGACATCGCGCAGCAGCTCGGGATTGTCGGTGTACTCCTGGGCGCGCCGGCGCATGCCGGTGACTTCCTCGATGATCTTGTCGATCACCGGCTGCTTGCACTCCAGGCAGCCGATCCCCGCCGAGCGGCATCCCTCGGCGGCCCAGGTGCGGGTGTCCTCGGCGGAGTAGATCTTGTGCAGGCCCCACACCGGACAGCGCTCCGGTTCGCCCGGATCGGTCCGCCGGGCGCGCGCCGGATCGGTCTTCATGGCGCGCAGCTTGCGGGTCACGGACTGCGGGTCCTCGCGCAGCTCGATGGTGTTGCCGTAGGACTTGGACATCTTGCGCCCGTCGAGGCCGGGCACCTTGGGCGTCTCGGTGAGCAGCGCCTGCGGCTCGGGCAGAATGCTCACCCCACCGCCCTCGAGGTACCCGAGCAGCCGGTCCCGGTCGGCCACGGTGAGCCGGCTGACCCCGCTCACCAGCGCCCGGGCGCGCTCGAGCGCCTCATGATCACCGGCTTCCTGGAACTTGCGCCGCAGCTGCCGGTAGAGCGTGGTGTTGCGCCCGCCGAGGGCTTTGATGGCCCGCTCGACCTTCTCCTCGAAGTCCGGCTCACGCCCATAGAGGTGGTTGAAGCGGCGCGCCGTCTCGCGCGTGAGCTCCACGTGCGCCACCTGATCCTCCCCGACCGGCACGTGCTGGGCGCGGTAGACGAGGATGTCCGCGCTCTGCAGCAGCGGGTAGCCGAGGAACCCGTAGGTGGCCAGATCGCGGTCCTTCAGCTGCTCCTGCTGGTCCTTGTAGCTCGGTACCCGCTCGAGCCAGCCGAGCGGGGTGATCATCGAGAGCAGCAGGTGCAGCTCGGCGTGCTCGGGCACGTGCGACTGCACGAACAGCGTCGCGACGCCCGGGTTCAGCCCCGCGGCGAGCCAGTCGATCAGCACCTCGTGCACGTACTGCGGCAGCCGCGCGGTATCCTCATACCCGGTGGTCAGCATGTGCCAGTCGGCGACGAAGAAATAGCACTCGTACTCGTACTGCAAGCGCACCCAGTTGCGCAGCGCCCCGTGATAGTTGCCCAGGTGCAGCCGGCCGGTGGGCCGCATACCGGACAGGACCCGCCCGCCGGGGTTGGGAGTGCTCATCGAACCTCTCTCGTGCCGCTAAACGATCAGTATACCGTTTCGCCCCCGCCCCCGAGGATCGGTGCAAGCGGCCCGCGCCCGACCCTCAGCACCGTCGGTGGCGTGACCGACAGATCCACCACCGTGGTCGGCACCACCCCGCAATCACCTCCATCGAGCACCGCATCGAGCTCGTGACCGAGCCGCTCGTGGATCTCCCGGGCCGAGGTGAGCGGCGCGGCATCCTGCGGCAGCATGAGCGTGCTGCTCATCAGCGGCTCACCGAGCTCGCGCATCAGCATCAGCGGCACCTGATGCTCCGGGACGCGCACCCCGATGGTGCGCCGCTTGGGGTTCTGCAGCCGCCGCGGCGTCTCGCGGCTGGCCTTGACGAGAAAGGTGTACGGACCGGGCAGACAGGTGCGCAGCATGCGGAACTGCCAGGTCTCCAGACGCGCAAAGCGCCCGACCTGGGCCAGATCGGCGCACACCAGCGTGAAATGATGGTGGCGGTCGGCCGCGCGGATGCGTCGCACCCGCTCAAGCGCCTGGGTATCGCCCAGATGCCAGCCGAGGGCGTAGCACGAGTCGGTCGGGTAGGCGATCAGGCCGCCGCCGCGCACGATGTCCGCCGCGAGGCGGATCAGGCGCGCCTGGGGCGTCACCGGATGCAGCTCCAGGTACTCACTCACCGGCTCGCGCCTCCTCCTGACCCATCGGCTGCCCGCTCCCTTGGGGAGCATCGGCGCTCGAGTGCGTTATGATACCCGCATCACGAACCGGAACGGCCCCGCCCCGCGGATGAATCCCACGCCTAAAGTCTCCCTCAACGACATTCGCGCCGCGCTCGAGCGCTCACTTGCGCCGACGGCGCTGGAAGTGCTCGACGACAGCGCGCGCCACGCGGGCCATGCCGGGGCGCGCTCGGGCGGACATTACCGCGTCTGCGTAGTGTCGGCGGCCTTCGCCGGCCGCTCCCGGCTCGAGCGCCACCGCCTGGTCTACCAGGCACTCGAGCCGCTGATGGGCCAGGGCATCCATGCGCTGAATATCCGCGCGGGCGCCCCGGAGGACCCGCCGCATCCGGTCACTTGAGCCGGGCTCGGCCACTCGGCCGGGCCCTCTCGCTTTCCACCACCCTAACGAGAACCTCATGAAGCATCTCAGGATCCTCTGCATCGGGCTCGCCGCGCTCGGCCTGGCCGCCTGTCACGGCAAACCCTCCTCGAGCGCCGGCGCTTCCGCCGCGGTCGCCACGGTCAACGGCCACCCGATCACGCGCCAGTTCTACGACTCATACATCAAGATGGTGTCCGGCGGGCGCACCCCGAGTGAGCTCACGCCGCAGCAGCGCGCGATGGTGCTCGATGGGCTGATCCGCGCCGAGGCGGTCGCCCAGGCCGCCGTCAAGAAGGGGCTGGACAAGCAGCCGCATACCCAGACGATGCTGAAGCTGACCCGCCTGAACGTGCTCGAGCAGGCGCTCTCGGATCAGTACCTCGCCAACGCCGCGCCCACCGATGCGCAACTGCAATCGGTGTACGACCAGCAGCTCGCCAAGTTCCCCCAGGTCGAGTACCACGCGCGGCACATCCTGGTGAAGAGCAAGGCCGAGGCTGTGCAGATCATCCACCAGCTCGACGCCGATCACGACCGCAACTTCGCGGCGCTCGCGAAGAAGGACTCGCAGGATCCGGGTTCGGCGCAGAACGGGGGGGATCTTGGCTGGTTCCCGCCGAACAACATGGTGCCTTCGTTCTCCGCAGCGCTCGCGAAACTCAAGGTCGGACAGGTCACCCAGACGCCGGTGCACACGCGCTTCGGCTGGCACGTGATCCAGCTGCTCGGCACGCGGCCGATGCACGCCCCGAGCTTCGCGCAGGTCAAGGCTCGCCTGAAGCAGGCGTTGGAGAACAAGAAGTTCCAGACCTACACCACCTCCCTGGTGAAGAAGGCGAAGGTCGAGACCTACCTCGACCCGCAGACCGGTGAGCTCTCGGCGAAGCCGACCGCGGGCATGCCGGCGATTCCGGCCCCGACTGCGGCGCCGGCCCCGACCGCCGCACCGAGTGCCCCCCCGGCGGCAGCCCCGTCAGGTCACTGAGCGATCGGATCGATCCTCTGCGGAGCGGCGTCAGCCGCTCCGCAGAGGGACGTCCTCAGCGCCGGTGCGCCTCGAGCAGCTGGCGCAGCCCCGCCTCATCGAGGATGGGGATGGCCAGTGCACGCGCCTTCTCGAGCTTCGAGCCCGGCGCCTCGCCGGCCACCACGTAGCGGGTCTTCTTCGACACTGTGCCGCTCACCTTCGCCCCGAGCGCACTTAAGGCCTCCTGCGCCTGCTCGCGCGTCATGCCCGCGAGCGTTCCGGTGAGCACGAACGTCTGCCCGGTGAGCGGCAAGTCCGCCGGCCGCGCCGCGAACGGCGCCCAGGTGACCCCCGCATCGCGCAGCCGTCCGATCAGCGCCCGATGCTCCGGGGCGGCGAAGAACGCATGCACGTGCGCGGCGACGACCGGACCGACGTCCGCGACCTGTTCGATCTGCTGCGGATGGTTGTCCGCCGCCTCGATCAGCGCATCCAGATCCCCGAAATGACGCGCCAGGGCGAGCGCGGTCGCCTCACCGACCTCGCGGATGCCGAGCGCGTAGAGCAACCGCGGCAGCGTGGTCTGTTTGCTACGCTCGAGCGCGGCGATCAGGTTGGCCGCGGACTTCTCCCCCATGCGCTCGAGCGACTGCAGATCCGCCGCGCCGAGCCCATAGAGGTCGGCCGGTGAGCGCACTTTGCCGTGCTCGACGAGCTGCGCGACCAGCTTGTCCCCGAGTCCCTCGATGTCCATCGCCAGCCGACCGGCGAAGTGCCGGATCGCCTCCTGGCGCTGCGCCGGGCAGCTGAACCCGCCGGTGCAGCGCGCCACCGCCTCGCCCTCGGGCTTGAGCACCTCGGAATGGCACACCGGGCAGCGCTGCGGCAGCCGCACCGCCTCGGTGTGCGCCGGGCGGCGCGCCTCGATCACGCGCACCAGCTCCGGGATCACGTCCCCGGCGCGGCGCACCACGACCGTATCGCCCACGCGCACATCCTTGCGCTGCACTTCATCGAAGTTGTGCAGCGTCACGTTGCTCACGGTCACACCGCCGACGAACACCGGCTCGAGCCGCGCCACCGGCGTCACCGCGCCGGTGCGGCCGACCTGCCACTCGATGGCGCGCACGCCGGTCATGGCCTCCTCGGCCGGAAACTTGTGCGCCAGCGCCCAGCGCGGTGCACGCGAGAGGAACCCGAGGCGAGTCTGGTATGCCAGGCGCTCGACTTTGTAGACCACCCCGTCGATCTGATAGGTCAGATGCGCCCGCCGCTCGCCCATCTGGCGGTAGTACTGCAGACACTCCTCGACGCCCTGCACACGCCGGCCCTCGGGACAGACCGGCAACCCCCACCGGCGCAGCGCCTCGAGCAGCTCACTCTGGCGCTGCGGGAGCTCCCAGCCGCTGACGCTGCCGAGTCCGTAGCAGTACATCTGCAGGGGGCGCGTGGCGGTGATGCGCGGATCGAGCTGACGCAGGCTCCCGGCGGCGGCGTTGCGCGGGTTGACGAAGGTCTTCTCGCCGCGGGCCTCGGCCTCACGGTTGAGCCGCTCGAACCCCTTCAGCGGCATGAACACCTCCCCGCGCACCTCCAACAGCGCCGGGGCGGGCGGGCGCAAGCGCAGCGGCACCGCCCTGAGGGCGCGCACGTTGACCGTCACGTCCTCACCGGTGAAGCCGTCCCCGCGGGTGGCGGCCCGCTCGAGCAGGCCGTCGCGATAGATCACCGTCACGGCCAGCCCGTCGAGCTTCGGCTCGGCCAGATACTCCAGTGGCTCGTCCGTCCCGAGCCGCTCCCCGGCCCGCCGGTCGAAGGCCCGTACCTCCTCGTCGCTGAAGGCGTTGTCGAGCGAGAGCATGGGCACCTCGTGCACCACCTCGGCGAACGAGGCGCTCGGGGTGCCCGCCACGCGCTGCGTGGGGGAATCCGGGGTGATGAGCTCCGGGTGCGCGGCCTCGAGGGCGCGCAGCTCGCTCATGAGCGCATCGTAGTCGGCGTCCGGGATCTCCGGATCGTCAAGTCCGTAGTAACGGTAGTCGTGGTGGGCGATGTCGGTGCGCAGCGCGGCGATGCGCGCGCGCGCGCCGAGGCTCACGACCGTGCCCCGCCCGGATCGGCCGCGAGCGTCTCGCGCAGCTCGGCAAGCCGCGCCTCGCTCAGTGGCTCGCCGAGTTCGTCCTGCACTTCACCCTGCAGGCGCTCATTGAGGTTTAGCGCCGCCCCGAGCAGCGCCTCGAAGGCCTCGCTCGCCGGCAGCGAGCCCGGCAGAACGGTGAAGAGGTTCAATCCCGCATAGCGCTGAGCGTCCATGGCATCGAGGTCGAACGTCCCCGGGCGCGTCAGCGAAGCGACACTCACCAGCGCGCACCCGTACGCATCCGGCAGGTGAAAGATCTCGAAGCGGCCGAGCCGAAACCCCTCGGCGGCGAGCGCCAGGCGCAGCAGCCGACCGGAGAAGCGCTCCTCGGGCGCAATCAGCCGCAGCGCCAGGATGTGGCGCATCTCATCGGGCGGCCACTCGACCCGCGGCGGCTCATCGGCGCCCACCGGGGCCGGTGGCGGGGAGAGCACCGGCGGCTCGGGCGGCTCGATGAGCCTCGGCGGCGCACTCGCCCCGAGAATGCGGACCGGGCCGACGCCCTCCTCGAGGGCATCCCAGTCTTGCGCCGCGGCGAGCGGATACGCCGCGGCAGGCGCCACGGGCGCCTCGTCCTGCGCAGGCGCATCGACCAGCACCGTCGGCAACTCCGCGAGCGGATCGGGCGCGGCGCTCTCGCGCCAGGACTCCTCGGCCCCCGGGGCGGTCTCGAACGAGTCCTCCCCGATCCACGGCTCTGCGGCCTCGCCACGCGCATGCTCCTCGGCATGCGGCAGACCGCCGACCTTCGGCTCGCTCGGCGCATGTGTCGCGCCGAGCGGCGTGCCGCGACCCTGCCGCGGGCGACGCCACTCCCACAACGCCAGTGCGGCGATGAACACCCCGCCGAGGATGAGCAGTGTCCAGCGCAACTGCGACACGGTGACTCCCCGAAACATCAGACGGCGGCCAGCCGGACCGCCTCGTCCACATCCACGGCCACCAGCCGCGACACCCCCGCCTCGTGCATCGTCACGCCGAGCAGCTGGGCGGCCAGTTGCATGGTGGTCTTGTTGTGAGTGATGAAGATGAACTGTACGCGCTCGGACATCTCCCGGACAATGTCGCAGAAGCGCCCGACGTTGGCCTCATCGAGCGGCGCATCCACCTCATCGAGCAGACAGAACGGCGCGGGGTTCAGATCGAAGATCGAGAACACCAGCGCCACCGCGGTGAGCGCCTTCTCCCCACCGGAGAGCTGGTGGATGGAGCTGTTCTTCTTCCCCGGCGGACGCGCCATCACCGATACCCCGGCATTGAGCACGTCGTCCCCGACGAGCTCAAGGTACGCATGTCCCCCGCCGAAGAGGCGCGGGAACTTCTCCTTCATGCCGCTGTTGATCTTCTCGAAGGTCTCCTCAAAGCGCGTGCGCGTCTCCTTGTCGATGCGCCGCATCGCCTCCTCGAGAGTCTCCAGCGCGCTGGTCAGGTCGGCGAACTGCCGATCGAGGTACTCCTTGCGTTCGGTCTGCTCGGTGAGCTCCTCGATCGCCGCGAGATTGACCTGCCCCAACTTCTCGATGCCGGCGCGCAGCTCCGCGAGGTTCTGCTCCCACTGCGCCACGGTGGCCTCGCTGAGCAGTCCCTGCTCGACCTCGGGGAGCTCCAGGTGCGTGGCGCTGAACTGCTCAAAGAGCGACTCGCGCCGCACGCGATTCTCCTGCGCCGCAAAGCGCGCCGCCTCCATCGCCTCGCGGGCATGGTGGGCGCGCCGCTCGGCCTCGGTGCGCTGCTGCTCGAGCGTGCGCATCGCGATGTCGACTTCCTCCAGCGCCGCACGCGCCGCAGCGAGCTGCTGCTCGACCTCGAGCCGCTGTGAGAGCGCCTCGTTCAGCCGCGCCTCGAGCGCGAGCACCGGGGCATCGCCGCCGGAGAGTTCCTGCTCGAGCTCCTCACGACGCCGCTCGAGCTGCACGCGCTGCTCACCCATGCGCGCCAGGCTCGTGAGCGCGGCGCTCTCGGCGGAGCGGCGCGACTCGATGCGCACCATCAGGTCACGCGCACCGAGCTGCGCGGCCTGGGCGCGCGAACGCGCCGCGCTCACACCCTCGCGGCGCACTTCGCGCTCCTCCTCCAGTTCCTCGCGCGCGCCGTTGAGCTCGGCGAGCCGCTCGATGCTCGCCTCGAGCGAGGCGCGCGCACCGCTCATCGTCGTGCGCGCCGCGTCCCCCTCGCGCACGAGCTCGGCATGCTCCTCATCGATGCGGCTGCGCCGCGCGAGCGTCTGCTCCTCCCGCGCTTGCGCCGCCTGCAAAGCGGCGGCCAGTTCGGCGTGCCGGCGCTGCGCGCCGTGGATCTGACTCTGCGTGCCGTCGCGCTCGGACTCCGCGCGCGCCAGTCCGTCGCGCACCGCGGCAAGTTCGCCCTCGGCCTCGCGCACGCGCGCCTCGGCCTCGGCGGCCGCATTGCGCAGACTCTTCAGCCGGTGTTCGCGCTCAATGATGCCGGCATGCGGATCGACGCCGCGGCTGACCCGCAGCCAGGCGCGCCCGACCCACTCCCCGTTGCGGGTGATGATCGACTCGTGCGGACCGAGTTCGGCGCGGGCGCGCAGCGCCTCGCTCAGCGTCTCAGCGGTGCGCACGCCGGCGAGCGCGCCGCGCGCGGCGGCGGACCCGGACACTTTTTCCGCCAGCGTCGGCCCGGTGGCGCCCCGCGGGGCGCCGCCGGAGGATTCCTGCACGAGCACGAGGCGGCCCTCGCGCAGCGACTGCAGGGGCTCGGCCAGTGGATCGAGCGCCTCGACGCAGACGGCCTCCAGATAATCCCCGAGGGCGGTCTCGACGGCCCGTTCCCAGCCCTTCTCGACCTCGAGCCGCTCGGCGAGGCGCTCAGCGCCGGCGAGTCCGGCGCCGCCGAGCCACTCGCGCACCTGTCCGGCGCTGCTCGAGAGCGCAGCCTTCTGCACCGCCTCGAGCGAGGTGCACTCCTCGCGTGAGCGCTCACGCGCCTCCCGCGAGCGCTGCAGGTCCCGTTCGGCCTGCAACTGCGCGCCGCGGGCCGCCTGCACACGCTCGAGCGTGTCCGTCAGGCGCTCGGCCAGCACCTCGGTCGTCTCGCGCGCCTCGCGCTCCTCGGCCTGAAGCCGCGCGAGCTGCTCGGTGGACTGCTGCGCCGCGAGCGCCTCGCGCTCCAGCGCGAGCCGCTCGCTCTGTGCGGCGAGACGGCGCAGCTGGTTGTCGAGCTGCTCGATGCGGGCCCGCTCGACCTGTGCGGTGCGATCGGCCGCGCCGAGGGCGTGATTCAGTTGCTCCCAACGCTCCTGCCAGGCGGCGAGTTCCCCCTCGGCCGACTCCAACGCCTCGGCAGCGGCCTGCTCGGCCTGCTGGGCGCCCTCGAGCGCCGGGGCGGACTGTTCGAGCTCGGCACGCACGGCGGCGAGCTCACGTTCCTCGCGCTCGATGTGCGCGGCGAGTTCCGCCAGACTGGCTCGCGCCTGTGTCAGATCGGTGCGCTGGCGCTCGCGCAGCTCGCGAGTGTGCTGGATCGACTGCTCGAGGCGCGAGATCTCCGCGCCGAGGGCATAATGGCGCGCCTGCACCGCCGAGAGCTGCTCGCCGGCGCCGGCGTGGCGCTCGCGCGCGCTCTCGATCGCGGCCTCCGCGGCCCGCTGATCGGCGAGGGCGGCCTGCATCTCGAGCTCACGCTCGCGGGTGGCGCTGTCGTGCACTTCGGCGCCGCTGTCGAGCTCGCGCATGCGCAGCGCGAGCAACTCCGCGAGCGTGCGCCGCTCCTGCTCCTTCAGCCCCTGGTAGCGCCGCGCGGTGGCCGCCTGACGCTGCAGGTGACGGATCTGCTTCTCGATCTCCTCGCGCACATCCTGCAGACGCTCGAGATTCTCGCGCGTCTCGGCGATGCGGCTCTCGGTCTCGCGCCGCCGCTCCTTGTAGCGGGAGATCCCGGCGGCCTCCTCGACGAACGCGCGCATGTCCTCGGCGCGCGCCTCGATGATGCGCGAGATGGTGCCCTGCTCGATGATCGCGTAGCTGCGCGAGCCGAGGCCGGTGCCGAGGAACAGGTTGGTGATGTCCTTGCGTCGGCAGCGCGCCCCGTTGATGTAGTAGCCCGAGGAGCCATCACGCGAGACCTGGCGCTTCAGCGCGATCTCGTTGTAGCTCGCATACGCGCCGCCGACCTTGCCGTCGGAGTTGTCGAACACCAGCTCCACCGAGGCGGTGCCGACCGGCTTGCGCTGCGAGGAGCCGTTGAAGATGACATCGGCCATGTTGTCGCCGCGCAGATGCTTGGCCGACAGCTCGCCCATCACCCAGCGCACCGCGTCGATCACGTTCGACTTGCCGCAGCCGTTCGGACCGACCACGCCGGTGAGATTGCTCGGGAAGGTGACTTGGGTGGGATCGACGAAGGACTTGAATCCGGCGAGCTTGATTTTCGTCAGCCGCATCTACTGATCTTCCGTTCTCTTCTGGAGGCCGCCGCAGCGAAGCGCGGTAGTGTAGAGTAATTGCCCATGCCCTCACAGCCTGCCCCGTCCATCGAGACGTTCCCCAATCCCTGCCCCGGGTCCGACTACACCATCCGCATGCGGATCCCGGAGTTCACTTGTCTGTGTCCGCGCACCGGGCAGCCGGACTTCGCCACGCTCAAGCTCGCCTACGTGCCCGATCAGCGCTGCGTGGAGCTGAAGTCATTGAAGCTGTACATCTGGTCGTTCCGCGACCGCGGCGCGTTCCACGAGGCGCTCACCAATGAGATCGCCGATCTGCTCGCCGCCGAGCTGGAACCGCGCTTTTTGCGCCTCGAGGGGCGCTTCAAGGTGCGCGGGGGGATCTACACGCGGGTCATCGCCGAGCGGCGCTCGGCGCACTGGCAGCCCCCCCCGCCGGTCCGCCTGCCCTAGCGCCGGCGCGCCCGGCGCACGCGGCGCTGTACAGGCCCAAGGGCGCCGGTATAATCGCGCGTCCCGCAAGAGCCTTATGCGTAGGAGCAAGTGATGTCGGCCAAGAAACCCGCGCCCAAAACTGCGAAGGGTAAGAAGGCCGCGCCGGCGAAATCCGCGGTGAAGAAGTCCGTCACGGCCAAGCGGCCGCCGGCTGCGCACAAGAGCGCGGCCCGTCCTGCTGCGCACAAGAGCGCGGCGGTCAAAAGCACCGCCCATCCGCGCCACGCGGAAACGCCCGGGACTGAGACGACTGCCGAGCGGATGCATGCGCCCGTCGCGCCCCCCCACCTGCCGCCGGTGCGCGAACGTATCGTGCACGTGAGCGACGCCGAGGAAGGCGAGTCGGCCGAGCCGGGCAGCCTGCTCGCAGGCCCCCGCAACGTTCAGCCGTACATTCCAAAGCGCGGCGAACAGTACATGAGCAAGGAGCAGCTCGAGCACTTTCGCAACATCCTCAACAGCTGGAAGCGCGACCTGATGGTCGAGGTCGACCGCACGGTCTCGCACATGAAGGATGAGGCGGCGAACTTCCCCGACCCCTCCGACCGTGCGACCCAGGAAGAGGAATTCAGCCTGGAGCTGCGCACCCGGGACCGCGAACGCAAGCTGATCCGCAAGATCGACGAGGCGTTGAAGCGCATCGAAGACGGCAGCTACGGCTACTGTCTCGAGACCGGCGAGGAGATCGGCATCAAGCGTCTGGAGGCCCGTCCCGTGGCCACCTTGAGCATCGAGGCCCAGGAGCGGCGCGAGCGGCGCGAGAAGCAATACGGCGATCGCGACGACCGCTACCGCTGATCTGAGCGCGGCGGCCGGCTACGTCGGCCGCTTCGCCCCCTCCCCCACCGGCGCGCTGCACCTGGGGTCGCTGTTGGCGGCCGTGGGCAGCTTTGTCGACGCCCGCCACCATGGCGGCCGCTGGCGGGTGCGTATCGAGGACATCGATCCGCGCTGCGTTCCCGGCAGTGCCGATCAGATCCTGCGGACCCTCGAGGCGTTCGGCCTCGAATGGGATGGCCCCGTAGAGGTGCAAAGCCAACGCACCGAGTCGTACCGGGCCGCGCTCGAGCAGCTGCGCGCCGCGGGCGCCACCTTCGAGTGCACCTGCTCGCGCAGCGAGCTGGCCGCGTACGGGGCGCTCACCAGCCGCTACCCCGGTCTGTGCCGCAGCGGACCGCGGCGCGACGGCCCGAGCGCCACGCGCCTGCGCATCGAGGCGCTGCGCATCTTCACGTTCGAGGATCGCTTCCAGGGCCCCTTCAGCTGCCCGGCGGGCAGCCTCGGCGATGTGGTCGTGCGCCGCCGCGACGGCGTGTTCGCCTACCAGCTCGCCGTCGTCGTCGATGATGCGCTGCAGGGCATCACCGACGTGGTGCGCGGCGCGGATCTGCTCGAGAGCACCGGCTGGCAGATCGCGCTGCAGGAGGCACTGCGGCTGGCGCGACCGCGCTACGGGCACCTGCCGCTGCTCACCGAGCCCGGCGGGGCGAAGCTCGCCAAGCGCCACCACGCGGTGCCCCTCGACGCCCACCGCGCGAGCGCCGAACTGTTGGCGGTGCTGCGGCTGCTCGGCCAGGCGCCCCCGGCCGAACTCGATGGCGCCGCACCATCGGTCGTGCTCGCCTGGGCGAGCGCGCACTGGCGGCCCGCGGCCTTCCACGGCCGGCGGGAGATTGCGTTGGCGCGCCGCACAGGCTCCTGAAACGACACGGGGCCCGCGCCTTACGACGCGGGCCCCGTGTACAGGCTCGTCTGCGCGCGTGCGTTACGCGACGTCGACGTCGCGCATCGAGAGGCGGATGCGCCCCTGACGGTCGACTTCGAGCACCTTCACGCGGATCACGTCGCCTTCCTTGAGCTTGTCGCTGACCCGCTCGACGCGCTCGTTGGAGATCTGCGAGATGTGCACCAGACCGTCGCGGCCCGGCAGGATGGTGACGAATGCGCCGAAGTCCATCAGGCGCGCCACCTTGCCCTCGTAGATGCGCCCGACTTCCACATCGGCGGTGATCAGCTCGATGCGCCGCTGGGCCTCGCGGCCGGCGGTGCCGTTGACCGAGGCGATCTTCACCGTGCCGTCGCTCTCGATGTCGATGGTGGTGCCGGTCTCCTCGGTGATCTGACGGATCACCGCACCGCCCTTGCCGATCACATCGCGGATCTTCTCCGGATCGATCTTCAGGGTGATGATCGAGGGCGCCCACTCGGACATGTTGGCCCGCGGGGTGCTGATGACCTTGTTCATCTGCTCGAGGATGTGCAGCCGGCCCTCGCGGGCCTGGGCGAGTGCCACCTTCATGATCTCGGGCGTGACGCCCTCGACCTTGATGTCCATCTGCAGCGCGGTCACACCGTCTTTGGTGCCGGCCACCTTGAAATCCATGTCGCCGAGATGATCCTCGTCGCCGAGGATGTCGGTGAGCACCTTGAAGCGGCCGCCCTCGAGCACCAGGCCCATCGCGACACCGGCCACCGGCGCCTTGATCGGCACGCCGGCATCCATCATCGCGAGCGAGGAGCCGCACACGCTCGCCATCGAGCTCGAGCCATTCGACTCCAGGATCTCCGAGACGACGCGGATCACGTACGGGAATTTGGCCATGTCGGGCATGACCGCGTTCACGCCGCGGCGGGCCAGGTTGCCGTGGCCGATCTCGCGGCGCTTCGGGGAGCCCATCATGCCGGTCTCACCGACCGAGAACGGCGGGAAGTTGTAGTGCAGCATGAACGGTTCGCGCCGCTCGCCCTCGAGCGCATCGATGATCTGGGCATCGCGGGTGGTGCCGAGCGTCGTGACCACGAGCGCCTGCGTCTCCCCGCGGGTGAACAGCGCCGAGCCGTGGGTGCGCGGCAGCACGCCGACCTTGACGGTGATCGGACGCACCGTGGTGCAGTCGCGTCCGTCGATGCGCGGCTCGCCGTTGAGGATGCGCTGGCGCACGATGTCGCTTTCGAGCTTGAACAGCGCGGTGTCGACCGGATCGGCACTCCACTGCGCGCCCTCGCCTTCGGTGAGCGCCGCGATCGTCTCGCGCTTGATCTCACCCACGCGGGTGTAGCGCTGCTGCTTCTCGGTGATGGTGTAGGCCTGGGCGAGCGCATCGCGCGCCTTGCCGGCGACGGCGGCGGCGAGCTCGGCGCTCTCGGCCGGCGCCTGCCACTCCCAGCGCGGCTTGCCGGCCTCGCGGGCGAGCTCACGGATCGCGCCGATCGCGGTCTGCATCTGCTGGTGGCCAAACACCACCGCGCCGAGCATCTGCTCCTCGGTGAGGCCCTTGGCCTCGGACTCGACCATCAGCACGCCCTTCTCGGTGCCAGCGACCACTAGGTGCAGCTGCGACTCGGCGAGCTCGGCGAGCGTCGGATTGAGCACGTACGCGCCATTCTTCCAGCCGACGCGCGCGGCGCCCACCGGGCCGTTGAACGGAATACCCGAGAGCGCGAGCGCCGCGGAAGCGCCGAGCAGCGAGGCGATGTCCGGATCGATCTGCGGGTCGAGCGAGACCACCGTCGCCACGACCTGCACGTCGTTGAAGAAGCCATCCGGGAAGAGCGGACGGATCGGGCGGTCAATCAGACGCGAGGTCAGCGTCTCCTTCTCGCTCGGCCGGCCCTCACGCTTGAAGAACCCGCCCGGGATGCGCCCGGCGGCGTAGGTCTTCTCGACGTAGTTGACGGTCAGGGGCAGGAAATCGCGGCCCGCGGCCGGCGCCTTCTGCGCGCACACCGTGACCAACACCACCGTGTCGCCCATGGAGACGCGCACCGCGCCGTCGGCCTGACGGGCCAGTTCGCCGGTGTCCAGCGTGACCGTATGGGAGCCGTATTGAAATGACTTGCTGACGCTCAAGGTCCAGTCCTCGATTTGCAAAAGGGTTCAGCGGCAAACACCAGGTACAAAAATAACGAAGGGCCGCAGTGTTTGCGGCCCTCCTGGTGTTCGTTCAGCGGCGCAGTCCCAGACGCTCGACCAGTTCCTGATAGGTCTGCGGCTGAGTCGCCTTGAGGTAATCGAGGAGCTTGCGGCGCTGATTGACGAGCTTCACCAGCCCGCGCCGTGAGGCGTGATCGCCCTTGTGCGCGCTGAAATGCTCGCCCAGGCCATTGATGCGCTCGGAGAGCAGCGCAACCTGAACCTCGGGGGATCCGGTATCCGCAGGTCCGCGCTGGTATTGCGTCAGAATCCCGCTCTTTTTCTCGCTGGTTAAAGCCATTGCACGACGGTCCTAAGTAACTGTATTAGATGCCCGTTTAAGGAAGCCCGCAATTTTACCCGTGGAGGGCCCTTCGCCACAAGGTGGGCGCTGCGATATGATCACGCCATGAAGACTCGATCCCTCCTGCCCATCGTTCTCGCCAGCGCGCTGCTGCTCGGCGGCTGCGCGGGCGGGCCGTCGCCCCGGGGCGAGGCCACCGCCGCGGCGGGCGCCTGCGGACACGCGGCGCACCCGCTCGGATCGCAGTCCTGCTCACCGTTCACGCGCCGTTACAGCGCCCGGCAGCTGAGCCAGACCGGGCACATGAATCCCGCGCGTGCGCTGGCGACGCTCGACCCGGCGGTGACGACCCAGGGGCCCTAGGACCCGCCCCCCTGGGCGGGCGCGGTCCTGTCAGGCCGGCGGCGTCCCGGTGAGCGCCAACAGACGGCGAGGCTGCACTGTGCCTGCGGCCAGTTCCCCGATTCCCATGAAGGCGCCGTGTTCATCGTACAGGCGTGCCTTGCCGGTGGCCTCGACGCTCACCGGCACCGCCTGGCCGTGACGCACCCGCTCGGCCCGGGCCGCATCGAGCGGGACGGCCGGCAGGTGTCCGAGCGGCCGGTCCGGCGCCAGCAGCGCGCCCGCCCGCGCATCGGCGCCTGTCGTCTCAAGAGCCTCGAGCGTCTGCATCGGCTCGCACTCGAAGGGTGCCACCCACTCGCGCCGCAGCAGCACCACATGGCCGCAGGTGCCCAGGGCGCGGGCGATATCCTCGGCGAGCACGCGCACATAGGTGCCCTTGGCGCACTCCACGGTCAGCTCCAGCCGCTGCGCCTGCGCCTGCAGCAGCGTCAGGGCGTAGATCTCGATGGGGCGCGCCGCGCGCTCAACGGACACTCCGGCGCGGGCGAGCTCGTACAGCGGCCGGCCGTCGCGCTTCAGCGCCGAGTACATCGGCGGGACCTGCAGCTGCGCCCCGCGCAGCCCCGCGAGCGCCGCCTCGAGCGTCCCGGGGTCAAGCGGCGGCACCGCCGCTCGCTCGATGACCTCGCCTTCCACATCGCCGGTGGCCGTGCGCGCCCCGAGGGCGATGGCGAAGCGGTAGCGCTTGCGGCTCGAGAGGATCTCCCCGGCGATCTTGGTCGCCTCGTCGAGGCAGATCGGCAGCATCCCGGTGGCGAGCGGATCGAGACTGCCGGCATGACCGGCCTTGGCCGCTCCATAGAGCCGCCGCACGCGCTGCAGCGCGGCGTTCGACGAGAGCCCCAAGGGCTTGTCGAGGAGCACGATCCCGCTGGGCATCGGCTCAGTGCTTGGCCTGGTCTTCGGCGCGCGCCCGATCGATCAGCCCGCTCAGCTGCGCGGCCCTCTCGGCGGTGTCATCGAGCAGAAACTCCAGCCGCGGGGCATGACGCAGGCCGAGCTCGCGCCCGGCCTGGCCGCGCAAAAAACCTCCGGCGTGCGTCAGCCCGCGCAGCACCTCCTCGGGCGGGTGCTGCGAGGCGAACGGCGCGACGTAGATGCGCGCCACGCTCATGTCGGGCAGCAGCCGCACCGCGGTGACCGTGACACTGCCGACGCGCGGGTCCTTGACCTCGCGCGCGATCAGCTCGGCCAGCACGCGCTGCAGCTGCGACTCGATTCTGCGGACTCTGGGACTGGCCGAGCTCATTACAGCGTCCGAGCCACCTCGACGCGCGCGAAGCACTCGATCTGATCGCCGACGCGCACGTCCTGATAGTTCTTCACGCCGATACCGCACTCGGTGCCGGCCCGCACCTCACCGACATCGTCCTTGAAGCGGCGCAGCGACTCCAGCGCCCCTTCGAAGATCACCACGTTGTCGCGCAGCACACGGATCGGGTTGTTGCGCTTGACCGCGCCCTCGATCACCAGACAGCCGGCCACCACGCCGAACTTGCTGGAGCGGAACACGTCGCGCACCTGCGCCACACCCACGATCTGCTCCTTGATCTCCGGCTGCAGCAGACCGGTCATCATCTGGCGCACATCGTCGATGACTTCGTAGATGATGCTGTAGTAGCGCACCTCGACGCCGGTTTCCTTCATCGCATCGCGCGCCCCGGAATCGGCTCGCACGTTAAAGCCGATGATCAGCGCCTTGGAGGCCGCCGCGAGTTGCACGTCCGAGACGGTGATCCCGCCGATGCCGCAGGCGATCAGCTTGACCTGCACTTCGGTCGTGGAGAGCTTCTCCAGCGACTCGCGCAGCGCCTCGACGCTGCCCTGCACATCCCCCTTGATCACCACCGCCACGGAGCCGGCCTTGCCCTCCCCGAGCTGCGAGAACACGTCCTCGCTGCGGGTCGCCTGGCGCGCAAGCTTCACGTCGCGTGACTTGCTCTGGCGGTAGGTTGCCACTTCGCGCGCCTTGCGCTCGCTCTCGAGCACCAGGATCTCCTCCCCGGCGTTCGGTGCCCCGGAGAGGCCGAGCACCACCACCGGCATCGACGGCGGGGCGTCCTCGACGGCCTTGCCGGTCTCGTCGAACAACGCGCGCACGCGGCCAAACTCCGTGCCGGCGATGATCGGATCGCCGAGGCGCAACGTGCCTTTCTTCACCAGCACCGTGGCCACCGCACCGCGGCCCTTCTCGACGCTCGACTCGATGACCACGCCACTGGCCAGTCCGGTGCGCGACGCCCGCAGCTCCAGCACCTCGGCCTGCAGCAGCACCGCCTCGAGCAGCGCATCGATGCCCTCGCCGGTGTGCGCCGAGACGTTGACGAACATGTTCTGTCCGCCCCACTCCTCGGGGATCACCTCCTGCTTGGACAACTCGTGGCGCACGCGGTCCGGATCGGCGCCGTTCTTATCGATCTTGTTCACCGCCACGACGATCGGCACGCCCGCGGCGCGGGCATGTTGGATCGCCTCGAGGGTCTGGGGCATCACGCCGTCATCGGCGGCCACCACCAGAATGACCACGTCGGTGGCCTTCGCACCCCGCGCGCGCATCGCCGTGAAGGCGGCGTGGCCCGGCGTGTCGATGAAGGTGATGACGCCCTTGGGTGTCTCGACGTGATACGCCCCGACGTGCTGGGTGATGCCGCCGGCCTCGCCCGCAGCTACCTTGGCGCGACGGATGTAATCGAGCAGTGAGGTCTTGCCGTGATCGACGTGACCCATGACGGTGACCACCGGCGGACGCGCCTCGAGGTCGGTCTGCGCGACGCCCGCGCCCTGCAGGTCCGCCTCGATCTGCGCCTCCTGCATCGGCTTGGCGGTATGGCCCATCTCCTCCACCACGAGCACCGCGGTGTCCTGGTCGAGCGGCTGGTTGATCGTCGCCATGATGCCGAGGTTCATCAGCGTCTTGATCAGCGCCGGCGCCTTCACGGCGAGCTTCTGCGCCAGTTCCGCCACGGTGATGGTCTCCGGCACGGTCACCTCGCGCACCACCGGGGCGGTCGGCCGCTCGAACCCGTGGCGCGCCTCGCCCGCCCCGCGCACGGTGCGCGACTTCAGCGGCCGGCGCTTCTTGATTCGTGAGCTGACATCGGAGGCGACATGCAGCTCCTCACGCCCGTAGCGGGTGTGTTTGTCGTCGGCCGCAGCCGGCGGCCGATGGCCACCAGCCGGTCGGGCCGGGGGCATGTCCTTCGCCTTCGGCGGTGCCGGCGGCGCGGCCACCGGGACCGGCGCCGGCTCGTTCACGCGGGCCGCCTCGCGGCTGTGCCGCTCGCGCTCCTCGCGCTCGCGGTCGCGCTCGCGCTGCGCATCGGCCTCGGCGCGCTGCTCGGCTTCGCGCCGGGCCTCGTCCAGGGCCCGCTTGCGGGCTGCTTCCTCTTCCTCGATGCGGCGGCGGTTCTCCGCCTCAAGCCGCTCGTGTTCGCGCCGCTCCTGCTCCAGACGCTCCTGCTCCAGACGCTCGGCCTCCTCGGCCTCGCGGCGCTTCTGCTCGACCTCATCGTGTTGCTTGCGCGCCTGTTCCTGGAGCACGTCGCGCTTGATGTAGGTGCGCTTGGTGCGCACCTCCACGTTCACGGTGCGCGCGCGTCCCTGGACACTCGCCAACTTCAGCTCACTTTGCGTCTTGCGTCGCAGCGTGATGCGCCGCGGCGCCGCATCACTGTTCTGCTCGGTCTCGCCGTGACTGCGGCGCAGATGCGTCAGCAGCTCGAGCTTCGCATCGTCGCTGATGTGATCGTCCGGCCCGTTCACTTGGATGCCGGCCTGATCGAGTTGCACGAGCAGCCGGTCCACCGGCACCTTCAGGACCTCGGCAAATTGGGCTACGGTCACTTCCGCCATACGTCTTGCACTCCCCCGGTCATTGACCGGGCGCGAACCAGTGAGCCCGCGCAGTCATGATGAGCTTGCCCGCCTCTTCCGGCGTCATGCCCTCGATATCGTTCAAATCGTCGATCGACTGCTCGGCGAGTTCCTCGCGCGTGCGCACGCCGCGGCGCGCCAGCGCCAGCGCCAGGTCCGGGCTCATGCCCTGCAGCCGCAGCAGATCGTCAGCCGGCATCGCCTGCTCCAAGGATTCCTCGCTCGCGATCGCCTGGGTGAGCAGCACGTCGCGGGCGCGGTTGCGCAGCTCCTTGACGATCTGCTCATCAAACTCCGCGATGCCGGCGAGCTCACCCTGCGGCACGTAGGCGATCTCCTCGATGGTCGAGAATCCCTCCTGGGCCAGGATGGTCGCGACGTCCTCATCGACGTCGAGCTGTTTCATGAACAACTGCACCAGCGTCTTTGACTCCGAGTCGCTCTTCGCCTCGGCGTCCGACTCGGTCATCACATTGAGCTCCCAGCCGCTCAGCTGGCTGGCCAAGCGGATGTTCTGCCCGCCGCGGCCGATGGCCTGGGACAGCTTGTCCTCGGCCACCGCGATATCCATGCTGTGCGAGTCCTCATCGACCACGATCGAGAGCACTTCGGCCGGCGACATGGCGTTGATCACGAACTGCGCCGGGTTCTCGTCGAACGGAATGATGTCGACGCGCTCCCCGGCGATCTCGTTCGAGACGGCCTGGACGCGCGAGCCGCGCATGCCGACGCAGGCGCCCACCGGATCGATGCGCGGATCGTTGCTGCGCACGGCGATCTTGGCGCGCACGCCCGCATCGCGGGCCGCCCCGAGGATCTGGATCAACCCCTGCCCGACCTCGGGCACTTCAAGCTTGAACAGCTCGATCAGGAACTCCGGGGCGGTGCGGCTGAGGAACAGCTGCGGGCCACGCAGCTCCGAGCGGACCTCACGCAGGAACGCCTTGATGCGGTCCTGCGCCTTGACCTGCTCGCGCGGGATCATGTCGGTGCGCGGCACGAACCCCTCGGCGTTCGAGCCGAGGTCGATGAAAATACCGTTGCGATCGACGCGCTTGACCACCCCGCTGACCAGCGTGCCGACGCGATCGCGGTAGGCATCGACCACCTGCTGGCGCTCGGCCTCGCGCACCTTCTGCACGATGACCTGCTTGGCCTGCTGGGCGGCGATGCGCCCGAAGGTGACCGACTCGATCGGCTCCTCGACGTACGTGTCGACCGTCGCGCCCGGATTCATGTCAAGCGCATCCTCCAGGCGCAGTTCGCGCTCCGGGGCCTGCAACTCGGTGGACTCATCGGCGAACACTTTCCAGCGCCGGAACGTCTCGTAATCGCCACTGCGCCGGTCGATGGCGACGCGCACGTCCCACTCCTCGCCGTGCTTGCGGCGCGTGGCGGCGGCAAGCGCGGCCTCGAGCGCCTCGAAAATCACTTCTTTGTCGACGCCCTTCTCGTTCGAGACGGCATCGACAACCATCAGGATTTCCTTGTTCACTACTGATTACCTCTGCAACTGTCGCCTGCGGCGCACGCAACTCAACCGGCCAGTCTCGCCTTGGCCATCTCGCCGTAACCCACCGTCACCCTCTGCCCATCGACCTCCAGCTCGATGCCCGACTCCCCGGCCGCGCACAGCGTGCCGGTGTAGCGGCGACGCCCCTCGCGCGGCGCGGCGAGCTCGACGAACACCCGCGCCCCGGCGAAACGCTCAAAATGCGCCCGCGTGCGCAGCACCCGGTCAAAGCCAGGCGAGGACACCTCCAGCGTGTAGGCCGTCGGAATCGGATCCTCGACATCGAGCAGCGCCGAGACCTCGCGGCTGACGCGCTCGCAATCCTCGATGCCGACCCCTTCGGGCTGGTCAATGAACAGCCGCACCGTGGCGCTGGAGCGCCCGGCGCTGTATTCCACGTCCACCAGCTCATAGCCGAGCCGCCCTGCCAGGGGTTCAATGAGGGTGATCAGCCGCTCTCTCAATGTCGCCGCCATCGATCCTTCCCTCACCACCGAGACGCCCATAAACAAAACGGGCCACCCGGCCCGCCCGGCCACCGCACTGCGGTCGCCGCACTCCCCTCGGTGCGCGCCACGCGGCGGCGCACCCCCGTATGCGCCGCGCGCACTGCGGCGCGTGCCGGCCACCCAAAAACAAAAAGCCCCTCGGGGGGCTTTATCGTGATCACGCTGTCGGAGCACTCGTCCCGAGGGCGCAGCCGCTCCGAATCCCGCGGCCGAGGCCCGCCGGGAAGCGCATTGTACGCTGAAGCGTTGCCGCCGTGAAGGTCTTTTCCGTCAAGGTGTTCCGCACCGCCCAGCGCACCGGAAATGCGCCCGCCCGACGCGCCGGCCGCTACCATAGCGGCCCATGAAGGATCCGGCGATCGGCTCAGGCGGGGGCACTGCGCGCGTGGACCGGTGGCTGTTCGGGGTGCGTCTGTTCAAGTCGCGCTCGCTAGCCACCGAGGCCGTCAGCGGGGGCCGCGTGCACGTCAACGGGGCACGCGTGAAGGCCTCGCATGCGGTGCGGCCCGGTGATGTGGTGCGTTTCATGCGCGGGGCGGTGGAGTTCGACTGCACGGTGCAGGCCATCCCCGAGCGGCGCGGGCCAGCCGCCCAGACCGCGCACTGCTACCTGGAAAGCGAGGCGAGCCAGGCGCGCCGGGCGGCATTCGCCGAGCGCTCGCGCCTCGCCGCAGCATTCGCGCCCCGGCCCGAGGAGCGGCCCGACAAGCATGCCCGGCGCGAGCTGCGCCGGCTGCGCGGGCGCGACTGAATCGCCCCCGGGGACGAAGCCGGAGCCGAAAGTCCACACAGCGGCGCGGGTTTGAACCTGCGCCTGAAGAGGTTCACTGCATGTCGCTCAGCGTTTTTGACGTCTTTAAGATCGGCATCGGGCCGTCGAGCTCACACACCATGGGACCGATGCGCGCGGCACGCGAGTTCCTGCTCGAGCTCGAGCGCTCCGGGCAACTCGCCTCGGTCGAGTCGGTGACCGTGCGCCTGTACGGATCGCTCGCGCTCACCGGGCTCGGGCACGGCACGGACCGGGCCGTGATGATGGGCCTGACGGGCGCGGAGCCCGAGACGGTCGATCCCGATGGTATCGCCCCGACCCTCGCGGCCATCGCTGCGAGCGGACGGATCGCACTGCTGGGCCGCCAGACCGTGGAATTCAATCCCGCGCGCCATCTGCTGCTGTTGCGTGCCGAGCGGCTGCCTGAACATCCCAACGGCATGCGCTGCACCGCTGCGCTCGCCGGCGGCGGGCAGTATGAGCAGGAGTACTACTCGATCGGCGGTGGGTTCATCGTGCGCGCCGGTGAGGATCAGGCGCGCGAGGCGAGCGCACGGGCCGCCGCCCCCTACCCGTTCTCGAGCGGCCGGGAGCTGCTCGCGCTGTGCCGCGAGCACGGACTGGAGATCTTCGAGCTGGTGCTCGCCAACGAGCGCGCCTGGGCGAGCGAGGCCGACGTGCGCGCCGGGGTGATGAGGATCTGGGCGGTGATGCAGGCCTGCGTGACGCGCGGCTTTCGCCAGAACGGGGTACTGCCCGGGTCGCTGAAGGTGCGCCGGCGGGCCCCGAAGCTCTACCGCCAGCTCACCGAGAGCGGGGGCACGCGGCCGCTCGAGACGCTCGACTGGGTCGATGCCTTCGCACTCGCGGTGAACGAGGAGAACGCCGCCGGCGGCCGGGTGGTCACCGCCCCGACCAACGGCGCGGCGGGCATCGTGCCGGCGGTGCTGCACTACTACCGCCGCTTCGAACCCGGCGCCTGCGACGATGGGGTGATGCGCTTTATGCTCACCGCGGCGGCGATCGGCATGCTCTATAAACAGAATGCCTCGATCTCCGGCGCCGAGATGGGCTGCCAGGGCGAGGTGGGGGTGGCCTGCTCGATGGCCGCCGCGGGTCTCGTGGCGGCACTGCAGGGCAGCAACGAGCAGTGCGAGAACGCCGCGGAAATCGGCATGGAGCACAACCTCGGACTCACCTGCGATCCGGTCGGCGGCCTGGTGCAGATTCCGTGTATCGAGCGCAACGCCATGGGCGCGGTGAAGGCCATCAACGCCGCGCGGCTCGCCATGCGCGGCGATGGCAGCCACAAGGTCTCCCTCGATCACGTCATCCTCACCATGCGCCAGACGGGCGAGGACATGTCGACGATCTACAAGGAGACCTCCCAGGGCGGTCTCGCCGTGAACGTGACGGAGTGCTGAGCGCGCTCAGCGGGCGCGGATTTCGACTTCTGAGGCCACCGAGACGCGATTGCGACCGGCCGCCTTGGCATCATAGAGCGCCGCATCGGCGCGATGGCGCAGCGTCTCGAGCGAATCGCCCTCACGGCCGCTCGCCACGCCGATCGACAGCGTCACTTCGCCGGCGAACTGCGCCCCGTCGGGATGCACGATCAGGCTGCGCTGGGCCGCGGAGCGGATCGCCTCGGCGAGCGCCGCGGCGGCACTGAGGGTCTTGCCGCGCAGCAGCACCACGAATTCGTCCCCGCCGATGCGTGCCGCCACATCCTCCGCCGCGAGCTGCTCGCGCAGGATCTTCGCCACCTTCACCAACACCTTGTCGCCGATCACGTGGCCGTGGGTGTCGTTGATGCGTTTGAAGTAATCGATGTCGACGGCGAGCAGCACCACCTGGGAGAAATCCGCCGGGTCGTCCTGTCCGTCGAACGCGCGGCGAAAGCCCGCGAGGTTCACCAGGCCCGTGAGCGGATCGCGCAGCGGCTCGGTCTGGGCCCGCTCGAGCCGCTCCATGACCCCGGCGACCTCCTCGCGCTGCTTGGCGAGCTGCGCGTGCAGCACGCGCAGCGTGGACTGCACCTGCGTGGCCTGCGCCAGCAGGTCGCGCAGCAGCGTGCGCACGCGCTGCGGATCGGGTTCGGCCAGCCGCTCCGTGGTGTGCGCGAGCGTCTCGGTGAAGGTCTGCAGCGTCCCCTCGGCCGCCGCGGTGTCCTGCTCGGTGCGCCCGATCAGCTCGCGCAGCTCGCGCTGCGCCAGTTCGAACATCTCGACGTCGCGCGCGGCGATGTGCAGCGCATGTAGCCGGCAGATTTCGCTATCGGAGAGCACCCCGACGGAGCCGATCAGCTTGTCGAGATCCTGCGAGAGCGTGGGATTGAGGTCGCCAGCATGCTCGTACCACACCGTGTAACTCAACGGGTGATAGCCTGCCTCGTGCGGCGACATCAACTGCAGGGCCCGCCGGAGAATCTCGGCGCTCTCATCCCTAGATTGCTGGTAGCGCATGCGGACCGGCGGCAGACCTATTGATTTTACTTATGTCAACAAAGTCTAGCACTCCCGACCCAGCGTTGCACGTGTGAGGCACTCGTGCCGCCGGGGCTGCCGCGCCGAGAGCGCCGCGGCAGCCCGTGCGCAGACGTGTCGGGCCGCGCCGCTTGCGTCCGCGGGACTCGCACCCGCGGCCGGCGGCGACTCAGGCGTTCGGCGGCGCAAAACTCTGCATGGACGCGGACTCCCCCCCATTGCCGGTCACGGCGCGCTGCTCGCGCTTGATGCGCTCGTAGATCTCCTCGCGGTGCACCGCGACGTGCTTCGGGGCATTGATCCCGATGCGAACCTGATTGCCTTTGACTCCGAGCACGGTGATGGTCACCTCATCCCCGATCATCACGGTTTCGCCGACTCGCCTGGTAAGAATGAGCATCTGCTTGTCCTCTGTAGGTGTTAGTGGTCCAAAGAAAACCCGATCCGCACCGCTCAGCGGGGAACACCCCTCGACCGCTGAGGTGTGGATCGATAGCCCAGAATGAGCTGCCCGTCCCGGTGAGTGACGGTAAGGGGCTCGATCCGGGCAATGCGTTCGAGCGTGGCGTCCACGTTGCGGACGCTGAACGCTCCACCAATCTGCATCTGCGCAGCGCGCGGGTCGGCGATGACGATGCGCTGCGCCGTGTAACGGCTGAGATCACTGACAAATTTCGACAACGGCTCGCCGTGCGTCTCGATGATTCCCTGCCGCCAGCGAATGGCGTTCAGAGCACTGGCCGGGTGCACATCGGCGACCAGACCCACCGTGGAGTACTCGATCTGCTCGTTGGCGGTGAGCCGGCGCATCCACGAGGGCTGATCGCCCTCACCTGCACCCAGTCCCTCCACCGAGACCGTGCCGCTCACGACCGTCACGAGCACTTCGCCGTTGCGCTTGCGATAGACGTCGAATCGCGTGCCGAGCACCTGAACCTCACTGTGCGCGAGCAGGATCCGGAACGGGCGCGTCGGATCGTGTACGACCTCGAAGAACGCCTCTCCGCGCAACAGCCGCACGCGACGGTTGTCCGGGCTGCCCACCCAGCGCAGCTCGGTATTGGTATTGAGGTACGCGACGCTGCCGTCGGGCAACACGACGCTGTGCATCTGCCCGACGCCGGTCTGATACGTCCGCGGCAGGTACCCGGCGGTCCACAGCCACAGCATGCCGGCGCTCGAGGCGGCCACCACGAGCGCGGTGGATGCCGCAGCCAGCCAGCGCGTGCCGCGACCGAGCGGCGCGCGGCGTGGCGGCTCGGGCACCGTGGCGATGAGTGCGGTGCGCATCGGCCCCTTGAGCTCCGCTGCAACATCTAGAATCGAGCGCAGCTCACTGAACTCCTTGGCATTCATCGAGCTGGACAGCCAGTGTTCGAGTGCCCGCTGACGGCCCGGCGTCAAGCCGCGCCCCATGCGCGTCAGCCACGCCGCCGCCTGAGCCCGCGCGCGCCGCTGTCGCCGCCGTTCGAGGAGTGCGCCGAGTTTCAATCGACCTCCGTCAGATCAATGCCTTGCGATGACAACTGCATCCGACACTGCTTCAATGCCCGCGTCATGCGTTTGTCCACTCGCCGCTCGGAGACCCCGAGCTGCCCGGCAATCTCCTTGCGCGACCTGCCCTGCACGTGCGCCAGCACGAACACCGCCCGCAGCGGTGGGCTGAGATTCCCGATCACGGCAGCGAGGCGCTGCGCGATCTGCTCGGCCATCACCTGCCGGTCCGGCCCGCCCGCCTCATCGGCCACCGCTTCCATTCCTCCCGGTCCCGCCAGCACGGCGCTCTCGAGCCGACGCCGCCGCAGGTGCATGAGGGCGAAATTCGTCGCCACTTTGAACAGCATGGCGCGCGGAAAGAGCACCTGATCCGGCCGGTAGATCCGGTGCATCTGCTCGTAGGTGTCCTGCGCCACCTCGCGCGCCAGGTCTGCGCGGCCGAGCATTTGCGTGAGATAGGCCAAAAGCTGCGCCTCGTGAGCCCGGCACAGCTGCTCGAAGAACTCCGTTCCCGCCGATCGCGGGAACCGCCTGATCTCACCGAATCGTTTGTCCATTCCCTGTTCCTTGGTATTTAAGATGCATCGGGAGGGCATCCCCCCCCTCCTTGCGTAAAAAAGATTTTCCGCAGCCCCCCCCTCTGGCTAAGATGGGCCGTCCTCAGTTGCCCGCGAGGGGCACTCTCTCTGCGTCCAGCTTCTTCACTCTAATGAACAGGAGCCACGTCATGAGCACCCCAACCCCCGAGACACCCGAGATCAGTCCTGGCGCCGAGGCAGCCGCGACCGAAGAGCCCTCGGAACTCATCGAGCTCGAACCGGTGTCGGCAACCCAGGGCGGACTGCTCGGCGCCAAGTACGACACCGGCATGGGCTGGCAATACGCCTGAGGCGGCCGGCGACCTACCAGCGCTGCGTGACCTGCAGGCTGAGCACGCGGCCGAGCGCCTGCACATTGGCGACGTCGTAGCCGTAGAGGCTGTCGACGAACGGCGGGGCTTGGTTGAACAGGTTCACCCCGTTGAGCGTCACGGTCGTCGGCCCCAGGTCCGTTGACTGCAGTCGGTAGCGGGCATCGGCATCGAACGTGGTCCACTGTGGCACGTCCGGCATCAGCGTGCTGCCCGGATTGTGGTACGCCCCGGTGTAGTTCACGATCAACGCCCCGCCCCATCCGGACGCTGCGACTCCGTGCCGGCTCCAGGTGAGGGTGCCCTGCAAGCGCACCGCGAGCGGATTGCCCACCGTGTCAAGGATACTGACCGCCGGCGAGTTCGGCGTCACGGACTGCGTGAACGACAGCACGTCCTCCCCGCGCACCTGTACTTGGAAATGTCCCCAGCGAGTCCAGATGTGCTGTTGGGCTTCGATGTCCAACCCCCGGGTGCGGGTGGTGGCGAGATTCGCCAGTCGCAGATCGACAATCGCCACCGGCTGACTGACCAGACAGGACTCGGCCGAACCGAAGAACTGCGAGCTGTCGCATATCGCAGCGATCTGCGCGCGCGTCGGGTTGCGGTTGATGACCGCGGACCACTCGGCTTGGTGCTGAAGAATACCGAACGGGTCATCGGCGGCCGGCTGTTCGATGCGATTGCGGTAGTTGATACTGTAGTAAGTGACGGAGATCTGTGCACGGCGCCACGGCGAGAGGTCGATACCGGCCGTCCAGGTCCGTGCAGTCTCCTCGCGCAGCGCCGGGTTCGACCCCTGCTCGGCAAGCACCAACGACCGACCGCTCGGGGAGCTTGGGTCGACCAGCGACACCAGGCCGGCGATGTTCTGAGAGGTGTCGTACAAATCCGCGAGCTTCGGAGCACGGTATGACTGCCCCCAACTCGCGTGCAGCTTCAGCCACTGACTCGCGGTCCACTGCAGGCGGGCGGTGGGATTGAACGTACCGCCGAAATCGCTGTAGTCGTCATAGCGCCCCGCCAGATCGAGCGCCAACCGCGGTGTCAGCGCCCGATTGACTGGCGAACCGAGCAACGGCACGTGCAGCTGCGAGAACACGGACTCGACACGCCGGCCGAACGACTGCACCAGGGGCGTATTCTGCAGGTTCTGCGCGGCCGGTTGCGCGATCTCCAGCGTCTCGGTGCGCCGCTCAAAGCCCACGGCCAGCTTCACCCGGCCCGCTGGCAGCCGCATCAGCGGGCCGCTGGCCACGACATCGCTCGACTGGATGCCGGCAGCCGAGTGCTCGAAGTATGTCTGGGCAATACTCGCCGCTGCCGCGACGTTCGTCGACGGGTTGGCTGCGAAGGGATTAAAGACGACGGCTGGATTGGCGCTCTGCAGCAAGCCGGCGACCGCAGCCGGATTGACCACTCCGTACTGATTGAGCGAGAGGATCTGCTTGCCACCGGACTCACTCACGGTCATCCGCCAGCGGTGGCCCAGACGAAAGGTCGCCCCCGCGGTACCGCTATAGACCAGGGTGTTGCTGCCAAATCGCGTCGGTCCGAGTAGCGGCAGGAAGTTGTAGGCCACGAGCGTATAAGGCACACCCGCGAACGGATTGACGTAGTACGGATTGCTCGCCGGCACCTGCAGCACGGTCGCATTGGGACGGGTGCTGAGGGTGGTATTGCGCTCCGTGTAACGGCCTTGCGCGAACAGCTCGATATTCGAGCCGATGCGTTGGCTCACCGAACCGTAGAATTCCTGTGCCATACGGTCGGGAAAAATCTGCGCCGCGGTGAAGGGATTTTGCAGGTTGACGTTGCGGCTCAGACCGGCAGCGGTGATGCCGTAGCTCGGCTGCAGCGTGAACGGATCCAGAACATTCCCTGGATTGGAATAATACGTGTCGTAGTTAGCGCCGCCGTAGGGCGTTTTATTCGCGTTGGCCGCATAAGGGCGGGCCGCAGCCGCGAGCGGAGTGGCATCCGAGTACTCATAGTCCATCATGGCGTGTCCGCTGCTCCAGCGTGTCCCGAACAGCTGTGCCGCCATCCATTCGGCGCGGCCACCGACCGCCGTCCCGTAGCGCACCTCGGACTTCGCCCCGGTGAAATTGTCACGCATGATGATGTTGACGACGCCTGCGACCGCATCGGCACCGTATAGCGCCGAGGCACCATCGGGCAGCACCTCGATCCGTCGCACCGCGCTCCAGGGTATGGTGGAAACGTCCACGAAGTCCCCGGTGAGGCCCCCAAACGGCTGCCGGTGTCCATTCACGAGCACGAGCGTCGCGCCGGTGCCCAGCCCGCGCAGATTGATCGCAGCGCCGTACTGACCGTTGTTGTCGACGCCGAGGTCCTCGCGCGGCCCGTCCAACGACACCAATGGCAGCGCGTACAAGGCCTGCTGCACGTTCGGATAGGCAGCGCGATCAAGATCCGCGCGGCGCAGATACACCAGCGGTGCAATGGCCGAGCGCACACCGCTGATCAGACTCCCGGTGACTTCAACGGGACGCAGGTCAGCCGGCTTTAAATCCGGCTGCGGATTCTTGAGCGCCACGGCCACCGGCACCGCTTTCGGTCGCGCCACTGCGCCGTCCCCCCGGGCAACCGGGCGGATGATCACCGAGCTGGGGGTGTCGAAGAAGAACGTCAGTCCGGTGCCCGCCAGCATGCGCTTCAGCGCAGCGGAACTGTCCATGCGCCCCGTGACGGGCTGGGTCTTGAGCCGCTGCACCTGAGGCGTTGCGGCGTAAATCGCCTGCACGCCCGACTGGCGGTAGAAATCGATGACGGCCTGGGGCAATGGCTCGGCGGGAAGCTTGAATTGCGTAACCGGCCCCTCGGCCCAAGCCGGTGCCGCCAGCGGGACCAATGCCAGCGCAATCAACGCAGCCCGGCGCACTCCCCGCGCCGCGTCACGCTCCTGTGTCCCCTCTCTGGAGGCTTGCTGGTTATAGTCCATGGTCCCTGCTGCCTGCACGGCAGTGTGCCACATGTTGGCCACTCATGACGAGCCTTGTCGTCGCCAACACTGCAGCCACGCTTCCATGCTGGCGTACTCGAGCAATTCTCCGGACTGAGTCTTAATCTGCGCCCCGCCGCCGAGCGCCCGCTCCAGCGGCGCGCGTCGAAGCAGCCCAGCACCCACCAGTTCGCCCTGGAGCAGCAAGGCGCGCAACAGCGGTCGGTTGCGCTCCACGGTCATGCGCGCGTGCGCCTCGATGCCGCCCTTGTCGCGCCGATTGCGGATCGGCGCGGGCAGCGCATCGTGGAATGCGCGCCGCGCGAGCGCCCGTCCCCAACCACCGGCCGTGTGGATGGCGGGCGCGATCCGCAGACACACCTCGATCAACGGCTGCGACAACAGCGGCGCAATCCGGTCCGCATCGCCGGGCGCGGCGAAGGGATCGTATGCGTCGAACGGCGCGAGCACCTGATGCACATGCCAGCGCTTGGCACTCGACGCCTCAGCATGTCGATGCGCAAGCGGATGCAAACAGGCCGCTGCCTCCAGCGCCTGACGCAGTGCCTCGGGGGCGAGCAACGGCCGTTCGCGCCCGCCCTCACACAGCGGACTCCAACGTGCTATGCCCAGGGTCTCGCGCACCGTCACGCCCAGTACGCGCCAGACCGAGAGGTCATCCACCCGGGCCGCATCCAGCAGCGCTCGCAGTACCTTCGGACTCGGCCCCCGCCGGCGCAGCAGCTCTGCCGGCGCCCACATGGCCCGCTCCTGGTAGAAAAGTTGGTCCCCCCCGTATCCGATGAACAGCGCCGCGGCGCCGCGCTCGGCCGCGAGCGCCGCCTCGCGGCGACTGTGCTCGAGATAGAACAGGTAATTGGTTGGCTCCGCACTCGGGACAAGCGCGCGCAACGGCCTCAGATCCACCCCGAGCGGACGGAGGCGCTCGATCAGCCCGAGGCCGACGGACTCGGCCGCAAGCCGCGCAAACCACCGCTCATCCAGATCGGTGTGCGGCGGATAATAGTGAAAACACTCCACCCGGGGCGCCAGCCCGCCCGCGAGCGCCGCGAGAATGATCGAGGAATCCAGTCCACCGGACAGTGATACCAAAACGCTCGGATAACACATGCCCCAGGCGCGAACCACGTCCCGGGTACAGCGACCGAGCATCTCTGCGGCCTCTCTCGCCTCGATGGGCGCCGCTGCGGCAATCTCCAGTGGATCCCACTGACAGACCCTCAGAAGCGCATCACCATGATGCCGGGCGCACTCACCGCCGACCAGCTGTGAGACACCCTCAAGTCCGGTGCGCCGGCTGTGCTCGCGCACCAGGCTCAGACAGGCCGCCACATACGCCCAGTCCGTCCCCAGCCGCCGGCCGCACATCGGCAACACATCGGTGATCGACGCACAATAGACCGCCAGCGCTCCAAGCTGCATCGTGTAACACGGCAGCCCCGCGGAGGGATCACGCAGAACGCAGATGCTGCCTGCGCCCGGCTCGAAGAGCACCGCGACGTAGCGGCCCCAGTAGCGCCCGAGAAGGCGCCGACCCTCAGACGCGACGATCGAACGGCTCTCCGGCTCATCGAAGAGCGCCGGTGCCGACCGGGATACGCCCGCCTCGTCAGGCTTGAACAACACCCCGATCACCACGCCTCGCCCACCCGCGAGGTGTCGGGCGGCATTGCCCGAGTTCCACTCCCCTGCGCAGCGCACCTCGAAGCCAGCGCCCCGGCTGACCGTCCGCCACGGCCCGGCGGACCGCTGTGGTGCATCGAGTAGGATCTGCGCCTGGGCACGCGCCGCGGCATCCGCATCATTCCAGACAAACACCAGGTAGCGGAACACGGTCAGATCCTGAGGATGGGTGAGTACTGACGCACACGATCGGGTACATCGTTGAACAGGACCTCCCCGTCCTGCACCCAGCAGTGAGCATGAAACGGTGCGGTCCGCACGCCAAAGACCCAATGCGGGTGCAGGTCGTACGCGGATAGAAAGGTCAGGAGCGCCAGGGAATCGAGCAGACAGGCGCCGCGCGCGCTGTAGAACCACGGACGCACATGTACGAATCGGCGCACCAGTCCCTGCGCACGCGCGAAATCGACTTGCCCCTGGGGTCGCGGGTCCGCAGGCCGGCGCTGGCGGAACTGCTCCAGCACCGTGGACATGGGCCGAAGTCTTAAGGCGCTCCCCGCCGCTGCACAGGCCCACGCGGCGCGCCGCAGGTCACGTCCGCTGGGCCGCGGCGGTGCATCGAAATCAAATTCGAGCAGGGTACGCTGCGGCAATACATTCACGACAGGCGTCGCGCCATGGCCCGCTCCGCGATCGCGCACCAGCATTCCGTGTTCCAGCAGCCGGCCCAGCACCGCTGGCGGAGCGCCGAGCGGCACAGTCGCCGGCAGCGGCCACGCGCCGATCCAGCCGGCGAGCCGCCCTGCCGGCTGCACCGCGAGATAGCGGTTGCGCCGCAGATCCATCAGCACCGCATGGTTGCCGTACAACGCAAGGTGAACATGCTGCGCCAGCCAATACAGCTGCACTCCCTCATGTTCCGTGCCGTGCCGCATATGCCTCCTCTGACCCACGGACATCCCCTGCGTCGTGCCCTTCTGTAACACGCCCGCCGCGCCACCGGCAGCCACATTTCTGCCGTCTTTGTTCAGAAATGGCGCTCTGCGGGGTTCGCCTCCCGAGGCGCACCGCTTCAGGCCGCCGCCGCACCCGGATGCTGCGCCGCCCACAATGCCGCATACCGCCCACCCACCTGCAGCAGAGCCTCGTGGCGGCCGCACTCGACGACCCGTCCGTCGTGCAGCACCAGAATGCACTCGGCGTGCATGACGCTCGCCAGCCGGTGAGCGATCAGCACCAGGGTCGCCGACCCCGCCATCGCCTGCAGGCGGGCCAGGACCGCCTGCTCGGTCCGGCTGTCGAGTGCCGCCGTCGCCTCATCGAGGACATATACGAGAGGGCGGCGCAGCGCCGCCCGCGCGATGGCAATCCTTTGGCGCTCACCGCCCGAGATTCGCACCCCGCGCTCGCCGACCACCGTGTCGTATCCGTCCGGCAACCCAGCCACGAACTCCTCGAGTTGGGCAATCCGCGCCGCCTGGCGCACCTCCTCGCGGCTCGCCCGAGGCTTTGCGACCGCGATGTTGAACTCGATCGAATCATCGAACAGCACGACGTCCTGAGGCACCACCGCGATTGCACTGCGCAGCGCGCGCGGTGCGATCCTGTTCAGCGCGAGTCCGCCGAGCCGGATCTCACCGCGCTCCGGCTCAATCAGCCGCAGCAGCAGCCTCACGATAGAGGACTTCCCCGAGCCACTCTGGCCGACGATGCCGAGCGTCGACCCCGCCGCGACTGTGAAGCACAGCGCCTCGAGCGCCGCCCGTTCTGAAGCGTAGCGCAGCGTCACCCGATCGAACTCGATCGTCCCCGTCAGCGCAACCGGCAGAGACACGCCGGTCACCGGTTCCGGTACGACCGCCAGCAGCGCCATCGCCTTCTCGAGCAGCGCAGTGCCTTGCGCAAATCCCTGCACCGCGAAACCGAGCATCTCCGCCGGCCGCACCAGTTGCAGCATGTAGGTATTGACGAGCACGAATCCGCCGACCGTGAGAGTTCCCGCACGCACCGCATGTAACGCGTAGGTCAGCGTCGCCGCCAGGAACACTGCAAACACCACAGCCACCGCGAGCCCGTTGCGCGCATAACCCCGATAGAACTGCACCCACGCTGCCTCGCTGCGCGCGAGCGCCTCCCCGGCCTTGCCCGTCACCAGCGGCTCCGCCCCGAAGGCCTTCACCGTCTCGAAATTCAACAGGCCGTCCGTCATGACAGCCCCTGCAGCTACGCGGGTCTCGGCCGCGTCGCGCGCACTGTCTCCGATGCGACGCGCCGAGTGGCCGAACAGCACCGCGTAACAGAGCGCGGCGCCACAAAACAGTCCGAGAAACACCGGTTGGTGCAGTCGATGAAGCACGTAGGCGGCAAGCAACAGCTCGGCGCACACCGGCAGCACGGTAAACACCAAGTGATGCAGTATCAACCGAACCCCTTCGAGCCCGTTTTCGATGATCTGGCTGACCGCGCCGGTTTGTCGGGTGAGGTGATAACGCAACGGCAGACACAGCACATGCGCGAACAGCCGTTCGTTCAGCGTTCGCAGCATCCGCCGCTCCGCCCTGGCGTACCTCAGCGCACGCAGTTCCGCGCTCGAACGTCCGAGCCACTGGCTGGCCGCATAGAGTCCGACGAGCACACCCGACGCGAACGGGATGTGGCCCTGTCCACTCAGCCCGTCGATGATCCACTTCAACGCCAGAGGCGCCAGTGCGTTCATCGCGGCCCCGAACAGCACCAGCAGCAGGACCTCCGTGAGCCGCAGTGCGACAAACGGCGTCACCTCGCCGTGCAGTAGCCTCACCGCCTCCCGCCACTGACGCCAGCGGGATTCCCAGCTCACCGGCCGTCCTTGGTCCGCCCAGGCTCGGGTGGATCCGCGCTCTCGGCTCCATCGGGGTCCCCCTCCGTCCCGCTCTGCTCCGATTCATCTGTGCCACCGCCGGCTGCGCCCGACTCCGCCTCACAGCGGGCTCGAACTTCCGCGAGAATTGCCTCCGCCGCACTCAACAGCCCCCGCGGATCACGCGCGCGCAATGTCCGAACAGTCCCCTGCAGCGTGCTCTCATCCCGCCCCAGCAACTCACCGATTGACTTCAGGGACACGCCGCATCGAACCGCGACTAAAGTGACCAGAGCCCGCCCCCGGCACAGGCGCCGGGTTCGCGAACGTTCCGCCATCCGCTCGGCCGCAAACCCGACATGACGCGCAACGAACCAGATGACGGACCGCAGCAGCGCCTGTTGCTGCCGCTTGCGCAACGCACGCGCCTGACAGAACACCTCCCGGATCCCCGGCGTGGCACCGCTCGGCGAGGCAAATGCCCGCGCCAACTCGCTCTCGACGCCCCGCGCTCTGAGCATCCGATATTCGCGCACCGCACCCGGCCCGCGTCCGAGCTGCTCGAGCACCGTATCAGTATCGACCCAGGGAAGCCCCGTCTCCCCCTGGTAGGCCGCATCCGCGGTCCAACCCGTTCCGGCGAGCGGACGATGCAGCCACAGCACGATTTCGGCTCGAAACGCATCGCGAATCCGGAATGTCCTCAGCCGCTTGAATACCGGACCCGTACTGCCGCGTGACCGGTTGAAATGCAGCGCATAGGGCACAGTCACATAACGGAACATGCGGCTTATCGGAACCTGTGCGGGTTCAACTGCAAACTCAACGCGATCCGCTTCACAGCGACAGGCGAATACCCGTCCTCCACACCAGAACAACATCGAGTCGATGCTGTGTGCCATCTTGCGCCAATCATTCTCATCCCGGACGAGCGGCCCCGGAAGACCGCTGCGCAGAATGACGTGCAACAGCGCCGCAGAACGATGCTCCGATCCCACTCGAGCGTGCCTGGTCCTCATGCCGCCCCCTTTTTTGCTCACTCGTCCATTCTCAGGCCGATCGTGTGCGCGCACTCCGACAATCTCCCCTTCGCCGAACGCCCGCCGCCGACACGGACAGACGCCGACCGCCTAGTTCACAAAAAAATACGTTACTCCGACACTTGACGCGATGCAACACGCCGACATGCCGTTAGTTTTTTATGCCCTCATCAACTCTGCGCTCGCCCAGACTGCCGCTCCGCGATCCCCAACCTTCGCATCTGTAACCTCCGAATTTCTCCAAACTTTTCCCAACCTGCGACGCCTGTACAGCAACCCGGAGTCCGACACATGGCCGTCAATTCCTGTCGACTATAGCCTGCGGAATTTCCCTGCCCTCCTTGCGAACCAGAACTCCGCTCGGGTCGCAAGTGACTGAATAATCGAAATAAAAAATTCCCGCCTTCCGCCAAACCGGCAAGCCCGTGATTTCACGGCGTGCGGTGCGAGACATGTCGCCCTGGGACGAACTCGTTGATGGCAGGGACGAACTCGTCAATTCGTCTCTTGACAAAAAACTGTTCGAGGAATTGCGTAATCACGTCACCACGGATTCGGCGCCACTCCGTGAGTGATAGGACATTTCATTCATACGAGTGAGGAGAACGACCATGCAGTACCTGGGCAATGTCTCGACGCAGACAAAAGGAACTCCTGGATCCGCGTTGGAGCAGGGAGTCATCGTCGGATTCGATCCGCGTTGAGGGAACCGGCGGTGTGCGGCGTCCGCCGCACACCGCCCTTCCCCCGAGACTCCGAAGGAACGAAATCCGCACCATGTACGAATTCGCACCGTACGTCTCTTCCTGCATCACAGGGCGGCGCTGCATCTTCCTCGACTTGAAACGTGATCAATATTTCGCGGTAACAGCCGCACGGGTGCACCGGCTAGCACCGTTACTCACGGACTGGCACCCGGAGCCCCGTGAATCCGACTTGCCCGGTGCGCAGGACGAATCATCCACGGACGTGGCTGAAGAACTCCTCAAAGCAGGACTCTTGTGCAATGCGCCGCCATTCCCCACACCACGGCCGCCACTTCCCGCCCGCGCAACCCGTGAACTCCACCAACCGGCTCGTTCGCCGATAGCCCACGGGCGATCGAGGCACAGCCTCCCAGCACTCCTGGCCATGCTTCGGGCCAGCCTCGCCCTCCGGCAGACTCCACTATGGCGGATCGCTGACCGCATCCGTGCAGGAAAGGAACACCCTAAGCCCGACCTATCCGACCCGCCCCCATGGGAAGTCGACTCCATTACCACGACGTTCCTACAAATCAGACCCTGGTACCCGCGGGATTACCTCTGTCTATATGACTCACTTGCGCTGATGCTGCTTCTTGGCAGCTATCGAATTCACGCCGACTGGCTCTTCGGTGTCAGAGAGGATCCATTCCTCGCACACTGCTGGGTCCAGCATAAGTCCACCGTTCTTAACGATCGCTTGGACCGAATTCGCCCCTTTATTCCAATTTTGGCCATCTGACGCATCGCAATGGACTTCCCTTATATTGCGTTTCTATGGAACCCCCGCGATTCCGTCGAAGCGCAGAATGCGCTTCACTTCCTAAGACAATTCTCGCATGCCACGTGGATTACGCAGATCGAGTATCCGGGCCTCGCGGTTTACAGAAAGCCAATTGCCAGCCGTTGCTTGCGAACATATATCCTCCCGAACAACACAGGCGTCATCTTCGGAACAATATTTTCCCGCAGTTCAAATCGCCATTTGACGGCCGAAGAACTGGCGAATGACTATTCTCTCGACACCTCCCCAAGGAAGCTTGCCCGTACCCTGACGCGAGAATATTGGGGCGGATTCATTGCGCTGCACTCACAACCGACCTCCGGCCACTGGTGCGTACTCCGTGACTGCTCCGGTTCCCTTCCCTGCTATTACACCAGCATACGTGGCGTCACCTTGGTGACCTCCGATGCGCGCAACTTCTACTCTCGCTCGAACTGGAGCCGCGAATGCCCACTCGCACCGGCTCGCATCAACTGGCATTATTTGTCGGCCTTTCTGCAAGACTCCCAAAGGCCGGCACGAGACACTGGCCTGCTTGGCGTCCGAGAACTCCTTGCCGGGGAGACTCTCACCAGGGAGGAACAAGAACCCGTTGCGGACCTGGCCTGGAATCCTGCGACCTTTGCGTCGAAAACTGCCGGAACTTCACTAGCGTCGATTACCGAAGAACTCCGCGAGACGACTCGCTCATGCATCCACGCATGGGCGCGCACCCATGAAGCGATCGTTCATCAACTATCCGGCGGATTCGACTCTTCCCTGATTCTCGCATTGCTCACCCGCAGCACCCCACGCCCCAGCATCCTCTGTGTTAACCGATACGCCGACGGCCCCGCGGAGGACGAGCGCCCATACGCAAGACTCGCATCCCAGGCCTCCTCCATGCCCCTCATCGAATGCCCATGGAGATTTTCCAGCTATACATTGGATCACGCATGTCTTGACGCACCAATAGGCGCGAAGCCGTACGTCCAATCACTTCTGTATCCCGTGGAGTCCTGCTACCTCTCTGAACTTAACTCTTTGTACAAGTTTGATTCTATATGGACCGGTGAGGGAGGTGACCACCTCTTCATCGCGTACCGAACAGAATTGGGCATAATCGACTTTATCGCCGCTTACGGACTGAACCGAAATACCTTATCTATTGCCACCGACTCTTCAAAGCTGACCGGCACATGCATTCCATCTCTTCTTTACAAGGCCATTTGCCATGCCGCAGGTATCGGCCCACATCGCGCCGCCCCACCAGGGACACTCCACGACACACCACCTTATGAGAATCCACCCGCCGACCATCCTTGGCTGGGTCACGCGCTCGAGTCCCCTCCCGGCAAACGCGAGCAGATAAGATTGCTCGGCGAAGTCCTCCACCGCCATTACCCCACTCCAGGTTCCCTTGACTCACTATCCCGTCATCCACTTCTATCCCAACCGCTCATAGAATTGTGCCTTAGAATTCCCACGTACTCTCTCCTTCATGGTGGCCATACGCGCGGCCTGGCCCGGCGCGCGTTCGCACAAACATTGCCACCCGACATCCTGCATCGCGAATCGAAGGGCGAGACGACCCACAGCCTCACCGGCATACTTTACCGCAGCGTTGCCTTCATGAATGAAGTTCGTCTTAATGGCACTCTACGCAAACACGAATTCATCAACACATCACTGATTACTGCAATTACGGACTGCCAGAGCACTCTTTCAGATACTCAAATTCTTCCTCTCTGTGCTGCCGTCGCAGCCGAAATTTGGTTGCGAGCATGGTCTTCTGGCCGCACACCGTAGGCGAAAACGCTTCGCCTTGAATGCATTTCCCAGGCATGACAGGCCGCACAACCTAGACGGCATATCGCGTGTGACGCCGTCAGGACGCGTGCGGTCTCGGCCCAAGAACCGCAAGCATCCGGGCAACGCACCTGCATCTAACGCGGCATGACTGGGTGATACGTGTCCCCAAGAAATGGAGTGGACACGTAATCACTTCAAGGCACACCCCCCACCGCACTCGCCTGCCGTCTGCTCTTGCACAGCGTGATGGACTTCGAGTCACGCCCTTGCGCTCGCCAGTAAGCGGCCTCGCGCTGCACTACGTCACTCTGGGCCACCAGGTCCTCGGACCACCAGGCTCGAATGTTTTTCGGCGTCTCAAAGACGCCAGGTCTAGTGCTCGTCGTCAACGCCTTCCTGCGTGACCTCGTGCCACGGACCGTCGCCAGCGGCAGATCGCCCCGCATCCGTGCCGCTACCGAGGACGTGTGGGCCTCGGCACCGACAGTCCCACACTATCCAAAAGTGCTGGCGACACCGCGCTTGGTCCGAGCAAGTTAAGCTCCGCCCAATAGAAATTACGCATCCTTGAGATCCTCGCCTCCGCTGGAACACTCAACCAATGAACGCTTCGCCGATACGCGAATGCCTCGACGGTCGTACCAGTTGCCTTCCATTCTTGAAGCAGCTGCCCCGCATCAGGATTTCTACTCACGAACTCCAGCAATATCGGCCCATTTGCAGGCTTCCCAGTCCCCACCGGGTCAAAATACTGGTAGCGCCAAATATTCTTCCCCACCGGGGCGCCGCCAAAAAAGATGGCTGATTCTCTCCGCCAAAGCGCTCCGCCCAGCGCGAACTCCGTCACATTGTAGTCCGCCGGGTCTCCCACTTCCGCGGCCACATATTGATGCAGTCGCTCTATGGCATCGGCCGCAAACAGGCCACCAAAACTCCATCCCATCACCATCGCTCGACTCACATGAACGCCAGCCGCCTCCGCGGCGGGAATCGCATGTGCGAAGGTCGAGATCGCACTTTTCTGAGCACGTCTGGATGCCATGAAGTCCCCAAACCCACGCTCATCAATGTTCGCCCAATTGACGAGCATCACTGCAATCCCCGCATGGACGAGCCTTGCGACCGGGTATGAAGTAATCCATTGGGCGTCTTTTGAATAGCTCTCGGAGAATCCGTATGCCATCACCGCCAATGGCACGGGCCGTCCCGCCAACCCCGGCGGAACCGCGAGAAATCCCGTACTGTACGTTCCAAAGCTCGAGGCTACCCTGACTGTTTTGAATGGAAAATTGAGTCTTCGCGCTCTTGGATCCAGCTTTCCCAGGTCGTTCATCTCCCCCGTAGTCAGATTGATCTCCACCAGTCTCGGCGGATCTCTCAACGTTTGTGCGACACAGACCGCAACGGTCGTATCTGAATCCAACTGACACGCATTCCCACCGCCTCCCAGGTCACCATGCGGCCAGCGGAATACCCTCAAGAGCGCATCGGTTTTTACATTCACCTCATCTAAACGCCAGCGATTCACGCCTCCAGGCCTCTCAAACCCAAGAGAGTCTATGAACATCCGGTGGTTGCCTGATAGCCACACGCCACCCACATCCCGAATGAAACGCCCGGACGTCAAGGCCGAAACTTCCTTGAGCTCGTCGTGTCTACGAAGAACAAATGCCTTCAACGAACCCACACAACCGCATAGGGTCCTGGATGTGCCATCACGATGAATTCGGTTCGATATCAAGACCATTCGACCACGAGGAGACGCAGCAAACGAAGCAATTCTGAACAGTGGGATACCCCCATGAATTCTTTGCCCAGACTCGATATCGTAAATTTTTGTATGTAGAGATCGCAGTGACGATACCAACCCCAGAAGCCGCCCTTGCCTCCAAATGAGCTGCGGCGCAAGCTTAAACCGATTTAGTGAAAGACGAATCTTTTTTGTCCGAAATCCATTGGATTGGCGCACCAACATGAATGCACCCACTCTTTCGAGTACCGGCCATCTAGCCCAGACCGGCGATATCAGCTCGAGTGTCGTCATTCCGCCTCTAACGCGAACGGAATTCCGCCCTCGCCACCGCCAGGGAACGGCGTACGAATATGCCAGGAGACCCCGAATACGGTCGTACGCAGAAATGGCGAAGGTGTGACTGCTGCGAAAAAGAACGCCCCGCGCGCCGGTCCGAATATTCGCCCACTGAATTTCATTCACGGGCCCATATTTGCAAAATAAAATGCTTCCGGCATTTCGCCAGAGTACGGTCCCAATGCCTCCCCCTCTATAGACGACGCGTAATTCCTCGCCTTTGAGAGTCCTGATCACGATCCGCTCATTTCCATGCGCTTCGGCGCTATTGCGCTCTACTTCTGCCAACCTGGCGCCATGTGGCGATATCGCATAAGAAATGACCGCCCACGATTGCCCGAAATCTCTCGACTCGGCGCGCACGATGGTTGCAAGACCGGTAATGACCATCAAACAGACGCAGAATGTGACTCCCGCGCTGGCAGGAGCCGCTATTCTGTTCTTCGACATTTGAGGACTCCAGGGTTGTACGCACTTTCTCGCATCGACGTGAGCGCGATAGGCACTTTCACGGCAGATTGTCATTGCTATTTTCGACCGGAAATCTGAGTCCCCTGAAGAGTCCGCTTCCGACGCCAGCTCGACTCCGCCAATGGCTTCTGTAGACACGGCGATCAATCAAGGGTATGGCCGTACCAAGGCTCCGGTCCTCTGACGAAATCGCCACTCGCGCAAATTCAATGAAACTCAAGTTTCAATCTCGATGCACGCCATGGGTTCCGAGATCGCGACTCCCGGTCTGTATGACCACTCTGTCGTGAACAGGGACGCGCGTCCGTGCGCACTCCACACCCGTGGATCAGATCACCACCTTACGGAGACTGCGGCACTGATGAATCTGCCTAGGGGATTTGCGTTCGCCCCGTCGTACCCGAGCATACTGCTCGTCAGTTGCGAGACTTCCGGCGGAGCGCGATCCGCACAGTTGATGCAGGACAACTCGATCGTGGGGCGACCCCATCGGTTCGTTCCGTTGAACAGGCGATACGACGCAGTGACATCTATCGTTGTCCATGACGCAATCGGAAGCGGAACTGTTCCGGATGTATCCTCATATCCATTGACGTAGTTCGTGAACGCGGTGATTCCCCACGCTCTATGGTGAACGCCGATCGAAAGTCGTCCCCTGAAATTCACCGGTCTACCGAATATTCCCAGGCTACTAAATGATGGAGCTCCTGACACAATTCTATTGTCAAACGCAAAAATGTATGCACCACCGAAGCCTGCGTTAACTCTGTATCCTTCGAACTCTCGGGTGTACTCCAGATTTGCGATCAGCCCGCTCGTGTGACTCGTTCCCACGTTGTGAAATCGATCATCGACGATAGCCGCGGCTTCTGCGAGTTGCCTGGATGGTCCATACCCCGGATACGCCGTCAAGTTTATAAAGGTATTTGACGCGTTGACGTATTGTTCAAGCTCTGCAAGTGATGGGTTTTGCTGGATGTATTCTGAATATAGGTTTCCGTTATCCAGCGAATCCAAGAGGGGAATGATTCCATTCTCAATTTTTTGGGTGAATCGCACATCATAGTAGGTGAAGTGCGCTTGCAGACCTCTGACTGTTTTAGGATCAAAATCGACGCCGGCAGTCCACTCAGTAGACCGTTCAGCGGTAAGCCCTGGATTTGACCCGACACGCACGAGCGCAGGGGTCGTTTGTCCCGCCGATAATGTTGCCTCTGGAGAATTGACGAGATATGTATAGATACCCCCGTAGAGTTCATAGAAGTTTGGCGCTTTGAAAGATCGGCTCAGGGTGCCTCTGAACTTTATGCCCTGCACCGGCTGCCACGCGATTCCAAGCCGCGGATTCGTCGTAGACCCAAAATCAGAATAGTGATCGAGGCGGGCCGCGACATCGACATCCAGTCGCTGTCCATACCGCCCTTCGTTCTTCGCGCCGAACAATGGAAACTCGCCTTCGACGAACGCAGAGTCGACCTCACGACTCTTATGAATATCCTGTTCGTCATAGAGTCCAGTGAAGTACGCAGACAGCGAGTTTCTCCGGTATTGCACCCCGACTGCGGCTTTGGCGGTTCCGCCGGGCATTCTGAATATCGGCCCACTCCCCACCAAAGATCCGGTCGAGAGCACATTGTCGCCGGCGATAAATCCTTCCGTGGAAGTTGTATGCGAGTTGTTCCCGCCGTACGATCCATGCGCGCGCAATGTCCATTGATGCGGGAGAGTCACGTCGGTACCGAGCGAGTATGAATACTGCGTGACCCCGACGTAGTCCGCCAATGTGATTCCTGCGGTGACCAGCGTGGAGTCTCGCCGATGTGAGTAGAAAGCAGAGCCATTGAGAGAGACGTCTCGGCTCAGACTTTCGTTTCCCGTCACATAGACGCTATTTGTCGTCACCGACGGGGTCAGCTGACCAGGGACTGAATTGAAGCTGTACGGACGGTCGGTCGCGTTCAAGGGAGTCACGTCGTGATATTCGTAAGCGATCAAGGCGTGTCCGGACTGCCAGTTCATTCCATAGGATTGCGAAGCGCGGTAGTCATTAAGGCTTCCGTGGGTCACGGATCCATATTCCACCGACGTCGCCCCACCCTCCTGCCTGTTCTTCAGGATGTAGTTAACCACTCCGCCAATCGCATCTGACCCGTAGATCGCCGACGCTCCATCGGTTACCACATCTATTCGCTTGATCATGCTCAGAGGAATGACCGAGATATCGGTAAACGCTCCATTGATTCCGGCCGGTGCAAGTCGGTGACCATTGACCAGCACGAGCGTCGAGTCGTATCCCATACCGAGTAGATCCACGCCGGAACCCTCCGCGGTATTTCCCGCATTGTCCTGTGCCGGAAGATTATTGACTTCCGACCCAATCGAGTGCAGATCTTCCGGCAGCGACGCCATGAGCTGCTCGACGCTTTGATACCCTGATTCCCGGATCTGACGCGCGGTGATGCTCATGATGGGCTCAGACGGCGGAGGACCGCCGCTGATGTGACTGCCGGTGACGATGACCTGCTGCAGACTAGGAGGGGTCAAGGGCGGGTGCGACGTTGAAGACCGCTTAGGCGTGTGTCCAGCCGGACCGACTACTCCAGAAGACGACGCAGAACGGGATGATTCGGCCGGGCGGTCCGCCTTGCCGGTCACAATGGGGTAGATCGCCAGGGTCCGGTCGGTCATGGAATACGTGAGATGCGTGCCGTGCAGCAGCCGAGCGAGGGCTGCGCGCGCAGTGTATCGGCCCGACACTCCGGACACTCTATAAGCGGACTGATTGGTGCCTCGAAAAATGATTTGCAGATGCGTCTGCCGCCCGAAAGCGAGCAGTGCCTGGCGCAATCGTTCCGGTTGGATGCGAAACGCAGTGACGTGATCCAGAACCCCTGCGAACGCCGGCGCCGCGAGCAGCAGCGGGAGTGCGCAGAGTGACGCCGACAAAAAATGATGGAAGCGCGCCGCACGTCGGCCTGCGCAACCGTAGGCGAGATTCGAAGTACACAACACCATGAAGTCCCCCGATCGTCATTGTTGTCTTGGGTCAAGAGACGAACAATGGATCTGGAAGGGAACTGATCGAGGCGTGATCCTATTGGCGATCTGATCGCACGTCAGATACTGATACGTCGATGTGAACGTAGGTTCACGGCGTATGGCATTCGTTGGTCTTATGCGTGCTGACTGACGTCTGTAATCTGACGCAAATTCCGTGATTCGTGTGAACGACGACAACCGGCAGGACCCGACTCAATCCATTGATCCATGCGGGAATGTGATGACTGAGTACGAGTGTGGTGAGATGAAGGCGGGCCGCCGCCGGCGACACCTGAATCGGCTGCTGCGAGTAGCGACTGATGTTTTCCGCCACGACGCCCAGCGGCTCATCGACGAATTCCAGGTGACCTCGGGTCCATCCGAGGGCCAAGCGGGGACTGACGTGCCGGATGGCCAACGGAATGCGTGTTCCATACACGAACCGCTCGCCGCGGTGGAGCCGGATCGGCTTCAGTCGCACCGTACCGAGCTGTGGTGCACGGTGCATCCCCGAGAGCGATACTTCGACCTGTCCCTGGGTGACGGTCACTTCGGTGCGCCCGGACTCCCGATCGACGACGAACGCGGTGCCGAGATCGCGGATCTGACCCGTACCTGCGGTCACCACAAACGGCCAATGTGGGCGGTGGATGACCTTGAACCATGCCTCGCCGCGCCGCAGATTGAGCGCACGCCGCTGCGGTGTAATGTCTACATCGAGAACCGTTGCGGCGCCGAGCACCACCGTCGATCCATCGCTGAGGCGGATCCGCCGCGTCTGGCCCGGAGATGACCGGTAGACGGTGGAGGCCACTGGGGGTTCACCTGAGGGCGATGGGGTGCGCGTTGGGCGCGCACGGGGACTCACCAGCACAGTACTGGCGGCGCAGGCGGCGAGGAGTGCGCCGCCCAGCGCCCACTTCACGGCCTGCCTGATCGCTCGGAATCGCGAGAGGGGCGCGGCCGCGCTGACCCCGGCTTTGTGGTCGGTGTCCTCGAGCCCTTGCGCGTCCCAGTAGAGTTGCGCGCAGGCCGCATAGACCCGGCGGTTCCCCGCGTCACACAACCACTGGCGCCACGCTTCCTGCTGCTCTGGAGTCAACGGGTCGGACGCACAGCGCACCGCGTGCCAGTCGAGCGCCTCGAGCCAGCGACCCTCGTCATAGTCGTAGAGGAGTTCAGCGGTTTTCACCGCTCTGCACTCCCGCCGTCCTCGTCCTCCAGCGATTCATGCAGATAGGCGAGCGCGCGGGCGACGTATATTTTGGCCATCCGGCCGCTGATGCCCATAGACTGGCCGACCTCGTCAAACGGGAGCCCTTGCACGACGCGCAGAATGAACGCCTCGAGACACCGTGGCGGCAACTGCTCGAGCGCCTGCTCGATGATGTCGAGCCGCTGGCGCGCGTCGACGACGGTTTCTGCCGACGGCGCCAATTGCTCGGCCTCAGCGCGTACCGCCTGCACGAAGCGCTCGCGCACGCCGCGCCGGCGCCCGTGATCGGTCATGAGATTGAGTGCACACCGCCACAGGTAACTTGCCAATGAGGCAATCGAACCCTGTCGTTCGACCGCGAGCACTTTGACGTACGCATCCTGGGCAATCTCCTTGGCCACCTCGATGGAACCCGTCCGCTGGGTGAGAAATCTCACGAGCGGCGCATGATGCTGGCGAGCCACTTCGGCGAGCGCGGCGGAACGATCTTCGACCGGCGCGATGCCCGTATCAGCGCCGTCGTTGGACTCGGAGACTGCGTCGAGCGACGCCTCCGCGCTTCGTGCGTTCACGGCGGATCCATTCGAGTGAGAAACGCATAAGTCGGACTCGGGGGAAACCCGCAGCAGGGTCCCTCGGCTGTTCTTGTCGTCTGCACCACGCCTCCTCACCGCCGCATTCATCTAGCATTTGCGCGCCCTACTCGCGCGACACCGGCTAACGCGACGCGTTGTCCACTCGCGACATCTCCCGGTCACATCGACAGTGTGTAGACTATAGTCCTCAGCCAAGCCGCAACGCCAACCCTTTCGTCGCGGATCGCCGCGATCAAATGTCGTGTGCGGTTTAGGTGATGCACGGACGCAACAGCGTCCTGCATGACATCACAACGTTACTACGGTCACCGGGTATGGGGAGCCGTCACGAATTGGACGTCAACGCTGACGTCTCAGCCAGCGCGCGTCGCCAGAGGACTGTGGCCCAATGCCCGCCTCTGCCCCGGGCAGAACGGACTCTGCTAGGTGTTTGTCGGCAGGTCGCCGAGCACTTCCAGCAAACGCGCGCCCGTCGCCGGGGCTGCCGGACCGATGATGACGTGCAGACAGCCTGGTGCAACCCAGGCGCTGCCACGCAGCTCGAGGCGCTTGAGCGCCTCCACATTCACACGCCCGGCATCAGCTAGCGAGATGCGCAACCGCGACGATGCGGCCGCGATCTCACGGATGTTCGCCGCGTCACCGAGCGCCGCAAGCAGCCCTTGGATCTGCGCCGATTCGAGCGCGGGAGCCGCCGGACGGGCAGTCGCCACGGTAGCGGACGTTGCGTGTGGCGCAACGACGGCCGGCGCAGGCGCATCGTGCGGCATCTGCTGCAGCGCCTCGCGCATCTCCCCGGCAATCTGTTCCGCGACGGGACCGATGATGACCTGCAGTGCCGTCGGGGACGGACGCACCATACCGATTGCGCCAAGCGCTTTCAGCGCCGCTTCGCTGACCGCGCTCTGGGTGTGTACCGTCAGGCGCAATCGCGTGGTACAGGCATTGACCGACTCGAGATTCCCAGGACCGCCGAGCGCCGCGATATAGGCTCGCGCCCGCTCGCCCCCCGCGGCGGCCGGCGGGGTCGCGGCGGGCTGCGCATCGCGTTCACGACCGGGAGTCTTCAAGTCGAATTTCACGATGGAGTAACGGAAGATGCCGTAATACAGCCCGAAATACACCGCACCGATCGGCAACAGCAACAACGGGTGGGTGGCGTACTTGAAGTTCAATATGTAGTCGAACAGACCGGCCGAGAAGCCAAATCCGAGCCGCACATCCAGCGCGTTCATAATGACGAACGCCAGGCCGGTGAGCAGCGCGTGCACCAGATACAGCCCGGGGGCCAAAAACATGAACGTGAACTCAACCGGCTCGGTGACGCCGGTCAGGAACGAGGTGAGCGCGATCGACAGCAGCAGGCCAGCGACCGCGGCCCGACGCTCCGGCCGGGCGGTGTGATACATCGCCAGGCAGGCCGCCGGCAGGCCAAACATCATGACGGGGAAGAACCCGGCCATGAAGGCGCCGGCGCGCGGATCGCCGGCGAAGAAGCGGTTCATATCACCGGTAACGCCGTGGTAGTGCCCGACGATGAACCAGGCGAAGCTATTGAGGATGTTGTGCAGACCGGTGACGATGAGCAGACGGTTGAGCACGCCGTAAACAAACAGGCCCCAGGGACCTGCGGCAAGCACCGTGCGACTCAGCGCGTCCATGCCGTGCTGAATGTGCTCAAGCTGCGTGCCGAGCAGAATCGCCAACGGCAGTGCGACGAATCCGGTGATGATCGGCACGAAGCGTCGGCCGCCGAAGAACGCCAGGTAGCTCGGCAGCGTGAAGTTGTGGAAGCGGTTGTACAACGCCCCGCCCATCAGACCCGAGACGATGCCCACCGGAACGGTAAGCTCGGCGAGCTGCTTGCGGGTGAAGGCGGCGATCACCAAGGCGTGCGCATGCGCTGGAACTCCCGCGAGCACCGCCGCCGGCGCCACGACGAACACGGCCGCACCCTTGTTGATGACCAGATACCCCACGACCGCCGCCATGCCGGCCGCGCCGTGATTGTCGCGCGCCAGCCCGATGGCCACACCCACCGCAAACAGCAGCCCAAGGTTGGCGAAGATCGCCTGACCGGCGGCGGCCATGACCGCGATGTGCAGCAGATCGGGCTGACCGAGCCGCAGCAGCAGCGCTGCCGCCGGTAACACCGCAATCGGCAGCATCAGAGCGCCGCCGAGCTTCTGCAGGGAGGTGAGAATCTGTTTCATAGGAATCTTTCCCTCACGGGTGCAGACAGCGGCGCACCGTCACCTGCTCGCCGGGTGCGTCTTCCGGTTCGGCACAGCGAGCGCGCACCGCCTCGGCCGAGTCCTGCGCGAGTGCCAGCACGGCCCGCTCACGGCACTGCTCGAGGGTGAGCGTTCCGAGCAACGCCTTGATCTGCGCGATTACCGCCGGCACGCACGACAGCTCGTGCACGCCCAGCCCCACCAGGATCGGCACCGCCAGCGGATCGGACGCCAACCCGCCGCACACCGCGATGCGCCGGTGACTCGCGTGGGCCGCCTCGGCAGTGCGGGCGATCAGACGCAGCACGGCCGGATGCAGCCCGTCGAGGCGCGCCGCAAGGTGTGCGTGGCCGCGGTCCATGGCCAGGGTGTATTGGGTGAGATCATTGGTCCCGATGGAGAAGAAGTCCGCCTCGCGGGCGAGCGAGTCGGCCATCAGCGCCGAGGCGGGCGTCTCGATCATCACACCGAGCTCTACCGCCGCGGTGCGACCGAGACGCCGGCATGCCTCCTCGAGGTGCGCACGCACAATGCGGATTTCAGTCACATCGGTGATCATGGGCAGCAGCAGCCTGCACTGCCCCGGCGGCTCGACCGCGAGCACCGCCCGCAACTGCTCATCGAGCAGTTCCTCGCGCCAGAGGCTGGTACGGATGCCGCGCAAACCGAGCGCGGGATTTTCCTCCGCCGGCAGCGGCAGATAGGGAATCGGCTTGTCGCCACCGATGTCCAACGTGCGCACCGTCAGCGGCCGGCCCGCCAGCACCGTCGCGATGCGTTGATACTCGGCGCGCTGCTCAGCCTCATCCGGGGCCGTCTGGCGCTCCAGAAACAGAAACTCAGTGCGCAGCAGCCCGCACCCTTCCGCACCGTTGCGCACCGCGAGTTCCGCGTCGGCCACGGAGCCGAGGTTGGCGAGTACCTCGATACGCGTCCCGTCAGCGAGACGGCACTCCCGCTGTGCCGAGATCCGCTCGCGGGTACGCCGCTCGGCGACCCGCGCGACCTGCCGGCGAGCGCTCTCGAGCGCCGCGGCATCCGGATCGACGCGCAGCTCCCCGCGTTCGGCGTCGAGCACCAACGTCGTGCCTTCCGGGATCTGCTCCAGTGCCGCGCCGAGCGCCACCAGCGCCGGAATACCGGCCGCGGCGGCGAGAATCGCCACATGCGAGGTGGCCCCGCCCGCGGCCAGGCAGATGCCTTCAAGTGTGCCGGACTGCAGTCCCACCAGCTGCGAGGGCAGCAGCTCGTGGGCGATGAGAATGGCCCCTGGAGCGAGCGCGGGCACCGCGACAGCCTGCCCGGTGAGCACACGCAGCACCTGTTGCTGCAAATCGATGAGGTCATCGGCCCGCTCGGCCATGCGGTCATCTTCGAGCGCGCGCAGCGCCGCGATACTCTGACCGGTGACGGCTCGCCAGGCGAACGCAGCACTCTTACCCTGCCCGATCAACGCGAGCGCGCTCGTGTGCAGTGCGGGATCCTCGATCAGGGCCAGGTGCGCCGCAACGACTTCTGCGGCCGCGCCGCGCGCGCCATCGAGGGCGCGTTCCAGGGACGCCCGCACCTCTGCGCAGGCACGGTGCAGCGCCGCGCTCTCCGCATCGATGCCGGCTCCGGTTTCCGCCACGGCGATTTCCTGTCGGCGCAGCAGCGCCGCTCGGCCCACCGCCAGACCGCGGCTCGCGACCACTCCGCGCAGCGTCCCACCGGCCCCGACAGGACCGTTCGCTGCAGCGACCGCCGCGGGTGTGCGTGGCGCCGCGCGGTGCGCAGGCGGCTCCGGCTTCGCGAGCAGCGCCGCAAGCGCCTCCAGGGCGGCGCCCGCATCGGCGCCACCGGCGCGCAGCTCCACCGAGTCGTCCCGCCGCACCCCGAGCGTCATCAGCCCGGTGGCGCTGCGGGCATCGGCGCTGCGTCCCTTGAAATGCACCTGAACCTGCGTGCGCAGCCCTTTCAGCGCCGCGACCGCCTGGGCCGCTGGACGCGCATGGATGCCGTGCTCGAGTGCCACCCGCACGGTGAGCACCCGCACCGGGTCCTCTGGTCGTGCCTGCGACACCTCGGTGCGCACCGTCGGCGGCACTCCCCACTCCAGCAGCAGATCACCGACCTCGACCGCGCGGCCCTGGATGCGCCGCATCAGCTGTGGCGCGGGACTGCCGAGCAGCAGCACCGGAGTCAGCACGCTCGGCACACGGCGCGTGAGCAGATCCAGGTCAAAGCGAATGAGTGGATCTCCGCGCCGTACCATCTGGCCGGCCACGACACAGGCCTCAAACCCCTGCCCACCGAGTCCCACGGTATCGATGCCGATGTGCATCAGGACGTCCACGCCGGTTGCGGTCCGCAGGGTCACCGCGTGCCGTGTCGCCGGCAGCACCGCGACCTGTCCGTCACAGGGGGCGAAGAGTGTCCCCTCCAGCGGATCGATGGCCACCCCATCCCCGAGCATGCGTCCAGCGAACACCGGATCGGGCACTTCCTCCAGCGGGGCGCTCCAACCCCGCAGCGGCGAGCACAGCACTCGTTCACTCATGGGGCGGCATGCGGCACATGCAGGCCCCACACCAGCGCGCGCAGCAGCGAGTCACGCGCATCATCTTCGCCCAGCACCCAGATCATCACCCCGCGCAGATGTTCATGCCGCACGAACGCTGCCTTGATGCGAAGCGAGTGCGGATCATCGTAGGTGAAGAAAATATGCCGCCGCGCGTTGTACAGCCAGGGCGCCTCGGCCGTGGCGCTCCAGTGGCGCACCCAGGCCGGACTGCTCAGCATGCGGGCCGCGATCCTCTTCCACGGCGTCTCAGGGAACCCGGCGGTGTACTTCGAGTACAGCCCGGCGTGTCGCGCACTCACCCCCGTGAAACCACGGCCGTAAAATGCGACGCCGAGGAGGATCTTGTCCGCCGGCACCCCATGCGCCTCGTAATAGCGCACCGCACCGAGGAGATTGTCGCGTGCCCGCTGCGGCTGCGGCTCAGGGTCGCGGGGATTGGCCCGCAGCGGGGTATTGAAACCGCTGACGGGACTGAAAATGGTGTTCATGTCATAGGTCATGACATTGAACCAATCGACCTCGGGGGCGATGGCGGAAAGGTCGTAGCTGTCGCTCACCGAGTACGCGCCGCCTTCCTGCCAGGTGCCGGCCGGTGTCGCAATGGTGAGCAGATAGTGCCGGTGCGTCTTGGCGCCGAGCGCATCGAGCCGCTGGCGCAGCGCACGCACAAGCGCGGTGGCATCGGCCCGGTCCTGCGGCCGGGAACGGTTCATCCCCCCCTGCACGGGAAATTCCCAGTCCAGATCGATGCCGTCGAAATGATCCTGCTCGATCATCCGCCGGACGCAGCTACGCGCGAACGCCGCGCGCGATGCCGCAGTGAGCGCGATATCAGAATATTCCGGGGCCTGATCCCAGCCGCCAATAGACACCAGCAGCGTCAGCCCCGGGTGATGCCGGCGCAGTTGGCGCAGCGCGGCGATGGTGCGCTGCTGCGCCGCACTCGGCGGCGCACAGCGGCCCGCCGCGTTCGGCTCCTCGAACGCATAGATGAGGGTATTCAGGTACCGGACCGGGATGGCCGCAACCGGCATCCCGCCGTCGTAGTAAGCCACGATCTGCGGCACTGCGGCTCGCACCGGTGCGGCCAGCATGAGCACGCCGAGCAGCGCCCCCAGCCCTGAGCCTAGAAGTCTCATCACCCTGCCGTCGCACACTGCCGGCGGACACGACACCGCGCCCGCCCTTGGAGTCCGCATACGCCCTGCCTCTTTCAATTGATGGTCCCCCGAGGACTCAGGCGGCGGCCCACGCCGCCGCCGGCCCGGCCGACAACCGGTACAGCTCCCGTACCGGTTGTCAGCCCCACCAGGATCATCGCAGCTGGGGGGAGTCGCCGCGAGGACCCCGGCGCCGGAATCATCGCACCGCTCTCCCGCGACACCCCGCCGCGGGAGAGCGGCCATTCAGCACCCGCTCTACAGACTAGAACTTGTACTCGGCGCTGAGGTAGTACTGCCGTCCGTTGTTGTAGATCGCCACCGGCTGGGAGAGATTCTGCCCATACTCCTTGATCAGCTCATCGGTCAGGTTGCGCGCGCTGAACGTCACGCTGAGGTTGTGCAGAACGTCGTAACTGACCTGCATATTGAGAAACCCGGCGTTCGCCACGTTCTGCGGCGACCCCTCGGCAACCGCCGCGTAGTAGTGCGAGCGATAATTGTAGTCGACATTGGCATTGAGGCGACCGCGCTGGTAGTACCCCATAATATTGTAGGTGTACTTGGAGTTATCGAGCACCGGATTGCCATCCGAGGTCGTACCGTCGGCGTAGGTCATATTGGTGTTCAAGCCGAACCCATAAGGCAGCGCCTGATCCCATGCCAACACCACGCCTTTTATCTGCGCCGGAGTATTGAACGGCGAAGTTATGCTGAACGGGGCAAACTGCTTCGTCGTGGCATTGTAATAGGTTCCCTGAGACGTGCCGAAATCGACGTACGAAGACATGTCCATCTCGAACAGCTTCGCCTCGAGCATCGACTCCGGACCATAGTAGTACTCAAGGTCCGTACTGTACACCGCGCCCTTGATCGGCCGCAGGTTCGGGTTACCGCCACTGCCGGTCAAGTTTGTATCGGTCAGATTGATGCCACCGCCCAACGTGCTGTAATCGGGCATGGCGATGGTTTCGGCCGCCGCGAAGCGCGCGATCAGGTCCTTGGTCAGATCGAACTTAAGATTTACGCTGGGCAGCGCATTGAAGTACCTGTTGTCGACCAGCGTCGGCGTGAACGGCCCGAACGCCGAGGTGGTGACCGGATTCGCTCCGCCGGCGACGTTCGTGGTCACTTCCTCCAGGGTATTGACCACGCGCACACCGAAGTTGCCGCTCCAATGATCGCCACCGACATCCGCCATGACGTACCCGGCGAAGTCGTTCTCCGTGACGTTGAAGGTCCCCAGCCAGTAGTACCGACCCGGCCCAGTGCTAAGATTGGTGGCGTCGAACGCCTCGATGGCGCTCTCGGAGTTGGTGAAGATATTATTCGCCCAGGCACCGCCACCGGGCAGCGTTGACTGATAATTACTCGGATATTCCCCGCCGGTGTAGCTCGGCACACAGGTCGGCGGACCGGAGTAGCATGCCAGCCCCTGGTCCTGCGGCCACATCGTATTGTGCCCATGGTGCGAGAAGCGCACGCCCATGCGGATGTCCTGGAAGGCACCATCGTGGAAGGCGAGCGTGGCGTCTAACTTGCCGTAAACTTCCTTGTCGATCGAATGCAGAATGTCATTCCAGGCCCAGCTGACCCCGTAGCCCGCCGGATTATTGGTCGCCGTTCCGGGGAACTGGACCGTGGCGAGACTGTTCAATCCGTTCAATTGATAGCTGACGCCGTTTCCGCCCAAGTACTCGAAAGCGGGCTGTGAGGGCGTCTTGCCCTCGCCGTAGGTGAACCCGACCTGGCCCTCGAGGGTCAGGTTGCTGGTCGCCTCCCACTTGCTGTCGAGGTTGATGAAGGCGCTCTCCGCAGCCGCATCCGGACGCATGATCTGATCGTACACGATCGAGGCGGGCGCACCGGCCATGGTCGGCCAACTGCCGGCGGTGAGCGTACCGTTCTGCACGGTGAGGGACGTCGGCACGTAGCTCGGGGAGATGAAATGGCTGCCCCACATCAGGAAATTGTCGTTGTAATTCGAGGCCAACAGATGCGAGTAAAAGGCCGTCAAGTTAAACGACAGACGATTCGTGGGCTTGATCTGAACATCGAACAGACCACCGGTGTTCTCCTGGGTCTGCTCGAACAGCGCCTGCCCGAGCAACGTCGGGTACATCGCGCCGGCAGCGTTCGGCAGCGACGGATTGGCCGCCTGCCAGGCCGCGGCGGTCGCCGCCGGCACCGGGGCGTAGCCGAGCTCTTCCTGGCCATCGCGGCGGATCGACTGCTTCTGGTAGAAGATCTGGCCGAGCACGCCGATCCGGTCATTGTGCCAGCTCAACTGCAGGCTGCCCTGCGGGTTCGTCTTGCCCGACATGTCCCAGTAGTTGGCTCCGACGTCGACGAAGCCGTGCAGCCCGGATTTGTAATCGAAGGGCTGAGGGGTCTGGATGTCGACAGTGCCGGCGACACCCCCTTCGAGCAGCTTCGGGTCCTGACTCTGATAGGCCGTCACCTTGGAGATCATGGAGGCCGGGAACAGATCAAAGCTCACGCTACGCCCCACGGTGGCGTACTGGTCCTCGATGAACCAGTCGCCTGAGGAGACATAGTGCCCATCGACCGTGACCTGGGTGAGAATCGGCGGCGCGCCGAGCAAGCTCACGCGATCATTGATCGCGAAGCCGCCCTCGCCTGCGACCGAGGACTGGGTATCGACGCCCGGCATGGTCTGCAGCACATCGGCGACATTCTGTGCCGGTAATTTGCCCACGTCCTGAGCGGTCATCACCTCGACGTTCTCAGTTGAGGCGCGCTTCAGTGCGAGCGACTCCTTCACTGAGTAGCGAATACCGGTGACGACCACCTCCTGCAGCGCCGAGCTTGGCGACTTGGTCTTACCGGAGTTGTTCGACGACACGCTCGCCTGCTGCGCGAACCCTGTGCCGCCCCACAGCGCAACCGCGACGGCGGTGCCGATCAACGTAGATTTCGCGATTCTCATAAGTTCACTTACCCCGATGATGTTGTCGTTAGTCGAGACCGCCCATGTCGTGAGCCTCATCGGCGCCACACGCCCCGGCGACCGTTCCTCCTGATCCCAGCGCCGCCTCGTGGCCGCATTCCCGGTGTTTTGCGCACTGCCGTCCCGGTGATCAACCCGCAGACGTTGCGTAAACACCACACTGGTACCTTTTAGAGGCCAGTCTAATACCAGTTTCTCGAAAAAGCTATACCATGACGATGCCGCGAGCGTTGGCCGGCTTTAATCAAGTGAATTCATATGCTTGAAACTACGATTAGACAGCGCGATTGCGTACTGGTACTGTAGTGGTATTATCAGGTCGATATCGAAACTGGCTGGGGGGATCACGCCTTTGATGCTGTCGCAAACGCTCGGCAAGCTCGATGGGAGCAGCGCCCTCCCCCTGTACCAGCAACTGCAGCGCACGCTGCGCGAGGCCATCGAGACTCGACTGATCGGCCCCGAAGACGCCCTGCCACCGGAGCGCGACATCGCGGAGGATTTCCACATCTCGCGCATCACGGTGCGCAAGGCGATCGATGGTCTGGTGGGCGAGGGACTGCTGGTGCGCCGCCAGGGCGCCGGCACATTCGTGTGCGCGCGCGTGGAGAAGAACTTCTCGAAGCTGACGTCCTTTTCCGAGGACATGCAGGCGCGCGGCCGCACACCGCGCAGCGTGTGGGTCCGCAAAGCCGAGGGCAGCGTAACGCCCGAGGAAGCGCTCACTCTGCGCTCTAGCCCCGGAACGCCGGTCTACCGCTTCCACCGTATCCGGTATGCGGACGATGCGCCGATGTGCATCGAGTATGCGACCGTGCTCGCCTCCTGCCTGCCGTCGCTGGAGGCGGTGGAATCCTCTCTCTACGAGGCGCTCGAGCGCGCCGGGAACCGCCCGGTGCGCGCCCTGCAACGCCTGCGCGCCGTGTTGTTCACCGCTGAGCAAGCCAAGCTGCTGCAGATCCGCGAACGCGATGCGGGACTGCTCGTCGAGCGCGTCGGTTTCCTCAAGGACGGCCGGGCCGTGGAATTCACCCAGTCGTACTTTCGCGGCGACATCTACGACTTCGTGGCGGAGTTGAGCGACGTATGAGTGTGCAGATGCCCGAATCCGCCACCCGCATGTACTGCGAGGCTGCGCAGGCCGCGCAGGTCGTGCGCGACCAGCTGTTCAGCAACGCCGAGCGTATGGAGGGCCTGGCGGAGCGGCTGCGCGCGCAGCCCCCCCGCGTAGTGGTGACGTGTGCGCGCGGCAGCTCCGATCATGCCGCGACGTTCGCGAAGTACCTAATCGAGACGCGCTTGGCGGTGCCGACCAGTTCCGCTGCCCCATCTGTGAGCTCGCTCTATGACGCGCGCCCGGACCTCTCCGGTGCGCTGTGTCTGGCGATTTCCCAGTCGGGCGCAAGTCCGGACCTGCTCGCCTCGGTGCGCAAGGCGCGCGAGGCCGGCGCCCGGATCGTGGCGCTGGTGAATGCGGCCAACTCCCCCCTGGAGGCGCTCGCCGATGACCTCGTGCCGCTCACCGCCGGCGCCGAGACGAGCGTCGCGGCCACCAAATCCTTCATCGCCTCGCTCGCGGCGATCACGCACCTGGTGGCCTGCTGGAGCGCCGATCGAACGCTCTCCGAGGCGCTGCGCAAGGCCCCGAAGCACCTCGAGCGCGCTTGGAGCCTTGACTGGAGTGTGGCCCTGGAGCCGCTCGTGAGGGCCAACGATCTGTACGTCATCGGCCGCGGCATCGGCCTGGCCGTCGCGCAGGAGGCGGCCCTGAAGCTGAAGGAGACCTGCGGACTGCACGCCGAGGCGGTCAGTGCCGCGGAGCTGCGCCACGGACCGATGGCGCTGGTAAAGCCCGACTTCCCGGTACTGGTTTTCTCGCAGAACGATGAGGCCCGCGCCAGCATCGAGATGCTGGCGCAGGAACTCACCGCGCGGCGTGCGACCGTGATGATCGCCGGGTCACGCTGCCCGCAAGCGCTGCAGCTGCCGGCCGAACCGGCCCACCCGGTGATCGAACCGATGCTGCTGATCCAGACCTTCTACCGATTGGCAAACGCGCTCTCGCTGGCGCGCGGGCTCGACCCGGATCATCCCCCTCACCTGCGCAAGGTCACCGAGACCGTCTGATGTCCATCGCACTGCTCAATGCGCGGGTGCTGCGCGACCGCCAGCTCCTCGAGGACCACTGTGTACTGATCGACGGGGCGCGGATCGTGGACATCGTGCCCGCCGCGCAGGCGCGCGGCCCGGGGATCGAGCGGGTGGATCTCGGCGGCGGGCTGCTGCTCCCAGGGTTCATCGACACACAGGTCAACGGCGGCGGCGGAGTGCTGTTCAACGACGCCCCGAGCGTCGAGGCGATCCGCCAGATCGGACGCGCGCACCGCCGATTCGGCACCACCGGATTCATGCCGACGCTGATCAGCACCGACCTCGAGGTCGTCGCACAAGCCATCAGCGCCACGCGAGGCGCACTCGCGAGCGGTGTACCGGGGGTGCTCGGCATCCACATCGAGGGGCCGTTTCTCAGCGTCGAGCGCAAGGGTGTGCACGATCAGGCGAAGTTGCGCGAACTCGACGAGAGCGCCGTGGGCCTGCTGAGCTCCCTCGGCGCCGGACGCACCATCGTCACCCTCGCCCCCGAAGTGACCACCCCTGAGATCATTCAGCGGCTTACCGACGCGGGCGTCATCGTCTCGGCCGGCCACACCAATGCCACCTATGCGGAGGTGACCGAAGCGCTGCGTCACGGACTGCGCGGCTTTACGCACCTGTTTAACGCCATGTCGCAGCTGACGAGCCGCGAGCCGGGCGCTGTGGGCGCGGCGCTCGAGGATCCGGCAAGCTGGTGCGGCATCATCGTCGACGGCGAGCATATCGCCCCGACGGTGCTGCGTCTGGCGCTGCGCTGCAAGCCGCACGAGCGTTTCATGCTGGTGACCGACGCGATGCCCGCGCTCGGCACGGATCTGAGTACTTTCGAGCTGCAGGGCCGGCGGATCATCGTATCCGGAGCGGTGTGCTACGACGAGGATGGCCGGCTCGCCGGCTCAAACATCGACTTGGCCAGCTGCGTGCGCAACGCCATGGCGCTGCTCGGCCTGCCGCTGCACGAGGCGGTACACATGGCGAGCCTGTATCCGGCCCAGTTCCTCGGACTCGCCGCGCAGCTCGGGCGCATCGAGCCGGGCTACCGGGCCAACCTGGTACTGACCGACGAGTCACTGCACGTGCGCGCCACCTGGATCGACGGGCAGCGCGAGGACGCTTAATCGCAGCGGCAGGCGCCGGCGGGTTCCGCTATCCTTAGGCCGAGGATTCGGTCCACCCTGGCGCCCGCAGCAGCGCGGCCGCTTCGGGTCGTCCGCTCAGGAGATGACCGCATGTCGATCGTACGTCGCGGCGCAGCGTGGCTGCCGGCGCTGCTCGCCTTAGGTTTAAGCGGTTGCGGCAACAGCGGCGATGCTCAGATCCGTCTGCTCAATGCCAGCGCCGGCTACGCCGCGCTCGATGTGTACTTCGAGAGCAGCGGCACGGCAGGCACCCCGCAGATCAGCGACGTCGCCTCCGGTACGGTGAGCAGCTACAGCGACGTGATTCCGGCCGCGTACACGGTCTACTTCACCAGCCATGGCGTTGGGGCGGCGAACGCCCTCTCCAGCTTCAGCAAGACGCTCACCAACAGCGAGCAGCGCACCTACGTCGCTTACGGGGACAGCGGCTCGTTCGGCGTCCTGGACATCAATGAGCAGCAGAGCACCCCGAGTAGCGGCTATGCGAACGTCGAGGTGCTCAACGCCGACCCGGATGCCGGCAGCCTCGATGTGTACTTGACCAGTCCGGGGATCCCGCTGAACAGTGCCTCGCCGAACTTCAGCGCCCTCGCCGGCGGCAAGGCGAGCGCCTTCGACGCCATCCCGCAGGGCACGTACGAATTGCGCATCACCGGGGCGGGCAGGAACACGGACCTGCGCTTCGACCTGCCGAGCCTGAAGCTCTCCGACCAGGAGACACTCTCGCTGATCATCAGCGAGGCGCCCGGCGGCTACCTGGTCAATGTGATGGCACTGCCGCAGGGTGGCTCGCTCAGCGTCTACACCAACCCCGATGCGCGGGTGCGTGCCGCGATCGGCGTCAGCGGGGCCAGCAGCGTCTCGGCATCCGTGGGCTCCACGACACTGCTCAGCGCGGCGCCCGCCTCGACGGTCGGCACCTACCAGCTCGTGCCCGCCGGCAGCCAGCCGGTGAGCCTGACGGTCAACGGCACGGCCATCACCGCCCCCAGCCAAAGTCTCACCGCCGGCCAGGACTATACCCTGCTCGTTTACGGCACCCCGGCGAACGTGCAGGAGAGCTGGCTGGCCGACAGCAATATCCCGGCGCTCAGTGGTTACTCCAGCGTCCGGCTGATCAATGCCATGTCCGGCAGCGGCGACCCGCTCTCCCTTACCGTGAATTTCATGCCGGTGGCGAGCGGCGTGCCGCTGGGCTCGGATCTGCCGAGCGGCGCCGCGAGCGGCACCTCCCCGTACGACACCGAGGTGGTCGCCACCACGACCGGAACCGTGACCGTAACGGATTACACGACCTCGCAGACGCTGTACTCGCTGACCTCCGCCGCGCTCGGCTCGGGCAACGTGTACAGCATGTTCATGTTCGGCAGTACCAGCGCCCCGGTCGGGGTGTTCTCGCAGGATCGCTAGGTCGGCGGCACCGCAGGCACAAAAGCGCCGGGAACCGGAACCCCGGCGACGCGGCCCGCTCAAAGACGTTACACTAGTACTTTTTACAGCCGTTCGGCCTGAACGGACCTGAAATATCCATCCCGAGCCAAGGGGGAGATTGATGAGATTCGATTGCGCTCGCGCAATACCGGGCGCCGTGGGCACCCTGCGCACCTCGATCTGCGCCGTAGGCGCGGCACTGGCCATTGCGCTCGGCGGCTGCAGTGCGAACACGCAGGTGTACAACGGCACGCCCGTCCTGACGCTCACCGGCGAGGCCGCAGGCGACTTCAGCGCCTATTCGGTAGGCCTGTACACCATCACCCTCACCCGCTCCGATGGCTACGTGGCGTACGTGCAGACCTCGGACGAGCAGGTCGATCTGACCCGCCGCACGAATCTCTCCGAACTGTTCAATGCGACCGGCGTTCCGGACGGCACCTACAAGAGCATGTCCGTGAGCCTGGATTACTCCACGCCGCTCATCTACCTGAAGGGCCAGAGCACCCCAGCGAAGGTTGAGAGCGCCTCCGGGACCGCCAACCCGGGCGTGATCACCGAGACGGTGAATTTCGATCCGTCGAATCCGCTCGTGATCGGGTTGAACAAATCCACCCCGCTCGCCCTCGACATCGACCTGGCGGCCTCGAACTCGATCGACGTCAGCACCAACACAGTCACGGTCAAGCCGTTCGTCGTCGCGACCGTGCTGCCCTACGAGAACAATCCGCTGCGCGCGCGCGGCCAGATCGTCCTCACCAACGCAAGCGGCGGTAGCTTCACGGAGAATATCCGTCCGTTTGACGACACCTACTATGCGGACGGTGACGTCGGGGCACTCACCGTCAACACCAGTTCGAGCACCTACTTCAACATCAACGGCACCACGTACATCGGCTCGGCCGGGCTGAACGCCATGGCCGCCCTGAATCCCGGCATCACCATCACGGCGTACGGGACGCTTGGGAACCTCTCGACGATCACACCAGCGTTGAACGCCAGCGCCGTCTATGCCGGCACCACCGTGATCAGCCAGGGCAACGAGGCGCTGCGCGGCGTGGTCACAGCCCGCAGCGGCAATACCCTGACCCTCTCCGGAGCGGAGTACATCTGCCAGGAAGGTCCTTGCTTCTCGAACGCCTCGTTCACCTACTATCCCACGGCCACGGTGACGCTGGGTTCAGGGACTGTAGTGAGCCAGGACGGGGTCGATGCCACCAGCCTCACCACGCAATCGGTCTCGGTCGGCCAGCAGATCACGGCGCTCGGAATTGGTTCGATCAGCAGCTCGAACGCGCTCTCGATGAATGCCAATCCCGGGCAAATCCGCTTGCAGCCAACCAGCCTCTGGGGCACGCTGAACAGCGGCGCCTCCGGCAGCGCGACGGTGAACCTGCTTGAGCTCGCCAATGACGGGCCGAGCGCCTTTTCGTTCGCCGGCACGGGGATTACGAGCAGCACGGACGCCAATGCGGCAAACTACACGCTGAACACCGGCTCGTTCGATGCCAGCACGCTCAGCGCCGGCACGCTGGTCAATGCAATCGGCATCGTCGCACCGTTCGGCGCGGCCCCTCCGGACTTCACGACCAATGCCGTGACGAACATGGCGAGCGGCCCCTCGACGCTGATCGTAGAGTGGACATCCGGTACGACCGCGCCGTTCACCAGTGCGGGCAATTCCGGGATCGTCGTGAATCTCGGCAATACGGGCATCACATCGGCCATCCTGCGCACCGGACCGCAGATCGTGCAGCTCTCGAGCCTCTCCGCCAGCCCGACCATCATTGCGGGCTGTGCCAGCGGCACGTGCACCGGCAACTCGGAGTACGCCGTCGGTAACGCCACGAGCGGGGTCAACGTATACGACGGTGCCTCGAGCTTCATCAGCGGCCTGTCGAGCGCGATCAACGGCACGAACAAGGTGTTCAAGCTGGTAGCGATCGGCACCTACGACTCGGGCACCAACACGTTCTACACTCAGCGCATGGACGTCGCGCTCGAGTAGCCCTTCCAGACGCGGTGCGCCGGGTGGCCTCGCGCCCCCGGTGCACCCGCATCCCCGCCGGCGGTTCGCTCAGAACGTCACGACCGTGCGGATTGACTCGCCGCGATGCATCAGGTCGAACGCCTCATTGATGCGCTCGATCGGCAGCACGTGCGTGATCAGCTCATCGATGTGGATCTTCTTGTCCATGTACCAG
>JAKCDC010000032.1 GCA_021838635.1 Pseudomonadota bacterium
GCACGGTGTTCGAGGTGAGTGCCACGGGCGCAGAGCGCATCCTGCATTCGTTCGCCGGAGGCGCGGCGGATGGGGCGAATCCCAGCGCTCGTCTGGTCATCGACAGCGCGGGAAATCTTTACGGAACTACGTACGGCGGCGGTGCGAGTGGCTTGGGCACGGTGTTCGAGGTGAGCGCCACGGGCACGGAAAGCATCCTGTATTCGTTCGCGGGCGGCCCGACTGACGGAGCGAGTCCGGATGCGGGACTTCTCTTGGATGGGGACATCCTCTATGGAACAACGAGCAGCGGCTCCTTTTTAACCGCTCAGAATGGCGGCGCCGCGTGCACGAACAACAGCGGTTGCGGCACAGTGTTCGGACTTGGCATCAATGGCTTTCCGCAATACACGGTACATGCTTTCGTGGGCGGCCCAACTGACGGACAGGATCCGGTGGGTGGATTGCTGCTCGGAAGCGACGGCAACCTCTACGGAACAACGTACACCGGTGGTGCGAACGCAAATGGTGCGGGCACTGTGTTTCAGATCACTCCCGCCGGCGAGACCGTGTTGTATTCCTTTGCGGGCGGGACAACCGATGGGGCGGGCCCTGCCGGCGGGTTGGCTATGGACAGTGCCGGAAATCTATATGGAACGACGCAGGCCGGTGGCGCAAGCGGCGCGGGCACGGTTTTCGAAATCAACTGAGTCCATCTGCGTCCGAACCGCGGTGGGCGATGGGCTTACGCGGATTTTCACCGTCAGTTGAGTGTCCATGCCTCCGACGCAGCATCTATATCTCGGAGCCCATTGCGGGCCGCCACGATGGACATGGCGGCCCGGGGAGAATTAATCGTTGCCCGCTTGAGGACTCGGTGCTTTCGGTCTCGCCAGCGTGATTCCCGTGCCGCCTGCGGCAGAGTGGCGCAACGCACAGCTTCCGTGCCGCGCAGTTGCGCTATGGAGCACTCGGGATCCGCAATGCGCCGCACCCTCACAGCAGCATCATCACCCCGTCGCAGGCCTTGAGCTCCTCGGTCAGCGCCTCGATCTGCTCGCGACTCTCGGCGAGCAGCTGGTAGGAGATTGACAGGAAGTTGCCGTTGCCACTGAGTCGCTCGCTCACCCGCTCGGACTCAAGTCCCGGCGAATGGCGCAGCACCACCGCGTGAATACGCGCACGGAATTCGTCCGATGGCCGGCCGATGATCTTGATGGGGTACTCGGTCGGAAACTTCAGCACCGATTTGCTCACCACGGTGTCCCCTGCAGTTCACGCTTCCATTGCTGGAAGGTGTCGTGCACGCGCCGCCAGAGCGCGCCGGGTCGACCGGTGCCCACGGGCTGGCCGTCGAGGCGCGTGACCGGCTGGACCTCGCGCGTGGCCGCTGAGATCCAGATCTCCTCGGCGCCTCGCAGCTGCGCCTCGCTCACCGGCGCGGCACGCCAGGGCACGCCGGCGCGGCTTGAGAGTTCCTCGATCACGGCGCGGGTCGTGCTCGGCAGGATCTCGTGCGAGTTCGGCGGGGTGAGCACCTCCCCGCCGAAGACCACATGAACCGCCGATGCCGAGGCATCGGTCAGTCGCCCGTCGCGCAGCAGGAGAGTCTCGGCGGCCGCTGCGTCGACCGCCAACTGACGCAGCAGCACATTCGCAAGCAGCGCGGTCGACTTGATGTCGCAGCGCGACCAGCGCGTGTCGGCGGCCGTGACGCATGCGACGCCCCGCTCGGCCAGATCCGCCGGTGGCGCCGGCCACGGTGCGGCGAATGCGAACACGGTGCGTGGTATCTGCGGTAGCGGCGCGTGCGCGCGAGCGGACTCCGCGCCCCGGGTGACCTGCCAGTACAGGTACAGATCGTCGCTACCGGCCGCGGCGATCAGCCCGGCGAACATCTCGCGCCATTGCCCGGGTGTGAGCGGATCGTCCATGCGCAGCGCGGCGAGACTGCGCGCAAGGCGCGCGCAGTGCGCCGCGAGCCGAAACGGCCGCCCGCCGTAGACGGGCATGACCTCGTAGGCGCCGTCGCCGAACAGAAATCCCCGGTCGAGGGGCGAGATGCGCGCCGCCTCGATCGGCAGGTACTCACCGTTGAGGTAACAGGTCGGGAACGGATCGGCCATCGGATCGCTCGCAGTGGTGCCGGTGGGTTCAGATCCAGAGCCGGATGTCGTCGATCAGCCGGGTGATCAATCCGCCCTCAGGGACCGCACCGAGCGTCACGAGCGGCGTGCTGTCGATCTGCTGTCCGGCGCCGTTCAGCACCAGCAGCGTTCCCACGTTGTCGCCGGCGGCGATCGGCGCCGTCAACGGCCAGTGATTCCAGAGGATGCGGGTGCTGAGCGTCGCGTCCGGTCCGCGCGGCACGGTCACTACGACCGGCAGCTCAGGACCGACGGTTGCAAATCCCGCGGCTGACTTGAATACCCGCGGCTTGGCGACCACCGCCCGCGCGGCCTCGACGTTCTCGTTCTCGTAGAAATTGTAGCCGTAGTTGATCAGCGCCTGGCTGTCGCTGACACGTCCGTCCCAGCTCGGAGCTCCGAGGACCACCGAGACCAGGCGCATGCCGTTGCGCAGAGCGGACACTACCATGCAGTAGCCGGCCGCATCCGTGTAGCCGGTCTTCATGCCATCGACGGAGTGGTCCGTCCAGAGCAGCGTGACGCGGTTGCGCTGCGTGATGTGATCCCAGGTGAACGTCTTGATCTTGAAGATGAAGTAGTACTGGGGGAAGTCACGGATGATGTCGGACGCGAGCGTCGCGAGGTCGCGCGCGGTGGTGTAGTGATCCGGCTTCGGCAGCCCGTCGACATCCTCGTAGTGCGTCGAGTTCAGGCCGAGGCGGCGCGCGTAGTCGTTCATCAGCGTCACGAAGCCGGCCTGCGTGCCGCCCACTTTCTGCGCCAGGGCGACCGTGGCGTCGTTACCCGACTCGACGATCATGCCCTTCAACAAGTTGAGCACCGAGACCTGGGTGCCGGGGTTGACGAACATGCGCGAACCGCCGGTGCGCCAGGCCGCATTGCTGATGGTCACCGGGGTGTTGAGCGAGAGCTGTCCACTCTTCAATGCCGAGAACACGATGTACGCGGTCATGAGCTTCGTCAGACTCGCCATCGGCATCTTTTCATTGGCGTTCTTCGCCGCGAGCACCTGCCCGGTGTTGAAATCGACCAGCATGTATGCACGGGCATTGAGGGCCGGTGGGGGCGGGACCGGTACGGCGACCGGCGCGGTGGCGAGCGCAGCCTGGGCTGCCGGGGCGGCAGCGGCCTGAGCCGCCGGAACGAGCGCCGCCAGGACCGGCAGCGTGGCGGCCGACAGGACGGCCAGGACAGAAGAGCGGGACATGAGGTGATTCCTCCTTAGGGGATGGTGCGGCGGGTGGCGCACCATAAGATTACGCCGACGCCGGATAGTTCTGTGCGCAACGCGTGCACCGGCTCACGGCTTGACCAGGATGGCCCCAGGATAGCCGAGTGCAGCCAGCCGCGCGGCGAGCGCATCGTACGCGGCTACATCGTGCACGGGTCCGACTCGCACGCGATACAGGATCCCGCCGGTAACCGACGGGGAGAGAATGAACGGACCGGGCAAGCCCGCGGACTGCAGTCGCGCGAGCACCCGTTCGGCATTGGCCGGTACGGCAAACGCGCCCACCTGCACGTACAGCGGTGCCCCGATGGGCTGCATGGCGCTTGAGACCGAGGCGGGGCTGCCCGGGGTGAGGGCCTGCACGTCGACCAGCGCCGTGCCCGTGCCGAGCATGCCGAGCTTGGCGGCCGCGACGTACGACAGGTCGATCAGCCGGTGCGCGACGAATGGCCCGCGGTCGTTGACCTTGACGATGACGCTGCGGCCGTTCGACAGATCGGTGACGCGCACGTAGGTCGGCAGCGGCAGCACCTTGTTGGCCGCGGTCATGGCGTACATGTCGTAGGGGTCCCCGTCGGCGGTCGAGCGCCCCTGGGAGTGCGCGCCGTACCACGAGGCGACGCCGATCTGGTGGTAGCCGGCAGCGCTCGCCAGGACGTAATAGCGCTTACCGTCGACGTCGTAATAGGGAGGATTGCCGCGCGGGGCCGGTGGCAGGTAGCGCGGCACGGGATTGGGGATGGCCTGCCAGTCCGCCGGCAGGGGCGGCAGGCCGCGTGCCGGACCACCGACGAAATGACCGCTGGTGGCACAGCCGCCTAGAGTCGCCGCGAGCAGCAGTGTCCCGAGCGGGACGAGGCAGGCGCGGCCGTCGCGCCTCACCGTTGTCGATCCGGACCTGCAGCGGCCACTGCCGTCGCGGGTAATGCGTGCACCCGGTGGGCGATCGCCTGTGCCAGCGCGTTCACCGCCATGACGTACAGCTTGCTGTAGTTGTACGACAGCAGCGCGTGAAAATTGTTGAATCCCACCCGGTAGATCGGCCCACTGCGCCGGTGTGCCAGCAGCAGCACCGCGCGTGTCTCGGGCGGTTCGTGCCGCGCCAGCTCGACGCCCTCGGCGGCCAGTGTGCCGACCGTGCGGTCGAGCGCGAGGCTGTTCGGATCGACCGCAAAGTGCGCGCCCGGTTCGATGCGCACCCGCGCCAGCACCGGCGCGTCGTACTGCCAGCCGTGGGCGCTCAGGTAGTGCGCGACGCTGGCGAAAATATCATCCCAGTTGGTGAACAGGTTTGGCGGACCCTTCCCCGTGCTCACCGCGAAGCGCAGGTAGGACGATGGCATGAACTGCATCGGACCCATCGCGCCGGCGTAGGAGCCCTTCACGCTGAGCGGATCGAGCCGGTCGCGCTGCGCGAGCACCAGGAAGCGCTCGAGCTGCTCGGCGAAGAAATGCGCGCGCTGCGGGTAGTCGAAGGCGAGGGTGCTGAGCGCATCAAGCACTCGGTACGAGCCGGTGAGCCGCCCGTAGTACGTTTCGACGCCGAGGATGGCCACGATGTAGCGCGGGTTGACGCCCTGTTCGGCCCCGATACGCTCAAGCGCACGGCGGTGCGCCTGCCAGAACGCTGCGCCCGCATCGATGCGTTGCGGGGTGAGGAAGATCCGCCGGTACTGCCACCACTTCAGCACCTGCTCGGCCGGGCGGTTCATCATCGTGATGATCGAGGGCTGCGGGCGCGCCTGACGCAGGATCCACAGCACGTGGGCGCGGTTCAGCCCGTCGCGGCGCGCGACCTGGGCGGCGAAGCGCTCCAGGGGCGCGCGCGGAAAATGCGTGCTGGTCGGCTCCGCGGCGGCGGCGGGCCGGATCAACACAGTGAGTGAGAGTAGGGCGAAGAGAATCGAACGCAGCACTCAAGTGCTCCTTAGCCCATCAGCTTCCGATGCGAGAAGAGCGCCATGAGAATACCGAAACCTGACAGTACCGTCACCACCGAACTGCCTCCGTAGCTGACGAGCGGCAGCGGCACGCCGACCACCGGTACCAGCCCCGTCACCATGCCGGCGTTGATGATCACGTAGACGAAGAAGGTGAGCGCGATGCTGCCGCCGAGCAGGCGCGAGAACGTATCCGGACACTGCATCGCAAGGTAGATCGAGCGGCCAATCACGAACGCGTACAGCATCAGCAGCACCAGCAGCCCGAGCAGCCCGAACTCCTCGCCGATCACGGCAAAGATGAAATCCGTGGTGCGCTCGGGCAGGAAATCGAGCTGCGCCTGGCTGCCGGCCATCCAGCCTTTGCCGAAAACGCCGCCGGAGCCGACGGCGATCTGCGACTGGATAATGTGGTAACCGGCGCCGAGCGGATGCGCCTCGGGGTTCAGGAAGGTGAGCAGCCGCTCGCGCTGGTAGCCGTGCATGAAGCGCAGGCCGAGGGCCGCGCCTGCCGTGGCGAGCAGCAGCAGCACGATGATCGCCCGCACGCGCAGCCCGGAGAGAAACACCACCACGGCCCCGGCGGCTGTGATCAGTGCCGCGGTGCCGAGGTCCGGCTCCTTGGCCACCAGCCCGACCGGCGCGAGGATGATGAGCCCGAGCATGCCGAGGTCACCGAGGCGCGGTGGCAGCGGCCGCTCGTGCAGATACCAGGCGCACATCATCGGTACGGCGATCTTCATCAGCTCGGACGGTTGGAAATGGATCGGGCCGAGATCGAGCCAGCGTTTGGCACCGAGGTGGACGTGGCCCACCGCCGCGACTGCCAGCAGCAGCACGATGCCGAGGCCGTAGAGCCACGGTGAGGCGCGGCGCAGCAGGTTTGGGCTGATGCGCGCCACGGACAGCATGATGATGATCCCGAGCACGAGGCGCAGCACGGTCCGCATCAGCATCGGGGTGTTCTCGGCCGAGGCGCTGTAGAGCACCACCAGGCCGAAGCCGGCCGTGAGCGCGAGTCCGACGGCGAGCGGGCCGTCGACCTTCAGCGCAAGCAACACCCGGGCTGCGCCGCTCAGCGTGCGGCGGGTGCGCGAATCGGTCGAGAACTCTTCGTGGATCATGGTGCGGCGGCCCGCTGCTCGGCAGTCATCCGCGGATCGACACCCGCCGTCACGCGCTCCTCGATGTCCGCCGGCTCCGAGAACGGACCGCGCCCGGGGTGCGCCAGGAGCTTTCCATTGGGGCCGAGCAGGTAGGCGTCCATCAGCTTGTGCGCAATGGGCGCCGCGCCCGTCGAGCCCCAGCCGGCATGCTCGACCAGCACCGCCACGGCGATCCGCGGCGCGTTGGCCGGTGCAAAGGCAATGAACCAAGCGTCATCACGCAGCTGCTTGAGCGTCTTGTCCGCATGATAAGACCCTTCGTTGGCGTAGCCCTTGGCGCCCTCGCGCACCAACTGCGCCGTGCCGGTCTTGCCCGCGATGGGGTAGGTGCTGTTGTGCATCTCCCAGTACGCCGTGCCCTTCGGCTGGGTGGTGACCCCGACCATGGCCTTGATCACGACCTTCCAGGCCGCCGAACTGATCTGGGTGAGATTGCCGTCGAGCACCGGGCGTTTCCAGTGAATCTTGTCGGTGCGCGGATTGCGCAGCCCCGTCACCAGGCGCGGCTCGTAACTGCGGCCGCGGGTGGCGAGCATGGCGGTGTAGTGTGCCATCTGCAGCGGCGTGACCAGGAAGTATCCCTGGCCAATGCCGAGAATTACCGTGTCGCCGGGGAACCACTCGCCCTGGGAGGGGTTGGCGAACTGGCGGCGCTTCCAGGCTCGCGAGGGCACCAGGCCAGGGTCCTCCCCGGGAATATCGATGCCCGTGCGGTGACCGAAGCCGAACTTCGGCAGCCAGCTGGAGATCCGATCGATGCCCATCAAGTGCGCAAGCCGGTAGAAATACACGTCGCACGACATGATGATGGCCGTGCGCATGGTCATCTCGCCGCAGTATTCGTGATTGGCGTTGTGGTACAGATGAGCGCTGCCGGGCAGGTGATACGCATAGCCGGCCAGCACTTTCTGGTGCGGGTCGATCACTCCGTCCGTCAACGCTCCCAATGCGAGCGCTGGCTTGACCGTGGAGCCTGAGGGCAGCTGCGCGCGCAGCGTCCGGTTGAACAGCGGACGGCGCGGATTGTCGATCAGTGCGCGATATTCCTTCTCGGTGATGCCACGTGCGAACAGGTTCGGGTTGAAGGTCGGGGAGCTGGCCATCACGATCACATCGCCCGTCCACGGATCGATGGCCACGACCGCCCCGTCCTGTCCCTTGAGCAATTTCTCGGCGAGCCGCTGCAGCTTCAGGTCGAGCGAGAGTACGACGTCATCGCCGGGGATCGGCGCCTTGAAGTGCAGCTCCTTGCCGAGCGCCCCGGGACGGCGCACCGGCCGACCGAGCGCATCGACCAGCGTCTGGCGGTACCCGTTGGTGCCGTGCAGATACTTCTCGTACGTTGCCTCGACGCCGGTCTGGCCGATCACGGCCGTGCCGGCATATTCGGCTGGGTTCAGGTGCGCCAGCTCGCTGGCGCTGATGGTGCCGACGTAACCGACCGCATCGACCGCGAGCGTGCCGAAGGGGTACCAGCGCGCCTGGCGGGAGCTGATGTCGATGCCGGGAAATTCGTAGCGGCGCACCGCGAAGCGTCCCACTTCGCGGGCCGAGAGGTCGAGGCGGACGGGGAAGGTGTCGAAGCGCTCGTGCGAGGCGATGGTGCGCATCAGCTGCGGCAGGTCGCTCTGCTGCAGCAGCCCGAGCCGCACCAGGTGCGCCAGCTCATCTTTCAAGTCCGGCGCCTGGTCGGGCGTCAGGTCCAGATCGAAGGTCGGGCGGTTCGAGGCGATCACCTCGCCGTTGCGGTCGAGAATCAGTCCGCGCGCCGCCGGGATCGGCACCGTGCGCACGCCGTTGTCGAGCGACAGTACGTTGTAGTACTGGTGGCGCAGGACCTGCAGGTAATAGAGGCGGCCGAGCACGGCGAGCACCGAGAGCACCATCAGGGCGCCGGCGAACCACGCGCGGCGGTTGAACATCCGCTGCTCGCGCCAGTGATCCTTGATCCGCACGGGCCATGGCCTCCAGGGGCGACCGTCAGGTGCGCGGGCGGTAGGTGCGCGCGAGCGCACCGGCGAGCGGTGCCCACACCAGCGCTCCGGTGAACGCCGGCACCCAGCGCAGCGGCGTGGTGAGCGGGTGGCCGCTCCAGCCGTCGATTGCCCAGAGCACAAACTGGTACAGCGTGAGTACCGCCAGCACCACCAGCGATTGCTGCATGAGCGGCTTGGTGCGGATGCGCTGGTGTTCACGTACCCCGAGGTAGGCGACCAGCGCGACGGCGAGTGCATGCTCGCCGAGCACCGGACCCTGGAAGGCATCGAGGAGCAGCCCGCACACCCAGCCGAGGCCGATGCCGGCGCTGCGCGGTGTCTGGATGGCCCAGTAGAACACCACCAGGACCAGCAAGTCCGGCCGCGCCACCGCCAGCCACGAAGGCAGCGGCACTAACGTCAGCAGCAGCGCAACCAGCACCGATTTGAAGATCGCGCCGCCCGGGGAGGTGCTCATGGCGTCCTCGGCGGCGAAGCGACGGGTTTGAGCGGGCGCACGGTCGGCTTCGCGGCGGGCGCTCCGGAGGGCGGTGCGCTCGCCGCTGCACCTGCTACGGGGCTACCGGCGGCCGCCGGTGTGCACAGCGGCGGGGCGGGCGGCGGCGGCGCGAGCGGGTGAGCGCCCGCAGTGCCGGTGGGCAGCTGCGGCGGGTGCTTCTGCGCCGGGGCGCCGGGGCTGCCGGGTCGGAACCACAGCAGCATCACCGCCCGGTCGGTCTGCAGGTGCGCGAACGGCCGGGCGATCACCTGATTCATCGGCTGGATCGACCCGCGGTGGATCTGGGTGATGCGGCCCACCGGATAGCCCGCGGGGAAGACGCCGCCGAGCCCGGAAGTCACGAGCTCGTCTCCGACCTTCACGTCGGCGTTGGCGGGCAGGTAGGGCAGCGCCAGCGCGTTCGGGTCCCCCGTGCCCACCGCAATGGTGCGAAAGCCGGTGCGTGCGATCTGCACCGGCAGGTCGTGTTCTGGATCGGTGATGAGCAGCACATCGGCGCTCCACGGCCCGACGTGCATGGTCTGGCCCACCACCCCGTAGTCATCGAGCACGGCCTGGTTGCGGAATACGCCGTTGCGGGTGCCGCGGTCGATCAGGACGCGCTGGCGCAGCCGGCCGAGCTCAATGTCGACGATGTCCGCTGGCAGCCACCGCTCGGCGATCGGCGGCACGGCGTGCCGCAGACCGAGCAGCGCCGCGTTCTGTCGCGCCAATGCGTCAAAGCGCAGGGTGCGCACCTCGAGGGTGCGCATACGGGTGCGCAGGCTGCGGTTTTCCGCCTCCAGGCTCGCCCGCGCAGCAAAGGAGCGCTGCAGCCAGTGCCAGCCGGCGACCGGAGAGTTCACCGCGACTTCCACCGGGTAGGTGAGCGCCTGCAGCACGTACCGGGCCCGCTCCAGCAGGTCCATGCGCTGGTCGAGGACCATGATGACGATGGAGACGAGCGCGTAGAGCGTGAAGCGGAATCCCGGGGAGCCCCCGCGACTGTACGGCGATCCGCTCCGGGTGCCGAAACCGGCCACGGTGCGCGCGGCTACTCGAGCCCGAAGTGGCCGGGACCCATCTCGTCCATCAGCTCCAAGATCCGCCCGCCGCCCCGCGCGACGCAGGTGAGCGGATCGTCGGCGATGACGACCGGCAGGCCCGTCTCCTCGGTGAGCAGCTTGTCGATGTCGCGCAGCAGCGCCCCGCCACCGGTGAGCACGATGCCGCGCTCGGCCACGTCCGCGCCGAGCTCCGGCGGGGTCTGCTCGAGGGCCTGCTTGACCGCACTCACGATGTTCTGCAGCGGCTCCTGCAGCGCCTCGAGGATCTCGTTGCTGTTCAGCGTGAAGGCCCGTGGCACGCCCTCGGAGAGGTTGCGGCCCTTGACCGACAGCTCCCGTACCTGCTGGCCCGGATAGGCCGAGCCGATCTCGATCTTGATGCGCTCGGCGGTCGCCTCGCCGATCAGGATGCCGTAGTTGCGCCGCACGTAGCTCATGATCGCTTCATCGAAGCGGTCTCCGCCGATGCGCGCGGAATTGGCGTAGACGACGCCATTCAGAGACAGCACGGCCACCTCGGAGGTGCCGCCGCCGATGTCGAGCACCATCGAGCCGCGCGCCTCGTGCACCGGCAGTCCCGCGCCGACCGCTGCGGCCATCGGCTCACTCACGATGCCGACGTTGCGGGCACCTGCGCCCTCGGCCGACTCGCGGATGGCGCGCCGCTCGACCTGGGTGGAGCCGAACGGCACACACACCAGCACGCGCGGGGAGGGCTTGAGCATCCGGTTGCCGTGCACTTTGTTGATGAAGTACTGGAGCATTTTCTCCGTATAGGTGAAGTCGGCGATCACCCCGTCCTTCATCGGCCGCACCGCGGTGATGTGCCCCGGGGTGCGCCCGAGCATCCCCTTGGCCTCCGAGCCGACCGCGACGATGATCTTGCCGCCTCGCGACGGCTCGTCCTGTACCGCGACGACCGAGGGCTCGTTGAGCACGATTCCCTTGTCGCGGACGTAAATGAGGGTGTTGGCCGTCCCCAGGTCGATCGACAGATCACTGGAGAAGTAGCCGCGCAAGCGTTTGAGCATGAAGCGTCCGAATACGGATGAGGCGGTGGATGGAGAGCCTCCGAGGAGGCACCTCTACAAAGTGGCGCGTAATCTAGCAACCGATAGCACATTGAGCAAGGCAACATGTATGATTTCGAGCCCAGTTCATGCCGCGCCTGAAGCACAGATGGCCCTGACCCGCGAGCAAGTCGAAAACATCGCCCACCTGGCCCGCCTCGAGCTCGAGCCGGCACAGATCCCGCGCTTCCAGCAGAACCTCTCGAGCATCGTCGATTTCATCGGCGAGCTTGAGCGGGCGCAGACCGCGGGCGTCCCGCCCATGGCCCATCCGCTGCCGGGATTGACCCAGCGGCTGCGTGCCGATGCGGTCACCGAGACCGACGAGCGTGAGCTCTACCAGAAAAATGCCCCGCAGGTGGCCGCCGGGCTCTACCTGGTGCCCAAGGTCATTGAATGAGGCCGCCGAAGCCGTGATGTACCGTCAAACCCTCACGCAGCTCGCGGCCGAGCTGCGCGCCCGAAGAGTCTCCAGCGTCGAACTGGTGCGTGCTTTCCTGGCCCGCATCGAGGCGAGCCAGAGTACCCTGAACGCCTTCGTCACGGTCACGGCCGAGCAGGCGCTCGCACAGGCCGAGGCCGCCGACCGGGCGCTCGGGGCCGGCCGCGGCGGGCCGCTCGAGGGCGTGCCGTTCGGGCACAAGGACCTCTTCTGCACCGCCGGGGTGCGCACCACCTGCGGCTCGCGCATGCTCGAGAATTTCATCTCGCCCTATGATGCCACCGTCGTGAGCCGGCTGAAGGCGGCCGGCGCGGTGATGCTCGGCAAACTCAACATGGACGAGTTCGCCATGGGCTCCTCGAACGAGACCAGCTACTTCGGCCCGGTGCGCAACCCCTGGAACCCCGCGCTGGTGCCCGGGGGCTCCTCGGGCGGCTCGGCGGCGGCGGTGGCCGCGCGGCTGCTGCCGGCTGCCACGGCAACCGATACCGGGGGTTCGATCCGCCAGCCAGCGGCGTTCTGCGGGGTCACCGGCATCAAGCCGACCTACGGGCGTGTCTCGCGCTACGGCATGATCGCCTTCGCCTCGAGCCTCGATCAGGGCGGGGTCATCGCCGCGAGCGCCGAGGACACCGCGCGGGTGTTGCGCGAGATGGCCGGATTCGATCCGCGCGACTCGACCAGCGTCGATGCGCCCGTGCCTGATTACCTCGCTGGGCTCGAGCAGTCGCTCTCGGGCCTGAAAATCGGCGTGCTGAAGGAATTTTTCGACACCGGGCTCGACCCGGCGTACGAGCGCTGCGTGCGTGAGGCGCTCGCGGTGTTTGAGCGCCTCGGGGCGAGTGTGCGCGAGGTCAGTCTGCCGAACATCCCGCTGTCGGTGCCCGCGTACTACGTGGTGGCCCCGGCGGAGTGCTCCTCGAACCTCGCGCGCTATGACGGGGTGCGCTTCGGGCACCGCTGCGCCGAGGCGCGCGACCTGGAGGATCTGTACAAGCGCTCCCGCTCCGAGGGCTTCGGCGCCGAGGTGAAGCGGCGCATCATGACGGGGACCTACGTGCTCTCGGCGGGCTACTACGACGCGTATTACCTCAAGGCGCAGCGTGTGCGTCGCCTGATTACCTCGGACTTCGCGCGCGCCTTCGGCGAGGTGGACCTGCTGATGGGGCCGACCACGCCCACGCCCGCGTTCGAGCTTGGCGCCAAGGTGGCCGATCCCATCACCATGTATCTGAACGACATTTACACCATCAGCGCGAACCTGGCCGGGCTGCCGGCGATGTCGGTGCCGTGCGGGTTCGCCGCGGGCCTGCCAGCGGGCCTGCAGATCATCGGGCCGCATTTCGCCGAGGCGCGCCTGCTCAACGCCGCGCACCGCTACCAGCGCGAGACCGATTGGCATCTGCGCATCCCGGAGGCGTACGCATGAGCGCCTGGGAAACGGTCATCGGGCTGGAGATCCATGCCCAGCTCGCCACCCGCTCGAAGATCTTCTCCGGGGCCGCGACGGCCTATGGGGCGGTGCCGAACTCCCAGGCCTGCCTGGTCGACCTCGGTTACCCCGGCGTGCTGCCGGTGCTCAATGCCGAAGTGGTGCGCATGGCGGTGCGTTTCGGGCTCGCCATCGATGCGCGCATCGCGCGCCAGTCGGTGTTCGCGCGCAAAAACTACTTCTATCCCGACCTGCCCAAGGGGTACCAGATCAGCCAGTACGAGCTGCCGATCGTGGCCGCCGGCGCGATCGAGATCGTGCTCGAGGACGGCACGGTCAAGCGCATCGGCGTGACGCGTGCGCACCTGGAAGAGGATGCCGGCAAGTCGCTGCACGAGGGACTCGGGGCGCTCACCGGCATCGATCTGAACCGGGCCGGCACGCCGCTCATCGAGATCGTCTCGGAGCCCGAGCTGCGCTCGGCGAAAGAGGCCGTTGCCTACATGAAGAAGGTGCACACCCTGGTGCGCTACCTGGAGATCTGCGACGGCAATATGCAGGAAGGCTCGTTCCGCTGCGATGCGAACGTGTCGGTGCGGCCGGTGGGCACGGAGAAGTTCGGTACCCGCGCCGAGATCAAGAACATCAACTCCTTCCGCTACGTCGAGAAGGCGATCCAGTACGAAGTGGCCCGCCAGATCGAGCTGATTGAGTCCGGCGGCAAGGTGGTCCAGGAGACGCGCCTGTGGGATCCGGACAAAGGCGAGACCCGCTCGATGCGCTCGAAGGAAGAGGCGAACGACTACCGCTACTTCCCCGACCCGGATCTGCTGCCGCTCGAGATCGATGAGGCCTACATCGAGGCGGTGCGCGCGGCGCTGCCGGAGCTGCCGGACGCCAAGGCGGCGCGGTTCGTCTGCGAGTACGGGCTGTCGGCCTACGATGCGCTCGTGCTCACCGCCAGCCGCGATCTGGCCGACTATTACGAGGCCGTGGTGCGCGCCGTGCCCACGCAGCCGAAGCTCGCGGCGAACTGGGTGATGGGCGAGCTGTCCGCGGCGCTGAACAAGGACGGGCTGGAGATCGATTCCGGCCGGCTCAGCGCCGAGGGACTCGCGGGTCTGCTCGCGCGCATCGCCGATGAGACGATCTCCGGCAAGATTGCCAAGGATGTGTTCGAGGCGATGTGGGCGAGCGGTGAGAGCGCCGATGCGCTCATCGAGGCGAAGGGGCTGAAGCAGATCACCGACACCGGAGCGATTGAGCAGGCCATCGATGCCGTCATGGCGAAGAACCCGGCTCAGCTCGCCGAGTTCCGCGCCGGCAAAGACAAGCTGTTTGGCTTCTTCGTCGGTCAGGTCATGAAGGCGACGCAGGGCAAGGCCAACCCCGCGCAGCTGAACGAGTTGCTGAAGAAGAAACTGCCCGGTTGAGTCGCGCCTGAGAATGCTCCATGCTGCGCGCATGGACGCTGACACAGGTTACGACACGGTACGCCGCTTCCTCGTCGATGAGCAGCCGGTGCGCGGGCACTGGGTGCGCCTTGAGGAGGCCTGGCGCGCGTTGCGCGCCAACGGCGAGTACCCGCCGGCGGTGCGCACGCTGCTCGGTGAGGCCGTTGCGGCCTCGGTGCTGCTCGCGGCAACGCTGAAGTTCCGAGGCCGACTGACGCTGCAAATGCAGGGGCATGGGGCTGTCAGTCTGCTCGTCGCGCAATGCACTCATGAGTTCGGCGTGCGGGCTGTCGCCCATTACGACGATGCGCTCGCGGCCGCGATCGACGCAGAACGCTCGGCGGGCGAGACGTTTCGTGCGCTGGTCGGAGAGGGCGGCCGGTTCACGGTCACCATCGAGGCGGACGAGCGCAATCTTCGCTACCAGGGCATCGTACCGCTCGCCGGGGACTCGCTTGCACAATCCCTGGAGGCGTATTTCAGCGCCTCGGAACAGTTGCCGACCTGCGTGCAGCTGGCGGCGGACGAAGCGCGCTGCGCGGGGCTGCTCGTGCAGAAGCTGCCGCAATCCGAGGCGAGCGCCGGCGTCGAGGCGCTCTGGCAGTCGGTGCTGCGCGGCATGCAGCGTCTCGCGCCCGAGGCGCTGCTCGAGACGGGCGTGGAGGCGGTGCTTGGCGCCGTGCTGCCCGAACACGACGTGCGCCTCTTTGGCGGCTCGACCGTGGTGTTCGAGTGTCGCTGCGGGGAAGGTCGGGTGACTTCGTTGCTGCGCGCGCTCGGGGCCGATGAGGTGCGCGAGATCCTTGCCGAGGAGGGCGCGGTCACCGTGACGTGTGAGTTCTGCCACCGCCCTTATCGGTTCGATGCGCAGGCCGTCGAGGCACTGTTCACGGACAGCGGCGCGGCGGATGTATCGGCCCTGATCCACTGACTCTCGGTGGCCCGCCGGTCGGCGGGCACACCTGCACCGTGTCTCAGTGATTCCCTGTGCCGGGCCACTGTGCTATCTTAGAGTTAAAGATTTGTGCAATTCTTGAAATCCACGTGCGGTCGTTCGACGATACCCTGCTCTGGCTGCGCGCTGCGGCTGAGGCCACCCGCCTGCGGTTGCTGGCGTTGTGCGCGGAGCGCGAGTTGAGCGTCTCGGACCTGGCCGAGGTGCTCGGCCAGAGCGAGCCGCGGGTGTCGCGGCATTTGCGCATCCTGACCGAGGCGGGTCTGGTCGAGCGGGTCCGTCAGGGACAGTGGGTCCATTACCGTCTGGCGCGCTCGATGCCGCCCGCGAATTTCGTGCGCGGCCTGCTCGGGCAGCTCGAACGCAGCGATCCGGTGCTCGCGCAGGACCGAGAGCGCCTGCGGACCCCCGGGGCGGCGCCCGGCGCCGCCCCCGCGGTCTCACGTCTCGGACGCGAACTGCGCGCGGTACTGGAGGCGGAGATGGCCGCTGCGCCAGCCTCGGTGCTGCTGATCGGGGTCGAACATCCGGAGCTGCTGCTGAGCGTGGTGGAGCGTGCCGGGCAGTGCACTGCGCTTGCGCATTCGCGCCGCGCGGCGCAGGCGGCTCGCGCGACGCTGGCGCGACTGCAGAGGGCCTGCCGGATCGTGCAGGCCGGCGGCGCCGAGGCGATCGGCGCTGAGGACGTGCGGCGCCTCGGCGGGCCATTCGAGGCGGTGGTGATCGATCATCTGACGCTGCCGGCCGGGGCGAGTCCGATGCTGCTCGCCGCGGCACGCGCCGCGCTCGTCCCCGGGGGACGACTGTGGCTGTTCGAGCGCTATCCGCCGGCGCTTGCCGAGCGGGTCATCGAACATCCCCTCGCGGGGCTGCGCCGGCGGCTCACCGAGGCGCACCTGGAGTGTCAGCGCATCCGGCCGATCGAGGCGGACGGCCAGCACGTGCTCGGCGCCTCGGCCATCGCCGGCGGCGCACTGCCGGTGAGCCGCACCGGCTGAGCGGGATCGGTACTCGCTGCGGTGCGGTACCGCATATGACAGAGGTGAGAGGCTGTGATCAACGTATCGTTTGAATTCTTTCCGCCGGCCGATGCCGCCATGGAAGCGACGCTGTGGCGCTCGGTCGAGCGCCTGGCGCCGCTGCGGCCTCACTTCGTCTCGGTCACTTATGGCGCGGATGGCTCGACGCGCACGCGCACGCACCAGGTCGTCAGTCGCATCCAGCGCGAGACGCCGCTCGCCGGTGCGCCGCATCTGACCTGCATCGGAGCGAGCCGCGGCGAGGTGCTCGACATCGCGCGCCAGTACTGGGCGCAGGGCATCAGACACATCGTCGCGCTGCGCGGGGATCCGCCGCAGGGCAGCGAACACTACGTGCCGCACCCGGACGGCTTTGCCTACGCGGCCGATCTGGTCGCCGGCCTGCGCGCTGTGGCGGACTTCGATATTTCGGTGGCCGCCTATCCCGAGACCCACCCCGAGGCGCCCTCGGCGGGCTTCGACCTGGACAACCTCAAGCGCAAGCTCGATGCGGGCGCCTCGCGTGCCATCACGCAGTTCTTCTTCGACCCACAGCACTTTCTGCGTTTTCGCGACCGCTGCGCGGCCGCCGGCATCCGCGCGCCCATCGTCCCGGGCATCCTGCCGATCACCCGCTTCGCGCAGGTGCGCCGTTTCGCCGAGCGCTGCGGGGCGCAGATCCCGCCGTGGCTCGCCGAGCGCTTCGCGGGCCTGGAGGACGATCCGGACACCCGCCGGCTGATCGCCGCGAGCGTGGCGATCGAGCAGGTCACGCTGCTGGAGCGGCACGGCGTGTGCGACTTTCACTTCTACACCCTCAACCGCGCCGAACTGACCTACGCGATCTGCCATGCGCTCGGCCTGCGTCCGCCCGCCGCTGCGGACCTCGGTGCGCCCTCAGGAGAGTTGCCATGACCGAGTGCGCGCACGCCGAGTGCGCCCCCGCAGCGCCCCGCGCCTCGAGCGCATCCGCCGCGAGCGTGCCGGCCGCGCCGTTCGTGATCGAGTCGCCGGATGAGACGGTGCGCACCGAGCGCATCGGCGGCCTGCGCCGGCTGCTCGCCGAGCGCGTGGTGCTGCTCGATGGGGCCATGGGCACCATGGTGCAACGTCATCGCCTCGATGAGGCGGCGTTTCGCGCCGAGCGATTCGCCGACCACGGTCGCGACTTGAAGGGCAACAACGACATCCTCACGCTCACCCAGCCGCAGATCATCGCCGAAGTGCACCGGGCCTACCTCGAGGCCGGCGCCGACATCATCGAGACCAACACGTTCAACTCCAATGCGGTCTCCCAGGCCGACTACGGCACCGAGGCCCTCGTGGCGGAGCTGAACTACCGCGCGGCGCGCCTGGCGCGCACGGTGGCCGATGAGTTCACGCTCGCCCACGGTCGGCCGGCGTTCGTGGCCGGCGCGATCGGGCCGACGAGCCGCATGACCTCACTCTCCCCGGACGTCAACGATCCGGGCTATCGCAGCGTCTCGTTCGATGACCTCGTGACGACCTACCGGGACTCGGCGCGCGCGCTGCTCGCCGGCGGCATCGATCTGCTGCTGATCGAGACCGTCATCGACACGCTCAACGCCAAGGCGGCGATCTACGCGGCGCTCGATCTGTTCGAGCAGAGCGGTATCGAGGTGCCGATCATCGTCTCCGGCACCATCACGGATGCCTCCGGACGCATTCTCTCCGGCCAGACCGCCGAGGCGTTCTGGAACTCGATCCGCCACGCCCGGCCGCTCGCGGTCGGCTTCAACTGCGCCCTCGGTGGGCGTCAGCTGCGTCCCTATATCGATGAACTCGGCCGGCTGAGCGACACGCACATCTGCGCGTATCCGAATGCGGGGCTGCCGAACGCGTTCGGTGAGTACGACGAGCAGGCCGCCGAGACCGCCGAGATCATCGGGGAGTTCGCCTCGGCAGGTCTGCTGAACATCGTCGGGGGCTGCTGCGGCACGACGCCCGAGCACATCCGGCTGATCCGCGCGGCGGTGAGCAAACACCGCCCCCGGGCGCTGCGTGAGGTGGCGGTCAAGTGCCGCCTCGCCGGGCTCGAGCCGCTCAACATCGATGACCAATCGCTGTTCGTCAACGTCGGTGAGCGCACCAACGTCACCGGCTCGGCGCGCTTTCGCAAGCTGATCGAGGCGGGCGATTACTCCGCGGCGCTCGATGTCGCCCGCCAGCAGGTCGCCAGCGGTGCGCAGGTGATCGACATCAACATGGACGAGGGGATGCTGGACTCCGAGGCGGCGATGGTGCGATTCCTGAACCTGCTCGCCGCCGAGCCGGATATCGCCCGCGTGCCGGTCATGCTCGACTCCTCCAAATGGTCAGTGCTCGAAGCGGGCCTGAAATGCCTGCAGGGCAAGGGCATCGTCAACTCGATCAGCCTGAAGGAGGGCGAGGAGGCATTCCTCGCACATGCGCGCACCGTGCGCCGCTACGGCGCGGCGGTCGTGGTGATGGCCTTCGACGAGCAGGGGCAGGCCGACACCGTCGAGCGCCGCGTCGCGATCTGTGCGCGTGCCTACCGGCTGCTCACCGAGCAGGTCGGCTTCCCGGCCGAGGACATCATCTTCGATCCGAACATCTTCGCCGTCGCCACCGGTATCGAGGAGCACAACGGCTATGCGGTCGCCTTCATCGAGGCGACCGGCCGCATCAAAGCCGAGCTGCCGCACGCCATGGTGAGCGGCGGGGTGAGCAACGTCAGTTTCTCCTTCCGCGGCAACGACGCGGTGCGCGAGGCGATGCACGCGGTGTTCCTCTACCACGCCATCCAAGCCGGCATGGACATGGGCATCGTCAACGCCGGACAGCTGGCGATCTACGAACAGATCCCGGCGGAGCTGCGCGAGGCGGTCGAGGACGTGATCCTCAATCGACGGGAGGACGCCACCGAACGGCTGCTTGCGCTCGCCGAGCGCTTCAAGTCCGGCGGTGGCGTGAAGCGCAAGGATGACCTCGAATGGCGCTCGCTGCCGGTCGCCCAGCGCCTGGAGCACGCGCTGGTCAAAGGCATCGATGATTTCATCCTCGAGGATACCGAGGCGGCCCGCCTCGCCTTCCCGCATCCGCTGCAGGTCATCGAAGGGCCGCTGATGGACGGGATGAACATCGTCGGGGACCTGTTCGGCGCCGGCAAGATGTTTCTTCCGCAGGTGGTCAAGAGCGCGCGGGTCATGAAGCGCGCGGTGGCCCATCTCGTGCCCTACATCGAGCAGAGCAAGGCGGCCGGCGCGCGCCGCTCGAACGGTCGAGTCGTGATGGCGACCGTCAAGGGCGATGTGCACGACATCGGCAAGAACATCGTCGGGGTGGTGCTGCAGTGCAACAACTTCGAGGTGATCGACCTGGGGGTGATGGTGCCGTGTGAGCGCATCCTCGAGACCGCGCGGCGCGAGAATGCCGATTTCATCGGACTCTCGGGACTGATCACCCCCTCGCTCGATGAGATGGTGTACGTCGCGCACGAGATGCAGCGGCAGGACTTCAAGGTGCCGCTGCTGATCGGCGGGGCAACCACCTCCCCGGCGCACACCTCGGTGAAGATCGCTCCGCAGTACCGCTCGGCGGTGGTGTACGTGAAGGACGCTTCGCGCTCGGTGAGCGTCTGTCAGACTCTCAGCAATCCCGACTCGCGCGGTGCGTTCATCGAGAAGATCGACGCCGAGCACGAGCGGCGCCGCGAACAGCATGCCGGGCGCAAAGTGAAGGCCCCGGCGTTGAAGCTCCCCGAGGCGCGGGCCAACCGCCGGCGCATCGACTGGGCGAGCTACACCCCGCCCGTGCCGCGCGTGCCCGGGGTGCGCCGCTTCGCCGACTATCCGCTCACTGAGCTGCTCGCCTACATCGACTGGATGCCGTTTTTCAATGCCTGGGAGTTCTCCGGCAAGTTTCCCGATCTGCTCACCGACCCGACGGTCGGAGAGGCGGCGAGCAACCTGTACGCCGATGCGCGGCGCATGCTCGATCGGCTCGTGAGCGAGCGCTGGTTGAAGTGTCAGGCGGTGATTGGGCTGTTCCCGGCCAACGCACTCGGCGATGATATCGAGCTGTACGCCGATGAGCAGCGCGGCAAGCCGCTCATGACGCTCTCGTTCCTGCGTCAGCAGAAGGACAAGCCAGCCGGCCAACCGCACGAGTCCCTCGCCGATTACATCGCCCCGAAATCAAGCGGTGTGCGTGATTATCTCGGCGCGTTCGCGCTCACCGCCGGACTGGGCATCGAGCCGCACATCGAGCGCTTCGAGCGCGCGCACGATGACTATTCGGCAATCATCCTCAAGGCGCTTGCCGACCGATTGGCCGAGGCCGCCGCCGAGCACTTCCATGAGCGCGTGCGTCGCGAGCTGTGGGGCTATGCCGGGGTCGAGGAGCTGACCCACGCGCAGCTCATCGGCGAGCAGTACCGCGGCATCCGGCCGGCGCCGGGCTACCCGGCCTGCCCGGATCACACCGAGAAGGGCAAGCTTTGGCAGCTGCTGGACGTCGAGCGGGCGACGGGCATGCAGCTCACCGAAAGCTTCGCGATGACCCCGACCGCGGCGGTGAGCGGCTGGTACTTCGCGCACCCCGAAGCGCATTACTTCGCGGTCGGCAAGATCGACCGCGACCAGGTCGAGGACTATGCGCAGCGCAAAGGGCTCACGCCCGAGCAGGCCGAACGCTGGCTCGCCCCGAACCTCGGCTACACCGGCTGAGTGTTGTGGCTCAGCCGGGTCTGCCGCTCTGGCGCAGCTCGAGGTCGCTGAAGGTGTTCAGCACGACGGCGGTGAAGAAAATCCCGCCCATCGCGAGCAGCGCCAGCATCACCGCCGCGATCAGCGCGCGGGCGGCCGGCTGGTGGATCGCCCCCGGCAGGATCAGCGCCGCCATGACTTCGGCGAAGAACAACACGGTGATGATGATCGAGGCGGCGATGGCGTAGAGCGCCAGGGTCCGCCACCAGTTGCCGCGCACCAGCCGCACACTGTACGCGAGGCTCTGCAGCACGCTCTTGTGGGTCAGCATGCGCGCCGGCAGGGCGAGGGAGAGCGCGACCAGGGCGTAGATCGCCGCGAGCAGCATCACGCCGAACAGCGCCGAGCGATACGGCTCGATCAGCGAGAGCGGCCAGCTGAGCAGCGCGAGAATCAGCAGGTTGCCGAGCAGGATGATCGCCACGATGGCCGGCGTCTGCTTGAACGCCTCCAGCAGGTCGGCCGGTCCGGCGGCGCGCCCGGCTGCCACGGCCGCCTGGCGCAGCAGCGTGGCCATCCACAGGATGCAGAAGAGCAGATACCCGACCGTGTACAGCGTGATCCACACCGGGTCGTTCATCTGTGCGGCCGAGGGAATCAGCGGAGGCATCTGCCCACGCGACAGTTCGTAGAGTGTCGGCAGCTGCAGCAGTAAGATGGCCAACGAGCCATACGGCATGCACTTCGGCAGCGTGGCGCGGAAGATCTTCAGGCTCGAGTCGAGCAGTTCCGCGAGCGTACGCGGGCGTGTGGGAGGATACAGTGTAATGGCCATCCGCCAATCATAACTGCGCCATGACGCGAACCGCCATTGAGCCGAGCCGGCCCCCGCTCGCTGCCGTGCTCGCCGCCGCCCGCGGCCGGCTCGCCGCGGCGCTGCGCGCCGAGGCGAACCGCACCCCGCAACTCGACGCCGAGCTGCTGCTCGCCGAGGCGCTGGGCCGCTCGCGCGCCTACCTCGCCGCGCACCCCGAAGCGCAGCCCGATGCCGATGCGCTGAGGCGATTCGAAGCATGGATCGAGCGGCGCGCCGCCGGTGAGCCGGTGGCCTATCTGCTCGGGCGCAAAGGGTTCTGGACCTTCGAGCTCGCGGTGAGTCCGGCTGTCCTCGTGCCCCGCCCCGAGACCGAGCTGCTGATCGAGCGGGCGCTGGCGCTGTGGCCCGCCGCGCACGGCCGGCTCGCCGATCTGGGTACCGGCTCCGGGGCCCTCGCCATCGCGTTTGCGCTCGAGCGGCCCGGGTGGGCGGTGGTGGCGACCGACCTATCACCCGAGGCGCTCGCGCTCGCCCGACAGAACGCCGAGCGGCTCGCGCCGGGGCGGATCGAGCTGCGCTCGGGCAGTTGGTGCGCGGCACTGCCGGCCGGAACGTTCGACCTGCTGGTGAGCAACCCCCCGTACATCGCGGCGGCGGACCCGGCGCTCGGGGCGCTGAGCTTCGAGCCGGCGTTGGCACTGGTGAGTGGGGCGGACGGACTCGCGGCGCTGCGCCAGATCATCGGCGCAGCCCCGGCGCATCTCGCCCCCGGGGGCTGGTTGCTGCTCGAGCACGGCGCGGCGCAGGGCGAGGCCGTTGCGGACGAGCTTGCGGCGCGAGGCTTTGTTACAGTGCGCACCCACCGCGATCTGGCGGGGCGCGAGCGCATGACGGAGGGCCAATGGCCGGCAATTCGCTGATTCGATTCGAGACGTCGCACGGGGATTTCACGGTCGAGCTGTACGCCGAGGAGGCGCCCGAGACTGTGGCGAACTTCCTTGCCTACGTCGATGCGGAGTTCTTCGATGGGACGATCTTTCACCGCATCGTGCCGGGCTTCGTCATCCAGGGCGGCGGACTCGATGTGGATTTCGCCAACCGGCAGACCCGCGATCCGGTCCGCAACGAGGCGAAGAACGGCCTGAAGAACCTGCGCGGCACGCTCTCGATGGCCCGCACCAGCGCCATCGACAGCGCCACTTCGCAGTTCTTCGTCAATCTCGCCGACAACGCGTTTCTCGATCACAGCGCGCGGGATTTCGGCTACGCCGTGTTCGGCCGGGTGAGCGACGGCATGGCGGTGATCGATGCGATCGCCGGCGTGCCGACCGGGCGGCGCAAGGGTTATCAGGACGCGCCGCTCGAAGACGTCGTGATCAAGTCGGCGCGGCGCCTCGGCGCCTGAGCGCACGCCCCGTGCGGTGCCGCAGGGTGCGCCTGCGGCGCGCCGATCGGGGCCAGGGGAGAGCGCCGACATGCGTCAGCAGGGGTTCGGGCCGTGGCTGCGGCGGGCGTTGCTGAAGGCGCTGCTCGCCTGGCTTGCCCTCACCGTGCTGCCGGTGCTCACGCTGCGCTGGGTGCATCCGTTCACCAGCGCCTTCATGCTCGAGGCGAAGTGGCGGGCGCTGCATGCCGGGCAGCGGCACTACCGCACCGACTATCGCTGGGTGGCCTACCGGCAGATCTCCCCCGAGGTCGGACTGGCGGCGGTCGCCTCGGAAGACCAGACGTTCCCGTATAACCACGGGTTCGATTTCCAGGAAATCGACGACGCCATCCGCACCGCGGAGCGCGGCGGACGGTTGCGCGGGGCGAGCACCATCACGCAGCAGGTGGCCAAGAACCTGTTCCTCTGGGGCGGGCGCAGCTGGGTGCGCAAGGGAATCGAGGCATACCTGACGGTACTCATCGATGTGCTCTGGCCCAAGCAGCGCGTGCTACAGGTGTACCTGAATATCGCGCAGTTCGGCCACGGGATCTTCGGCGTCGAGGCCGCGTCCGAGCGTTTCTTCCACGAACCGGCGGCGCATCTGACGCGCACCCAGGCGGCGCTGCTCGCCGCCGTGCTGCCCGACCCGGTGCACTGGCACGTCACGGATCCCTCGCCGTTCGTCCGCTGGCGCCAGCAGTGGCTGCTGCATCAGATGAGTGATCTGGGCGGCCCGGCGTACCTGCATTCGCGCGGGCCGCCGCGCGGCGTACGGTGAGTGCGCCGCGGCGTCCTCAGGACTCCATCTCGGCGAGCAGTTCCGCCTGGTGCTCATGCGCGAGCGCATCGAGCAGTTCCTCGAGCTCCCCGTTCATGATCTGCGCCAGCTTGTAGAGCGTCAGGTTGATGCGGTGGTCGGTGACCCGCCCCTGCGGGAAGTTGTACGTGCGGATCCGCTCGGAGCGATCGCCACTGCCGACCTGCAGGCGGCGCGAATGCGCCTGGGCGCTCGCCTGCTTCTCCTGCTCGGAGGCGAGCAGCCGCGCGCGCAGCAGCGCCATCGCGCGTGCGCGGTTCTTGTGCTGCGAGCGCTCGTCCTGACATTCGACCACGATGCCGCTTGGCACATGCGTGATGCGTACCGCCGAGTCGGTCTTGTTCACGTGTTGACCGCCGGCGCCGGAGGAGCGGTACGTGTCGATGCGCAGATCCGCCGGATTGATCTCGATGGAGGAGATCTCATCAAGTTCGGGCAGAATCGCGACCGTGCAGGCCGAGGTGTGGATGCGGCCCTGGGCCTCGGTCGCCGGCACCCGCTGTACGCGGTGGGTGCCGGATTCGAACTTCAGCCGTGAGAATGCCCCACGCCCGACGATGCGGCTGATGATTTCCTTGTAGCCGCCGTGCTCCCCGGCGCTCTCGCTCAGCACCTCGACCGTGAAGCCCCTCGACTCCGCGTAGCGCGCGTACATGCGAAACAGATCCCCGGCGAACAGTGCTGCCTCATCGCCGCCCGTACCGGCGCGCACTTCGAGGAAGATGTTCTTCTCATCGCGCGGGTCTTGCGGCAGCAGCAGCGCATTCAGGTCCGCCTCGGCGCCCGTCAAGGCCGCCGCGGCGCGTTTCTGCTCCTCCTCGCCGAGCTCGCGCATCCCGGGGTCGGCATCGCTGAGCATTTCGCGCGCGGCGGCAAGGTCGCGCTCCAGGGCGCGGTAGGCGAGCAGCTGCGTGGCGAGCGGCTGCAGCCGGGCATATTCGACCGACAGCTCGCGGAACTGCGCCGAGCCGCCGTCGAGGTCGGGCGAGGCCAGCAGACGGCCCACCTCCTCGAATCGGTCGGAGAGCTTCTCGAGCCGCTGGCGAATGGAGTCCTTCATGATCCTGGATCGAACGGGGCGCGGCATTCTCCGGGATCACCGCCGCCGCGACAAGGCATCGTGCCGACAGCCGGGCGGGCCGCCTGAGCTATAGTGCCGCCCCATGTCACTCGAAGCTTCCCATCGCGCCGGGCGGGCGCGCACGCTGGCGGCTCTGGGCACGCTCCTCGCCCTGACTCTGAGCGCCTGTCAGACCGTGCCGGTGCCGCCGGCACCCATCACGGCCTGGCACGTCAGGCGGCCGCTGCTGCAGGCGCAGCAGCGCTTCACCCTCACCGGGCGCGTCGCGGTCGCGGTCGGCACGCAGGGCTTCAATGCCGATCTGCGCTGGGTGCAGCGCGGTACGGGCACGCGCATGGTCCTCAGCGGCCCGTTTGGCGCCGGCGCGACGCAGGTGAGCGACCGCGCCGGGCAACTCGGCGTGATCACCTCGCACGGCCAGCATCTGGGCAATGCGGCAGCGCGCGCCACATTGCAGCGCGAGCTCGGATTCGATCCGCCGCTGCGCACGCTGCGCTACTGGATCCTCGGCGTACCGGACCCGTCGAAGCCGGCCCGCTTCACGCTCGACCCGGAACAGCGTCTGACGCACCTGCAGCAGGCCGGCTGGTCTGTCGATTATCTTGCGTACAGCCCGGTCGGCGCCGAGTGGCTGCCGCGGCTGCTGACGGTGCGCAGAGGACCGGTGCGCCTGCGTATGGTGGTCGACGCATGGCATCTGCAATGAGGGCGGGCGAGACGCTCTGGCCGGCACCGGCGAAGCTGAATCTGTTCCTGCACGTGACCGGTCGGCGACCGGATGGATACCACGAGCTGCAGACGCTGTTCCAGATCGTCGATCTGTGCGACACCATCGCCATCGAGGTGCGCGAGGACGGGCGCATCGAGCGGCTCGGGGGTCCCGAGGACGTCCCGGCCGAACAGGACTTGACGGTGCGGGCCGCACGGGCGCTGCAGGCGGCCGCCGGCACGCGGCTCGGGGCCTCGCTACGGGTCATCAAGCGCATCCCCGTCGGGGGCGGACTGGGCGGGGGCAGCACCGATGCGGCCACGGCACTGCTGGCGCTGAATCACCTGTGGGGGTGTGGGCTGCCTGTGGACACTCTGGCAAAGCTGGGGCTGCCGCTTGGCGCGGATGTACCTGTATTCGTTAGAGGTTTTTCGGCCTGGGCGGAAGGTGTCGGGGAGCGGCTCGAGCCAGTGACGCTGCCGGAGCGCTGGTACGTCATCGTGCGACCGGGGGTCAGCGTGTCGACCCGCGAGGTGTTCCAGAGCCCTGAATTGACACGAAATTCACCCATCATCACAATACGCGCCTTCTTCGAGTCCGGCGGACGCAACGACTGCGAGCCGGTGGTGCGGGCGCAGTGGCCGGAAGTGGCCGAGGCGCTCGACTGGCTGGGGCGATATGCGCCGGCGCGGCTCACCGGAACCGGTTCGTGCATTTTCGCCTCCGTGGCCAGTCCCAGCGAGGCAGAACGCATCGCGGCACGTGTTCCGGATACGTGGCGCAGCTTCGTTGCGCGGGGCCTGAACGTGTCCCCGCTGCATGCGCTTGTGACTTAGGCGCGCCGGCGCGGCGTGCAGCCGGTGCGGTGGAAGGCTTTTGCAGTGCTGGGGTGTCGCCAAGTGGTAAGGCAGCGGGTTTTGATCCCGCCATTCGGAGGTTCGAATCCTTCCACCCCAGCCAACTTCTCAATCGAGGTGCTGCTGCGGGCGGCGCCGTGGTGTTTGGCTGAAGTGACGTACTCATGAGCACGAGCGATGTTTTGGCCCTGTTTGCCGGCAACGCCAACCCAGGTCTGGCGACCGAGATCGCGCGCCACCTGCAGACGCGGCTCGGCCGGGCCTATGTCGGTCGCTTCAGCGACGGGGAGATCAACGTCGAGCTGATGGAGAACGTGCGCGGTCGCGACGTGTTCATCGTGCAGCCGACCTGCCCGCCAACCAACGACAACCTGATGGAACTGCTGGTCATGGTCGATGCGTGCCGGCGCGCCTCGGCGGCCCGCATCACCGCGGTGGTGCCGTACTTCGGCTACTCGCGCCAGGATCGTCGGCCGCGCGCGACGCGCTCGGCGATCACCGCGCGCCTGGTGGCCAACATGATGTCGATCGCCGGGGTCAACCGGCTGCTCACCATCGATCTGCACGCCGATCAGATCCAGGGTTTCTTCGACATCCCGGTCGATAATGTGTACGCCTCGCCGGTGCTGCTCGGGGATGCCTGGAAGCAGGCGTACCACAACATCGTGATCGTCTCACCCGACGTCGGCGGTGTGGTGCGTGCCCGAGCGTTCGCCAAGCGGCTCGATGATGCGGATCTGGCCATCATTGACAAGCGTCGGCCACGGCCGAACGAATCCAAGGTCATGAACATCATCGGCGACATTCGCGGCAAAGTCTGCGTGCTGGTCGATGACATGATCGATACCGCCGGTACGCTCTGCCACGCGGCCAAGGCACTGAAGGATGAAGGGGCGGTCAAAGTGGTCGCCTACATCACGCACGCGATACTCTCCGGCGAGGCGATCAAGCGCATCTCGGACTCCGTGCTCGATGAGCTCGTCGTAACCGACACGATTCCCCTCTCCGAGGAGGCCCGCGCCTGTAATCGCATCCGGCAGTTGTCGGTCTCGGCGCTGCTCGCGGAGTCGATCCGCCGTATCCGCGACGAGGAGTCGGTCAGCTCGCTGTACGTCGACTGAGCCGCGCTTGCGGGCGGCTTAAGATTTTCAAAGGTGTGTCGTGGCCTGGTCGCGGGTCATGGCACGGTGTCATTGTAGACTTGGAGAACATCATGCGAATTTCCTTCACTTTCAGCGCGGACGCGCGTGGGACGCAAGGCAAAGGTGCGAGCCGCCGCCTGCGTCGCACCGGTAAAGTCCCCGCTATTCTCTACGGCGGTAAGGCCGAGCCGGAGACGCTTGCGCTCGAGCACCACAAGCTGCTCGTCGTCATCGAAGACGAGCGCTTCTACTCCTCCATCGTGCAGCTGGAGGTCAACGGCCGCACCCAGGCGGCGATCGTCAAGGACCTGCAGATGCACCCGGCGAAGCACCAGGTGGTGCACTTGGATCTGCAGCGCGTGACCGAGGATGAGCCGATTCGGCTGCACCTGCCGATCCACTTCAAGGGCGAGGCGGGCAGCCCGGGCGTGAAGACCCAGGGTGGTGTCGTGTCGCACATGATGACCGACGTCGAGATTCTCTGCCTGCCGAAGGATCTGCCGGAGTACCTTGAACTCGATCTGTCGGAGATGAATATCAACGACACGAAGTTCCTCGCCGACATCCCGCTGCCTCCGGGCGTGAGCATTCCGCACCTGGCGCACCGCAATGCCGCCGTGGTGTCGATCCACAGCCCGCGCGTCGCGGAGCCGGAACCGACTGCCGAGGCGGCTGCGGCCCCGGCCGAAGGTGCGGCAACGGCTGCAGCTGCGCCGGCGGCCGAGGCCGGCAAGGGCGAGCAGAAGAAGTAAGCCCCGAGCGGGGCGCAGCGGCGCATGTCAGGTCTGCCGCTCAGGCTGGTGGTGGGGCTCGGGAATCCGGGCCCCGCCTATGCCCGTACTCGGCACAACGCCGGGTTCGAGTTCATCGAGGAGCTGGCGCGGCGCACGGGCACGAGTCTGCGCGCCGAGCCGCGCCATCAGGGTGAGCTCGGGCGGGCACGCATCGGCGCGCACGAGGTGTGGCTGCTCAAGCCCATGACTTTCATGAACTTGAGCGGGGCCGCCGTGCAGAGTGTGGCCGGCTTCTACAAGATCCCGCTCGAGGCGGTGCTGGTGGCGCACGATGAGCTCGATTTCCCGCCCGGCGTGGTACGGCTGAAGCACGGCGGTGGCGCCGGCGGCCACAACGGGTTGCGGGACATCATGGCGCGCCTCGGCGCCGCGTTCTGGCGGTTGCGCATCGGTATCGGTCACCCCGGCGCGCGCGATGCGGTGCTGAATTATGTGCTCGGCCGGCCCGCCGCGGCCGATGCAGAAGCGATCGGCGCGGCTCTGCGAGATGCGGCCGACGCACTGCCGGTGATGCTGGAGGAGGGCGCGCAGAAGGCGATGAACCAACTGCATTCGCGTTCCGACGCCGCATCATCAGATCGCCCGGCCTAAGCCCGGGCTCGAAGGAGTTTCAGACATGTCTATCCGCTGCGGCATCGTGGGGCTGCCGAATGTCGGCAAGTCGACGCTGTTCAATGCGCTGACGCAGGCGCAGAACGCGGCGGCGGCCAATTATCCGTTCTGCACCATCGACCCCAACGTTGGCATGGTGCCGGTGCCGGATGCGCGCCTGGATGCGCTGGCCGAAATCGTTCATCCCGAACGCCTCGTTCCGGCCACGGTGGAATTCGTCGATATCGCCGGTCTCGTGGCCGGTGCGTCCAAGGGCGAGGGGCTCGGCAACCAGTTTCTCTCGCATATCCGCGAGGTCGATGCGATTGCGCACGTGGTGCGCTGCTTCGAGAGCTCGGACATCGTGCATGTCGCCGGTAAGGTCGATCCGCTGAGTGACATCGAGGTCATCGACACCGAGCTCGCGCTGGCGGACCTCTCGACCGTGGAGAAAGGACTGGACCGCGCCGCCAAGGCCGCCAAGAGTGGCGACAAGGATGCGCTGCGCAAGAAGCAGCTCCTCGAGCGGGTCAAGGCGCATTTGGACGAGGTGAAGCCGGTCCGGGCCATGAGCCTCTCGGCGGAGGAAGCGCGCGACGTGCGTGAGCTGCAGCTGATCACCGCCAAGCCGGTCATGTACGTCGCGAACGTCGCCGAGGGTGGGTTCAAGGGCAATCCGCTGCTCGAACGGGTCGCGCAACGCGCGGCAGCCGAAGGCGCCGTCACGGTCGCGGTCTGTGCAGCCATCGAGGCGGAGATCGCTCAATTGGAGGCAGCGGACCGTGCGGGCTTTCTGGCCGAACTCGGCCTGAAGGAACCGGGTCTTGACCGGGTCATCCGGGCGGGCTACCAGCTGCTCGGGCTGCAGACGTATTTCACGGCCGGGGAGAAAGAGGTGCGCGCCTGGACGGTGCACGTCGGCGCCACTGCGCCGCAGGCTGCGGCGGTGATTCATACGGATTTCGAGCGCGGATTCATCCGGGCCGAGGTGATCGGCTATGCGGATTACATCGCCTGCCGGGGCGAGGCGGGAGCCCGGGAAGCGGGCAAGCTACGTCTGGAAGGGAAGGAATATGTGATGCGGGAGGGGGACGTGGTCCACTTCCGCTTCAACGTCTAGGCGGTTGACACCCCGGTATTCCCCGCCGACAATGCGCCCCCCTCTTGGGGAGGCTACCGTCGGCCTGCGCCGGCGGTTCCGGCTTTGTGGAAAGGTAGCTCAGCTGGTTAGAGCACGGCACTCATAATGCCGGGGTCGAGGGTTCGAGTCCCTCCCTTTCCACCAGTATTTTCACTTGCGGGCGGTTTTCCGACCCGCACAGTCGGGTGTGCGGAGTCTAGATCACGGACCTACTCCACGCGCGCAACAGGGCTGCTTATTTTGCTGCATTGGCGCGATGATGCCACCGCTGCGCAAAATAAGAAGATGTCGTTTCGCCGGATATTCGGCGAAACTGGCCGGGGGCGGATTCCGGTTGCCGCGTCCGCTTGCCTGTCCATTGCTTTGTTCGCACATTGAACTGACTGGAGTTCAGCCTGGCTACAGACCCGCGATGGCGCGCATTCTTTGGATCACCGTCTCGGTTCGCAATTGATCTTCGGGCTGTGGGCCGAGATGCCACGGAATTACGTCGACGAATCGTGAGGCAAGGAGATCGTCGAATTCTTCTCGCAGGTAACTCAGGACTTCGCTTTCTGCCGACTTCACCTCGTCAACGATTTCGGGACGTCCGTCGATAAGATTTACGATATCTTCAATGTCGTGACTTGCGCCAAAGTCGCCAGCGCCACGATCGTAGAAAGCTTCGATCTTAGTCGCTAAGAAAAGAGGAGGGGAGATCAATCGAATTTCTCTCCCGCTAGGGAGTGCGACAGAACGAGCATCGCGCATTGCTGCGGGATACCAGCGATTTGAGAACCCCAGAATCTCCTTTTCGGTTGGCATTACGTCGATCTTGAGTTCGCCAAGACGCCAGCGACATACGACCTCAGGATGCTCGCGAAATCCAGCTGCTCGAAGCTGCTGAGAAAGTTTGTAGTACTCCGCTTTGCTGCCAATTTCGACGATCAGGTCGACATCTTGTGTTGCACGCACCGCCGGTCTCGTGTTGTCTGTGATCATGAGGCCCGCAGTAGAACCACCGATGAATACGACACGATCGAGTAGCGGGTCGAGTGCGGCGGCGGCGATTTCCACTAGCGCTACATTTGGGTCGTTCGGATTCATGTAAGCAATCTCGTGAGTGCCGCCGATGCAATCTCTCGCTCTCTCGCTCTGCCAATTCTTATCGCATCAAATAGCGCCAGCGCATCGTAGAGTCGCGAATCACGTTCGGCCGCACGCGGGACCGTGGGGTAAAGCGGGTGGAGTGCAATGCCGCGCGCAGATCCCTCTGAATACGGCCACACCGGGGGTGGTTCGTTTGACTCAATCAATAGGTCTCGCATTGCGGGACCTGCATGAGCGGTTGGGACGCCTCGGACCAGAGAACCGGTTATCGCAGGAAATACGAATTGGGCGCCGTGCAATAGAAGCTCGCGAAAGGCGTCCCGGGCAACCTCGAAGGAATCGTTGCGATCAGCGGTCACAAGTCGAGCAATTCGGGCTCGCGCCAAGCTGGCATGTACTTCGGATGAGGACATGAATAAAGCTTTGGCAATCCCTGAATAGGTGAATGGCTCATTTTGTGAGCAAATGAGCTTGAGCAGGATGACCAAGTCCTGCGGCTTAAGGCTAAGTTGCTGATTTCTCAAGAGCCCTGCCGAGTCTTCGTAGTTCGCGAATAGAGAATACTTAAATTATCGATCTAAGTAAACCGTTTCCGAGGCGTTTTCCGAAAGTTTAAACGTAATTCGAGAACACGTATTATATTGAATAATAAGCGAAAGTATTTTTCTAGGCTTCATGAGGCTTGATTAACTGAATTTGGCCTTTAAAATTGAGCCACCATGAATGACAGTTCCCGAAAAAAGAGCCCGCGTGCCCCGTCGATGGCCTTATCTGAGGCTATAGAAGGCGCTTTAAGAATTTATTCACAAGACCGGCGACACCCGATTCCTGTGGAGCTTGCCGCACAACATTTGGGTTATAAAGGCGCGAATAATGGTGCGGCTATAAAGGCGCTTGCATCAATCCGATATTTCGGACTCATTGGACGCCCGCAAGAAGGGCAGCTCGCCGTTGAAAAGGAAGTCGAGGATTATCATTTCGCGCCGCAACCGGAGCAGAAAGCACAGCTGGTTCGGAAGTGGCTCTTGACCCCCCATGTATTCGCTGAGGTCCTTAGCAAATTCGCGGATGGGCTTCCTTCGGATTCGGCTCTCAAATATGACCTCATCCAGCGCGGATTCCTGCCCGATGCAGCTGAGGCACTAGTAGGAGTACTCAAAAGCTCCGTTGAATTCGCCCATTATTACGAGAAGCAAACTCAAAATGTGAATAGTCCGGAATCTGCCCAAGCGGATTCGGGTAATGCTGCTGGTGGCACCGGAGAGGCCGCCACCGAAATAGGCGTTCCATCCCCCTCAGCTGGCGCGCTAGCAGTGGATCGAATTCCAGTACGGCTTCCCGGAGGACGGCGAGCGTATCTTGAAATTCCTGTCCCTTTCTTCGAAGCCGACAAACAACGGCTGAAGAGTCAAATTGACCTACTGCTCACCGAAGAGGAAGGTGATTGAAGGCTTGGTCGACGCCCCATTAATGCTTTTCTGGCGGAACAGCGGAACACTGCTCATAGAGGCAGACACCCTCGTATTGCCTCACATAATTCTGTTACCGGCTGCGTCATCAGTGATGTTACCGGAGACATCTTCCCGTTCGCTCTTGGCCGGGTTGCAACCGGCAAAAGAGGAACGTCAGCCTGCCGCCAAAG
>JAKCDC010000081.1 GCA_021838635.1 Pseudomonadota bacterium
CGTTCTCCTATGCCGAGCAGCCGCGGCCCGAGGGCCTCGCGCAGGCCTTCCTCATCGGTCGGTCCTTCATCGGCGGTGAGCCCGTGGCGCTGGTGCTCGGCGATAACATCTTCTACGGCCACGGCCTGCCCGAACAGCTGCGGGCTGCCGCCTGCCGCGAGCAGGGCGCGACCGTCTTTGCCTACCGCGTGCGCGACCCGGAACGCTACGGCGTGGTGAGCTTCGATGCGGCGGGTCGCGCGATGACGCTCGAAGAGAAGCCGACCCAGCCGAAGTCGAACCATGCGGTGACCGGCCTGTATTTCTACGACCGCCAGGTGGCCGATCTCGCCGCAGCCCTGAAGCCCTCGCCACGCGGGGAGCTCGAGATCACCGATCTGAACCGACTCTACCTCGAGCGCGGGGCGCTCACCGTGGAGCAGTTCGGGCGCGGTGTGGCCTGGCTCGACACCGGCACCCATGAATCGCTCATCCAGGCCTCGATGTTCATCGAGGCCATCGAGACGCGCCAGGGCCTGAAAGTCGGCTGCCCGGAGGAGATCGCCTATCACAGCGGCTTCATCGATGCGGCGCAGCTCGAGCGCCTGGCGCGCCCGCTCGCCAAGAGCGGCTACGGGACCTATCTGCTCGATGTGTTGAAAGGACCGCGCGGATGATCTTCGAACCGACGGCGATTCCCGAGGTCGTGCTGATCCGCCCGAAGGCCTTTGGCGATGCGCGCGGCTTTTTCATGGAATCCTGGGAGCAGCGCAAGTTCGCCGCGGCGGGACTGGATCTGAATTTCGTGCAGGACAATCACAGTCACTCCGCCCGGCACATCCTCCGGGGGCTGCACTATCAGATCCGCCAGCCGCAGGGAAAGCTGGTGCGGGTCACGAGCGGCCGGGTGTTCGATGTCGCAGTCGACATCCGCCGCAGTTCCCCGACCTTCGGCCGCTGGGTGGGGACCGAGTTGTCGGCCGAGAACCATCACATGCTCTGGGTGCCGCCGGGATTCGCGCACGGCTACCTGGTGCTCAGTGACGCGGCGGACTTTCTCTACAAAGTCACCGACTTCTGGGCGCCGGAGCACGAGCGTGCGATTCGGTGGGATGATCCGACGATCGGGGTGCGCTGGCCGCTGCCGGCCGGCACCCCGCCGGTGCTCTCGGGCAAGGATGCGGCCGCGCCCGCCTTGACCGCTGCCGAGGTGTATCCGTGAGAGTGCTCATCACCGGCGCCGGTGGACAGGTGGGGCGCCTGCTGGGCGCGACCTGCCCGGAGGGCATCGAACGGGTGGCATTCACGCATGCCGAGCTCGACATCGGTGATGCGGACGCGGTTCGCCGCACGTTCGAGCACATACAGCCGGCGGCCGTCATCAATGCGGCGGCGTACACGGCGGTGGACAAGGCCGAGTCCGAGCCCGCTCGGGCGCGGCGGATCAACGGCGAGGGACCCTCGCATCTGGCCGTCAGTGCCGCGGCCTGTGGGGCCCGGCTGATCCACGTGTCGACGGATTTCGTGTTCGACGGAACGGCGTCCTCACCGTATCGTCCCGAGGCGCACCCGAATCCTCTCGGCGTCTACGGTGCGAGCAGTCTTGAGGGCGAACGCGCGGTGCTCGAGGCGCTCCCCGACCGCTCGGTGATCGTGCGCACGGCCTGGGTCTATGCCGCCCAAGGCAAGAACTTCGTGCACACCATGCTGCGCCTGATGCGCGAGCGTGGCGCGGTGCGCGTCGTTGCCGATCAGGTCGGGACGCCGACGGCCGCCCGGCCCCTCGCCGAGGTGCTGTGGCACATGGTGATGCGACCCGAGATCGGCGCCATCCATCACTGGACCGACGCGGGCGTCGCCAGCTGGTACGACTTCGCCGTGGCGATTGCGGAGGAGGGCGCGGCACTCGGGTTGCTGCCCTCGGGCGTGGAGGTCACGCCGATCGCGACCGAAGACTATCGGACCCCTGCGCGTCGTCCGGCGTACAGCGTGCTCGACAAGCGCTCGCTGATGACCCTCGGGTTCCACCCTGCGCACTGGCGGCAGCGGCTGCGCGACACGTTGAAAGAGATCGCTCATGGCTAGGCTCCTCGTCACCGGCGGTGCCGGCTTCATCGGCGCGAATTTCGTGCATCACTGGCTCGGCACTCATCCTGCGGATCGGGTGGTGGTGCTGGATGCCCTGACCTATGCCGGCAATCTGGCCAATCTCGAGTCGGTCAAGGACCGACCGGAGCTGAAATTCGTGCGCGCGGATATCCGCGACACCGCGCGGGTCGAGCAGCTCCTGCGCGAGGAGCGTCTCGATACGATTGTGCATTTCGCGGCAGAGTCGCACGTCGATCGCTCGATCCACGGCCCCGACGCCTTCATCGAGACTAATGTGCAAGGCACGCACTCGATGCTCAAAGCGGCGCGTACCGTGTGGCTCACCGAGCGCTCCGTCAGCGAGCACCGCTTCCATCATGTGTCCACGGACGAGGTGTACGGCTCACTGGGACCGGATGATCCGGCCTTCACCGAAGAGACGCGCTATGCGCCGAACTCCCCGTACTCGGCGAGCAAGGCGGCCTCCGATCATCTGGTGCGGGCCTACCATCACACCTATGGCCTCAGCACCACGATCAGCAACTGCTCGAACAACTACGGGCCGTTTCATTTTCCCGAGAAGCTCATTCCGCTCATGATCGTCAATCTCCTGCACGGGCGGGCACTGCCGATCTATGGCGATGGGCGCAATGTGCGCGACTGGCTGCACGTGTCGGATCATTGCCGCGGCATCGAGCGTGTCCTCGAGCGGGGCACACCGGGTGAGGTCTACAACATCGGCGGCGGGGCGGAGAGCGAGAATCTCGCGCTGGTGGAAACGCTCTGTGCGGTGGCCGACCGGGCCTTTCTGAAGCGACCGGAGCTGATCGAGGCCTTTGGGTCCTCGCCGGCGGCGCGGGGCGAGCGCAGCGCGAGCCTGATCCAGTTCGTGAAGGATCGGCCGGGGCACGACCGCCGCTACGCGATTGATTGCAGCAAGGCAGAGCGGGAGCTCGGCTACCAAGCCGAAGTGACGCTCGAGCGGGGCCTCCAGGACACCTTCGCCTGGTATCTGGATCATCAGTGGTGGTGGCGCGGGGTGATGGATGGCAGTTACCAGCGCTGGATCGAGACGCACTACCAATAGTGTGTTCTGAGGCCCGCCGAGCCGCGCCATCACGCACTGCCCGAGCAGCGCCCGCCCTGTGCGGGCATGATAGGATCGGACGCATGGGCCCGAACGTTTTCGATGAGCGCCATCCGATCCTGTGCACACTGCGCGCGCTTCAGCCGCAGTTGCATGCCGCCGGCGTCGCTCATGTTTCTGTGTTCGGCTCGGTGGCGCGGGGAGAAGATACCGCAAGTTCGGACGTGGATCTGGCGCTTGATCTGGCGCCCGGCGCCGCGCCTGAGGGCTTTCAATTCATCCTGTTCATCGAACGCTTGCAGCAGATGCTTGCGCTGGCACTGAGTCGCAGTGTGGATGTCGTGATATTGCCAGCGCGGCGCCGGGAGTTGAGGGAAGCGCTCGGCCGCGACGCCATTGCGGTGTTCTGAACGTGACGAGCTCAAGACCTGCGGTTCGGTACCGCGACATCCGGCATAACATCGCCAAGATCAGGGAATACCTGGCGTATGGCGTATGGCGGAGGGCTGGAGCGCGTCTTGACGGACCAAGGTGTCGTCTACGATGCCGTTCGAATGTGCTTCCTTGAGATATCCGAGGCCGCGATCAAGCTGGGCGCGCTCGCCGAGATGCACGAGCCGCAGATACCGTGGAGCGCCATCCGCGGATTCGGCAATCACCTTCGCCACGCGTACGACGAGATGGATCTCAGGGCGGTGGAGCGGGCCGTGTCCGACTTGGATCGACTCGATGCCGCGTGCGAGCGGGCGATGGCGATGCTCGAGCAGGACACTCATCCGCGGCCCTGGTGAGCGACTGGCGAGCGGATAATGGCCACATCCGAGGGGCATCGGGCACGTCCTCTCGACGACCCACGGCCAGTGCTCGAACACCTCCGGACCGTTTCACGTTGCGGCAAAGCTCATCCCGCATCGGCGCGCAGCGGGGGAGTGGAGAGCGAAAATCACGCGCTCGTGGAAGCGCTTTGTGCGGTGGGCGGCCGGGCCACGAGCGACGCGATCGATTGCACCAAGGCAGAGCGGGAGCTCGGCTACAAAGCCGAAGTGACGCTCGAGCGAGGCCTCCAGGACACCTTCGCCTGGTATCTGGATCATCAGTGGTGGTGGCGCAGGGTGATGGATGGCAGTGACCAGCGCTGGATCGAGACACACTACCGCTGAGCGCCGCGAGCCGGCAGTGACGGCGTGGGCGGACTCCCTGCAGCACCCGAGTGACCGAGGGGCCCGGACGTTCCCCAATGAGTGATCATGCCGAGTGCGTCGTGATCGGCGCGGGCGTCGTGGGCCTCGCCGTGGCCCGCGCGTTGGCCGAGTCCGGCCATGAAGTGCTGGTGCTCGAGGCCGAAGCGGCCATCGGAACCGGGATCAGCGCCCGCAGCAGCGAGGTGATTCACGCCGGACTTTACTACCCGCAGGGGTCACTGAAGGCGCAATGGTGCGTGGAAGGTCGGGAGCGGCTGTACGCCTACTGCGCCGAGCACGGCGTGGAACATCGCCGATGCGGGAAATTGATCGTGGCCACGGATCCGGCCCAGCGCGCGCAGCTGGATCACATCGAGGCGTCCGCACGGGCCAACGGCGTCACTGACCTGCGGCGGCTCGAGGCCGCCGAGGCCACCGCGCTGGAGCCGGCCCTGCGCTGCGCGGCGGCGCTTCATTCGCCCTCCACGGGCATCGTCGACAGTCATGGCCTGATGCTGTCGTTGCGGGGCGACATCGAGCGGGCAGGCGGGTTCGTCGTCTGTCGGACGCCGGTGTTGGACGGGCAGTGCCGCGCGGGATTCCTGCAGCTGCGTATCGGCCCCGATGCGCACAGCCGCCCGCTCATCGCCTCCCATGTCATCAACTGTGCGGGACTCGGTGCCCAGGACCTGGCGCGCAGACTAGGGGTTGCTGAGGCGAGCATTCCGCCGCTGCGCTACGCGAAGGGCAGCTATTTCGCTCTGAAGGGCGCATGCCCCTTCGCGCGCCTCATCTATCCTGTTCCTGAGCCTGGTGGATTGGGTGTGCATCTGACACTCGATCGGGCCGGCCGCGCGCGCTTCGGCCCGGACGTCGAGTGGGTGCAGCACCTCGACTTCGAGGTCGACCCGATGCGGACCGGCCGCTTCTCGGCAGCCATCCGTCGCTATTGGCCCGAGTTGCCCGACGGTGCGCTGCAACCGGCGTACGCCGGGATCCGGCCGAAGTTGGTCGGGCCAGGTGCCCCGGGTGCGGATTTCTGCGTGCAGGGGCCTAGGGAGCACGGCATCCCCGGGTTGGTGAATCTCTTCGGCATCGAGTCCCCCGGACTCACCGCGGCGCTCGCGCTCGCTCGAGACCTGTGCGAGCGCCTATCGCTGCAGTGACGGGTCGATCCGCGCCGCGGGGCGCTCTGTACCGGGCAATTCCGCTCCCCCTGGCCGGTCTACCCCGCTACAATCCGCCTTTTAGCACGGACCGGTCGGGACTCATCAGCTCGGGCTTACCGCGGATATCCGGGGGGCCGGCCGTGCGGTGCTGGGCACTGGCAAAAAAGGGTATTGAATGCGCTTGCTCCGACGACTGGGACCGCTGGCCGGTTCACTGCTGCTCCTACTGGGTTCTGCCTTTTCCACGGCGTCATTCGCACAGTCGGCGCTGAACTCAGCCACCGGTCTGGCATTGCTGCACAGCCTCTCCTCGTCGCAGCAGCAGGCGATCATGAGCCGGGCCGGGGGCGGCGCCATCGGATACGGCGGATCGCTGTACCCGGGCTCCGGGGTCATGACGCAGGCCGAACTGCAGCAGCTCGAGCAGCAGCAGGCGGTCCAAGCGCGACGCAAGGCGCTGACCGCAAAATCGGTGATCCCGGAATTGAACGCCGGTGACTGGGTCATCGTGCAGATCGGCGTGCATCTGCCGCCCGCCTCGGGCGCGAGTCTGTCGCAACTGCAGTCGACGTCCCTGCAGGGGGGCGCTGCCGCCAGCCAGGGCTTGTCCATGAGTGCGCTGCAGAGCGGAACCGCGGGCGGTATTCCGGTCGGAGCCATCCCGATCGCGAATATCCCGCTGAACAGCAATGGACTGTCGAAGGCGCAGATCCAGGAGATTCCCACTGCCTTGAATGCCCTGAGTCCGCTCGAGCGTCGCCGGCTCAATGCCATGATGCGCTCGATCCGCGCCCAGGATCCGTATCAGCTGACGCGCCGCGGCATGTTGGATCTGCCCGGCTTTGCGCCCATTGACCTGCTGGGGCTGACGCCGAGCGATGCGACCTTGCGACTCTCGGTGATTCCGGCTCTGCAGAACCTGCAGGTGCGCGTGACCATACTGCCGCTGAAGCGGACGGGCGAGCAGGCGCTCAAACCCTTCGGATACGACATCTTTCAGCAAGAGGCGTCGACCTTCTCCACGCTCAATCCGCTCACCAACGTGCCGGTCCCGTCGAATTACCAGGTCGGCCCGGGCGATACGCTCGATGTTCAGCTCTACGGCAACCAGAACGAGAGCTATCAATTGACGGTGGGGCGGAACGGCCAGGTCAACTTCCCGCAGTTGGGCCCGATCACGGTCGGCGGTGAACTGTTCAGCACGGTGCAGTCGGAGATCGCATCGCGCGTTGCGCACCAGATGATTGGGGTCCACGCGAGCGTCACGATGTCGCAGACCCGCTCGATCCAGGTCTTCGTCATGGGGGATGCGTTCCGCCCCGGCGTGTACACGGTCAGTGGCCTGGCCAACATGACCTCGGCCTTGTATGCCGCCGGGGGCATCAGCAAGACGGGCTCGCTGCGCCGAGTGCAGTTGATCCGCAATGGCCAGACGATCGACACGCTCGATCTCTACAACCTGCTGATCCACGGCAGCACTCGCCATGACGCAGCGCTATTGCAGGGCGACGTCGTGTTCGTCCCGCCGGTGGGCCGCACTGTCGCCATCGACGGCGAGGTTCAGCGCCCCGCCGTCTACGAAACCAAGAGCGAAACGGCGCCCGCACAGATCATCGCACTCGCCGGGGGCTTGAAGCCCAATGCGGACGTCGCAGATGCGACCATTACCCGCATCCTCTCGAACGGCGAGCGAGTGGTCCTGCCCCTGAAGCTGGGTCCGGGTGGGCAGGCTGAAGGGGTGCGCAACGGCGATTACATTCACATCCCGCGCCTGAAGCCCGCCTTGGATCAGGCGATTGAGCTGCAGGGCAATGTCTATAACCCGGGCGTCTATGCATACCAGCCGGGCATGAGGCTGACGGATGTCCTGCGCTCGGTGTCGGAACTGAAGCCGAATTCCGATCTGCACTA
>JAKCDC010000082.1 GCA_021838635.1 Pseudomonadota bacterium
CCGATCTAGGGTTCCTATAGGGAAGCAGGCCCCTATCCGGGAGATATCCGACATGTTCAGGTACAAAGCGAAAGCAGAGAGCGGCGAGATCTTCGAGGGCGAAGTTCAGGCGCTGGGCGCCGTGGAGGCCATGATCGAGGTGCGATGGCTCGTCGGTCCGCATGGCGTCATCCTTCAGCTTTGGCAGGCGTGAGGATGGGTCGCGAACCGTTCGCCACTTTTGCCGAGGCGGTGGAGTACTACCGCAATGAGGTGCCTATCCGCTATCCGGTCACGGTCGAGATCGACGAGAGCGCGCGCACGGCGACCCTCCGTACCGGCGAGGCAGAGATTGCGTTCAACGATGCGCACGTGGTGATCTGGCCGGCCAAGAACTGGCGCGGTGAGGTGGAGCCCGTGCGAGTCTGGGCGGAAGAGTACTGAGTTTCAATGCGCCCGGGTTTCCCCTGGGCGCTTTCTTTCGCCCGCGGCGTTTCCGAACGCGCTTCGGAAACCTGCCAGGCACCATTCAGTCCGCAGAGATAAAATTGAGGGTGTAGGCTGGCGCAGAGGATGGAGCGAGTTGGATAGCTCAGTGACGCGTTACCCGGCGGGCCCGCGGGTACTGGTGTGCGGCGGGCCGGATTACGCTGATCGCACGCAGGTGCTGTTCGAGCTCGATGAGCTCAAGCCCTCGGCGGTCATTCACGAGACGGCGTCGGCGGGCACAGTCGGAGCCGCGGCGCTTGCGGCCGTGTGGTGCCGCGTCAAGGGAGTTCGCGAGCACGTTCGGCCTATCGAGATCGCCGATAGGTGGGGCGAGGGCGCTGGAGGCTGCAAGGCGGATCTGATTCTCGCCTTTCCGGGTTCGGATAAAACCTCCATTGCCGGGTTCGCCGAGCGCTTTGCCGCTCCGGTCAAGGAGGTGGCGCCTTATACCCGCGTCGTGCACTGCAAACGTCACCCCTACAACGTGTACGGGGCACGGCCGGGGCCCTTTGGCAACCCGTTCAGCCACAAAGTCGGCACCCGGGCGCAGTTCCTGGTCGGCTCGCGTGATGAGGCGATCGAGCGGCACGAGCAGTGGTTTCTCTCGAATCCCGATCTAGTCGAGCGGGTCAAGCGTGAGATGACCGGCAAGGTGATTGGCTGCTGGTGCGCCCCGCAGCGCTGTCACTGCGACGTCTACGCCAGGGTATGCAACGAGGCGGCCGGCCTCACCGACACGGTCGGCCTCACCGACACGGTCGGCCTCACCGACACGACCGGCACGCACCGAGCGCTCACGGTCCAGGAGCCGCTGTTTGAGCTCGAGTGATGACATCGGTGAGGCTCCCTGGGCGGCGCGCGCGCCTCGCCATTCGCTCACGGTGAGCGTACTCGCGGCCGCAGCCGAGCACACCGATTGCACGTTCTCCAAGCTCGCCCTCGCCGGGCGGGTGAACCTCGAGAAGCTCTTCGGGGGTACGCGCTACGAGCCGGGCACCGGCGCGGATCCAATGGCGATCAAACGCGGGCGGCTGTTCGAGGAGATTCTGAAGAAAGACGATTACGCGGAGCTGCTGAACCTGCTCTATGAGCAGGATGCGGCCCTCGGGGCGCTCGGAGCCGATGTGCGCATCGCGCGCCTTCGCGACCTGTCGGTGCCCGCCGGGCGCTCGGGGCTCGAGGTGCGCGCCGAGGCGACGCGCCGGGAGCTCGCCAAGATCGCGCGCCGGGACTGGGATGCATCGACTCTCCTTGACGGGGCGGTAATTCGCGCGCGCATCGGGGGAGAGGTTGCCTATTTCGAGGCCGACGGACTGGCGGCTGCCTCGAACGGGTCGCTACACGTCGTCGAGGCGAAGTCGTTTCCGCTGATCGATGGGCGGTGCGACCCGGTGAAGCTGGGCGCGGCGTGCGCCCAGGCCGGGCTCTACGCAGCGCTCGTGCGCGCGCAGCTGCGCGAGGACGGTCTTCCTTCGGAGGCGGTCTCGGATACCGGGTTCATCGTTCTGCCGAAGAACACGCGTCTCGGCCGCCCGGTGTTGCTGCGGCAGAACCTTTCCTTTCACATCCGCCGCGCCGAGCGACTGCTCTCGCTTGCGCATCTCGATGAGGCCGTGGTGCAGCGGATCGAGGGACGCTCGTTCCCAGCCGCGGGCACCGGCGCTGCCGAGCGGATCGAGGGGCTCTCGCACCTGATGGATCAGGCCGGCACGCACTATCGACCCGAGTGCCTCGAGCACTGCGCCGCGGCGAAGCTGTGCCGTGAGCGCGCCTACAAGGCCGGGCGCCTGGCGATCCTCGGCGATCAGGCGAGCCGCGAGATGAGCGGCGTTGAGACCTTCGATCGAGCCCTCGATCTGGCCGCCGGCGCAGATCCGCTCGATCACGAGCGCGAGAGCGCCCGTGAGCTCGTTCGGGCCCGCCGGCTCTATCGCAGAGCCCTCAAGGGGGCCGGGCCGTGAGCCTTCAGACACTGCTCAGCGCGACTGCCTATCGGCAAGGCCGTGCAGTGCGCAGCGCGCTCGTCCGGCATCGCGCAATCGAGAGCGACCCGGTCTTTCTCGTGGCCTGGCAGAACGGGTTCGACCCGTTCTCCTGCGCGGCGATCGCATTCGGTCAGGCCCATGCAGCCCCGGAGCTGTTTCTCATGAGCGGCTCGCGCGAGGCAGATATCGAGGCGCGTGAGTTCGCCGCGGCCGCGCAGCGATTCTGCGAACTGTTCGAGTCCTATGCGGTGGCGAGCAGCCGCGTCGACTACCAGGGGCGCAAGCTCGAGGTGCCCGTGTGGCCGGCGCAGGTCGTGATCCCCAATGGGGCGACGCTGCGTCTGCTCGGGCGGATCGGGCGGCGCCTGGCTGGCATGCGGCACCCGGATCCCGCCGTTACCGCGGTGTTGCGCCGGTTCGCGTGCCATCTGCTCTGGCTCGCCCGCCATGCCGATCTGCCGGGCCAGCAAATCGTGCTCTCATGCACAGACTTTCTGAATGCGCACTGGGTGAGCGCCATGAGCGCGCTCGAGTGCGAGTCGCTCTTCGCGCTCGAGGCGTGGATTGCCCCGCCTGGGCGCACGCGTGGGTTTGAGGCGGCAGTTGCGGCCGAACGATTCTCGGCCGGTCCCCAGCCGAAGCCGGAAGACGCGCAGACGGCGGCGCGGCTCTTCGGGGCGCTTGAGAAGGCGCGCAAGGGCGGGGGTGAGGGGCCGGCCGTGGAGGAGGCGCTCGGGGCGCTTCGCGAGTTCTACCGTGGGCTCACCTCCCCGGTATGGGCGCTGCTGCTCGCGATCGCCGGCCGTGAACGGGACATCCCGGCGGGCGCGCATCTTGCCCGGCGCATCGAGCGAGACCGCATTGCCTACGGACTGCACCTCGAGGGGCTCGGGCGCGCGGTGGCCGATCCGCGGGGGCTCCGCTTTCGCGAGAATGCGCGCGCCGCGGCGCTGCGGCGCGATGAGCTCGAGCGGGCGGCGGCGCTCCTCGAGGTCGAAGAGGCCATCGACGATCCGCTGAGGATGCTCCCGCGGCTGCTCAGCGGTGAGGCGATCGAGGGCGAGGTACTCACCTGCACCGTGAGCCGGACCGACGGGGCCACGGCGGTGCTGTGCACCGAGGAGCCTTGCACGCTGCCGCCAGGGCTCGCCCTCTGGTGGAGCGGGGCGCCGTTCGGGCGTGGCTGGGAGATCGAGCGGGTCGAGGCGACCGGAGCGGGCTCGAAAGTCACCCTCACGCAACCGGTTCGCAAGGATCCGGCCAGCTGCCCGGCGGCCGGCACCCGAGCGGTCTTCTCGCCACTTCACTTCGACGATCATCTCTCCTACGCGCTCTCCCTGCCGGCCCGAGCGCCCTGGACGCACCGCCCGCCGGCCTGAAGGAATTTTTTTTTTTGGAATTTCGCCGCCCGCGTTTCCTATAGTCCTCCTAGAGAGTCAGCCCCCTCCCAACCTGTCACTGGCTCTCCGATCCGGCGGGTGCAGACCCTCTGGCCCGTCGGATACCCCTGCCCAGTTTGGGTGCCCGGCCGACGTATGTCGGCCGGTTTTTTTATTTGCCTTTTCTTCGGTACATCAAAGCGCGGCGTTGCATTCATTGTTCTTCGGTAATTTCAGCCTTTCGTGCACGTGAATGTTCTTAGAAAACTCGAAACTGTGACGACCGTAAAGGGATAACTATTGCTATTTCCCGTTATTACGGATAAACTAATAAAAAGTGGTTAGATAAGCCACGGAAGTACAGGACCGGCGCAGACCGGATGGACGGAGAACAGAGGGTGATCGCGTGAACGAACGATCGGGCAGGAAACGAAGACTGACAGTGGAGGAAGGCCGGCAGCTCGGGGAGGAATACCTCTGCGGCTACGCGCTCGCGCAGGAGGCGCAGCAATTCTCTCTCATGGCCCTCGCGGCTAAGTACGGCATCGGCACGGCGACCGTCTGCGACTACGTCGGGCAGCGGTATACGCGCAAACGCTCGAACCGCAAGCGGCGGTTGACCGATGCACAGAGCCGGCAGCTCAGCGCCGAATATCTCTACGGCCAGACGATTGCGGCGCGCGCACGCAAGTTCTCCCCCCGCATCCTCGCGGCCAAGTACGGCATCGCTCCGTCAACCATCTACGACTACGTCGAGATGCGTCACAAGGGCGAGCCGGGCTACGAGAAGCCCAGAGAGGGGATCCGTGAGGTCATCAGCCGTATCGCGCCGCCGGCTGCCGTCCAGGCGCAGCGTACCCTGCGGCCCGACGTCGGTGTCGCGCTGCACTCGCTCTCGCCCTGAGGGGCAGTGCTGTTCGACACGTTCGCGCGCGTCGGGGTGTGGGTGCTCTTTGCGCTATGCGCGCTCGTGTGGTTCGCGCCCTCCGGGCGCATCGAGGTCCTCGCGGTCGCCACCTGGCTCGTCGCTGCGAACATCATGACCGTCGTGCTGCTCGTACAGTACCTGCGCAACAGACGTTTGAGGCCATCGAATGAACGAACAGACAAGCGCTGACCGGGGCGACGCCCTGCAAAGGCTCCGCGTGTACCTCCTAGATACAGAGACCACGTCGCGCGACCCTGGCCGTGAAGTGATCGAGCTCGCTTGGATGCGGCTGGCGAGAGCCGATGGCGCGCCCTCGGATCTCATCCCTGGCGAGCTCGCCGTGGCCGAATCCTTCGTGCAGCGGTACAAGCCTGAATGGCCGATCTCCCTCGGCTCTCTTGCCGTCCACCACATCCTGCCGTGCGAGCTCGAGGGCTGCCCGCCCTCCATCGATGCCGCGATCCCGGCGGATGCCGGATACCTCATCGGGCACTCGGTCGATTTCGATTGGGAGTCGCTCGGGGAGCCGGCGGGCATCAAGCGCATCGACACCTGCGCGTTGGCGCGGCACCTCTGGCCCGATGCGGACAGTCATTCCCAGAGCGCGCTCTTGTACCTGCTCGAGGGGGCCACTCCCGAGACGCGCGATACGCTGCATGGCGCGCATGGCGCGCTTGTCGATACGCGCAACAATCTCACGTTGCTCAAGCACATCCTCGAGTGCCTGCGGGCGATGAAACCCGAGATCACGACCTGGCAGGCGCTGTGGGAGTTCAGCGAATTCGCGCGCATCCCGACCATCATGCCGATTGGGCGCAACCGCGGCACGCCGATCGCGCAGCTTGAAGCGAGCGAGATCCACTGGTACCTCGATAGGGACTTTATCGACAAGTATCTGCGTTTGGCTCTCGAGCGGGAGGTTGCGCGGCGCTGCAGACCGAAGATCGAGCCGGTTGAAGGCCGCGATCATGTTCCCTTCTGAAGCGAGGGCAGGCACCCCCATGGGTGTAGAGGGGCGACGCTGCCCAAATTGCAGTGCGACGGGCGTCGCCGAGGCGAGGGAAACGTCGATGTTCGAGTACGGCGTCGGCGTCACGGTACCGCTCGTGGTCACCCTGCCTGTCATGTCTTGCGCGGTCTGCGGCGCGCGCTGGACGGACTGGCGTGCCGAGCGCGCGAGAACCGAGGCGGTGCTGCGCTATCGGCACGTCTTTGCCGGATCGAGCCGAATGGAACCGCACTTCGAATCAGACTCCCCCAACACGGCCGCAACCGACGCACACCCACAAGGCCGCGGGGATCGCCTACCTGATGTCGCGATGGTTCGAAGCCCCGATGGGCGCATGGGATGACGCGCGACGCGACAGCCTGTCCGCCTGAGGTGTTGCTCAGCGTCGCTGCGCAACGGGTGCTCAAGCGTATGCTCGAGGCCGAGCTCGCCGAGCAGTTCGAGGAGGCGGAACTCGTGTGCGACGGAGCACAGTGTTGGATCGGGCTTGAGCGTACCTCCCGAACGATCGTCAACGAGCTGCTGCGCCTGGCTCTCGTTCGCGACGAAGGCGAGAGCGGCAAAGGTATCGAGCGCTACACGTTGAACGAGGACGGGCGCCGCGCTGCGGTCGACCCGACGCACCAGGTCCCAGAGCTGCACGGGAGGGGTCGGTCATGAATGCGAGACGCGATTTCACGCCGCCGGTAAGCCGCGGCGTGACGGTCACGGTGGACGGGGAGAGGATCGTCGATATTGAGACGCGCCACCTCAGCGGTGCGCCAATGACCCCCGAGAACGAGGCCCATGTGCTCTGGGCAATCAGGCCTCTGGCGGGGTTCCTCGGCCTGCCAGCGATCTGCGAGCCGCCCCGGCCGTCATTCCAGGAGCGCGTGCACGCGTGGGCAACCGAGTGCTTCGGCGAGCACAACGCGCATGATCGGACCGAGCGTACCCACCGATATCTGGAAGAATCCCTCGAGCTCGCGCAGGCTCTCGGATGCACCGAGTCCGAAGTGATGCAGCTGGTGCGATACGTCTACAGCCGCCCGCGCGGTGAGGTCGCCCAGGAGATCGGCGGGGTGACGGTCACCCTGGCGGCGCTGTGCGCGGCGAATTCCTGCAGCATGGAGGCGTGTGGCGAGCAGGAGCTCGCGCGCGTGCTGACCCGGATCGAAGAGATTCGCGCGAAGCAGGCGCGAAAGCCGAAATGCACACCGATCGAGCCAGCCTTCTCTGGAGCACGCTGAGCGATGGCGGACGGACTCGACACGGTGGTGGTGGAGCAGGCTCAGGCGGTCGCCCGAGCCGCCCAGGAGGAGTTCTTCGCACTCGCCCCGGAGCGGGCCGTCGTGGTGAGTGCGGTGGCGGGCGCCGGCAAGAGCCGGCTCGTCGTCGACACCGTCGCCGAGAGTCGCCGGCGCGGCGGCCGGGTAGCGGTGTGCGCCCCGACCAACGAGCAGGTGTTCGGCCTGGTGCGGGCGATCG
>JAKCDC010000083.1 GCA_021838635.1 Pseudomonadota bacterium
AATGGCAGGCGATTCGCGCGGTCGACCTTCCCGCGCTGCCCGAGGCTATTGTGTGGGCCAAGGCCGAACTTCAGTCTCTTGCCGAGCGGGCTGATCGGAGGATGGCGGCGGCCGAGATTCGTCATCGGTAGAGAGCACGCGGGGCGGTAAGCCCCGTATCGCGCCCCTGGCTGAGCAGCCGATCCTCAGTCGGTGCAAGCCGCAGCGCCGAGGGCGGTATCGATCAGGTCGCCGCGCGCGTCTCGGTGCAGGACGTGCTCGTTTTCACCGGGCTCGATTTCCGCCCCATCGATCGGCCTTCTCTCATGCTCGCGCGCATCGGGCATGTCCTGCCCAAGGAGCCGGATCTCGAGGTGAGTGGCGAGGCTCCAAGGCGCGGAGGCATTCGCCGGATGCTGCTATTCCGCGTAATATACGGCTGAATATCACGCGTCTTCGGGATGTTGAGGGTGCCGGCGCTTCGCCGGAGGATCCCCGGGAGACGCGCCGGCGCCATTGCCGCGGAGCGCGAGTAGGCGGAACCGGTGTGCGACGGTCCTCACGCCAGAGCACTGTCCGAGCGCCAACGTCTGTGGCTTCGCGGTGCGGTGGGAGTGGGCGGCCTTCGAACGGATACGGGAGTGCAGCGCCATGCCAGGTGGCACATGCGCCGAAGAAAACTGCTGGAACGCGGTATATCCGAGCGAATATTACGAAGGGGAGAACAGCCGATGCTGAACACCAGAGGGCCGTACGCCGCGGGGCAACTGCTCGTGGTGAGTCTCGCGGCGGCGGCTGTGTTCGCGGCTACCGCGCGCGCACAGACCGCCCCGGAAGCCATCCGGCACCGCACTGCGGCCCCGAAAAGCCGTCTCAGTGAGGTGGTTGTGCTCGGGTCGCGCGCCTCCGGCGTCACGCTCGCCGCCAGCTCAGTCCCGGTGCAGGTCGTGCGAGCGCGTGCGCTCAGCGACGCGGCAGGCAATCCCAGCCTGGTCTCGGCACTCGCGCAACTCGTTCCGGCCTTCACCGCGCAGCCCTTCGGCAATGACATGGCCGGACAGACGCTGCAGGCCCGGTTGCGCGGCCTGAGCTGCAACGACGTGCTGGTGCTCGTCAACGGGGAGCGGCGCCACACGACGGCCAATATCGAAGTGGACAGCGGCCCGTATCAGGGCTGTGCCGGCACCGATTTGAACTTCATCCCCCTCGCGGCAATCTCCCGCATCGAGGTGCTGAACCAGGGCGCGGCCGCGCAGTACGGCAGCGGCGCGATTGCCGGGGTGATCAACATCATCCTGAAGAAGAAGGCCTCAGGCGCCACGATCAGCGGCACCTACGGCGGTTACATGGATGGCGGCGGCGTGACCGGTGACGTCTCGGTCAACGCGGGTTTCCAGCCGGTGCGGCACAGCTTCCTCAACGTGACGGCCGAAGTGCATCACCACGGCAGCAGCAACCGCAGCGCCATCGACGAGCGCGTCATCAATCCGGCGAACCTCGCGACCTACCCGGATTCGAACATGCTCGAGATCCCGGGCTACCCCTCCCTCGGCGCCGAAGAGGGCGACGGCCAGTACGATCTGAAGCTCTTCGAGGTCAATTCAGGCTTTGCCCTCCCCAGTGGCGTGCGCCTGGAGGTCTTCGGCACCTACGGGCTGAAGCGGGCCCAATCCTTCCAGAAATACCGCCTGCCGGGTGCCGTGTCGTATACGGATCCGCTGAGCGGGGCGGTCACCTATCCCTTTCCGTTCGGGTTCGTGCCGCTCGAGGCGAGCCGCGAGCGCGATGAGTCGATCACCGCCTTACTGAAGGGCATCATGGACCAGTGGCACTGGGACGTGAGCAGCACCTACGGCGTGGATCACTTCACGGCCGAGACGCTCAATTCAGCCAATGCGGCCGTGTACGCCGCGACCGGCCACCGGACGCCGAGCAACTATTACGACGGCTATTTGCAGGCGACGCAGTGGACGCAGAACCTCGACGTGGATCGCAATTTTGCCATCGGGCTTGCGGGTCCTCTGAACGTGGCCGCCGGGATGCAATACCGGGACGACGGCTACGAGATTGGCGCCGGGATCCCCATGTCCTATCTCGACGGGGGTGCGCAGGGCTACCCGGGGTTCACGCCGAGTGACGCCGCTACACACCACCGGCGCACGGAGGCGGTGTACGTCGAGCTCGCGGTGCGCCCCGTTCGGCCGCTGCGGCTCGATGCCGCCGGGCGGTACGAGCATTACAGTGACTTCGGCTCGGCGACCGTCGGGAAGTTCACTGCCCGATATGACCTGACGCGCCGTGTCGCTCTGCGCGCCACCGTCGGCAGCGGCTTTCGCGCCCCCGCACTGGCCGAGGAGTACTACTCCTCGACGAATGTGACTCCGACGAGCGCGTTCGTGCAGCTGCCGCCGAACTCCCGCGGGGGGCGGCTGCTCGGGCTCGGCAACGGTCTGCGGCCGGAGCACTCCGTGCAGTACAGCGCCGGACTCCTCTGGCAGCCGGCGCCCAGCGTGATCGGAACGCTCGACGTCTATCGCATCACGATCACCGATCGCATCGTCGCCACCGGCAATCTCTACGGGACGCTGAACGGCATCGCCCAGCCGTCCGCTGCGGCGATCAACGCGGCCATCGCCGCCAACGGCAATCAACTCGATCCGACCGTGCTCGGGACGGGCAGCACCGGCGTGACGATGTTCGCCAACGGCATTGACACGCGCACCCAGGGGGCGGATCTGACGTTCGATCTGCCGGTACGTTATGCCTTTGGCCGAATCGACTGGTCGGTGGGTGCAAATTACAATCAGACCGTGATCACCCGGGTGCCGGCTACGCCGGCGCAGCTGGCAGGGCAGACGCTGTATGACGCGACCGCGCTGTCGGATTTGACGACGGCGAGTCCGCGATACGTGATCGATCTCGGCGCGCGCTGGCGGATCGAGAAGCTCGCGGTCGATCTCACCGAGCAGATCTACGGGCCGAGCTCGGAATGGGAAAGCGACGGCGGTGACAATCCGGCGAACGTCCCGGAGTATTTCAAATCGACGATCGCAACGGCGGCGCTGACGAATCTGAGCATCGGCTATCGCCTGACGCACCGGCTGATCGTGCGGATCGGTGCTCTGAACCTCTTCGATCGGTACCCGACCCGCTACAACCGTACGCTGCTGGCGCACTACGACACGTTCAAGTACGGCGACACGCTCGGGGTCTTCCAGTATCCGATGTTCTCCCCGTTCGGGATCAATGGTGGCTACTACTACGTACGGGCCACGGTCGGGCTTTGACCCGTGCACTCGATGAAGTGCCGCTCGGCATCCGGCCGCTGCAACCCGGGCTGCCGTCGACCGCCGTGCTCGCCAACGGCCTGCGCAGACTGCCGCGCGAGCGCATACGTATGCAGGCGCGCAGGCCGAGATTCATCACACTTTTCAGGGTGATCCGGGCATACTCGGCGCACACGTTGGGGTCGGATTCCCTCATGCGCCCGGGGGGGGCGGGCCGCGGCTGCGCCGCGGGCGGGGACCCGGAACGTGCACCTGGGCTGAAGATCTTTTGGGGGATCTCATTGATGAATAAAGGCAATACCGGCCTCGTGGTCGCGCTCACCTTCGTGGCGACCCTCGGCGGCCTGCTGTTCGGCTACGACACAGCCGTCATTTCCGGCGCCGTCAGCGCCATCGATCACTACTTCATCGATCCGCAGCACCTCTCGCAGACCGCCGCGAGCAGCCTCTCGGGCTGGACCATCTCCAGTGCGCTGCTCGGTTGCGTGATTGGCTCGGCGGTCGCCGGCTGGTTCTCCAGCCGCTTCGGACGCAAGGGCGGGCTGATGGTCGCGGCCCTGATGTTCCTCATCGGCTCGATCGGCTCGGCGGTCCCGGAGCTCGGTCTTGGCACCATCGGGGCGATGGGTCCGGCGGCGCTCACCCCGTTCATCATCTACCGCATTCTCGGCGGCATGGGCGTTGGCATCGCCTCGATGATCTCGCCGCTGTATATCGCGGAGATCGCCCCGAGTGAGATCCGCGGGCGGCTGGTGTCCTTCAACCAGCTCGCGATCGTGATCGGCATCCTGCTGGTGTACTTCGTCAACTGGTTCATCCAGTCCCTCGGCACGCCGCAGTGGTACTACGACACCGCCTGGCGGCTGATGTTCGCCTCCGAGGCGATCCCGGCGCTGCTGTTTCTCGGACTGCTCGCCTTCGTGCCCGATACGCCGCGCTGGTTCGTGATGCGCGGGCGTACCGAGGAGGCCCTGACGCAGCTGACGCGCGTCAACGGTGCCGAGCGCGCCGGTGTGATTCTCGAGGACATCAAGCGCTCACTGCACGTGCGCAGCGAGCGCCTGTTCGCCTTCGGCACGCCGGTGCTGTTGATTGGCATCGCGCTGTCGGTGTTCCAGCAGTTCGTCGGCATCAATGCGGTGTTGTACTACGCGCCGCTGATGTTCAAGAACATGGGCGCTTCGACCGACTCGGCCTTCATGCAGACCGTCGTGGTGGGCGCGGCGAACGTGGTGTTCACCTTCGTGGCGATCGCCACGGTCGATCGGCTCGGGCGCAAGCCCCTGCTGGTGATCGGCTCGATTGCCATGGGCGCCTCGATGCTCCTGCTCGGCGGGCTGTTCGATGCGCGCGCCGTGGGCCTGTGGGCGCTGGTGGCGGTGGTGGCCTACATCGCCGGCTTCGCGCTCTCCTGGGGTCCGGTGGTCTGGGTGCTGCTCTCGGAGATGTTCCCCAATTCCATCAAGAGCAAGGCGATGGCGATCGCGGTCGCGGCGCAGTGGATCGCGAACCTGTTCGTGTCCTGGTCCTTCAAGGTGCTCGATGGCAACAGCTGGCTGAATGCGCATTTCCATCACGGCTTCGCGTACTGGATCTACGGGGCGATGAGCATCGTGTCGGCCATCTTCGTGGTGCGCTACGTGCCGGAGACCAAGGGCCGTACGCTGGAGTCGATTCAGGAGCTTTGGCATCAGCACCGCCGCGATGCCGCGGCGGCCCAAGAGTAGCGAGCTCGCCGGGGCGCCGTACCGCACGGCGCCCCGGCGAGCGCTCAGCGGCGCAGGTTCTGGCGGCGGCGGCGCACGTCGATGCGCTCGACGCCGATGTTGATGACCTGCAGCATGGTGTCGAAGGCGGCCTTGGCATCGGCGCGCTCGATTGCCTCGACCACCGCCGCATGCGCATTCACCGTGGTCTCGTGATCGCTCGGATCATCGATCGGTGAGCTGTGCATGAACGAGGCGACGAGCGCCGTCTCGATGACTCCGGCGACCGAGCGCATCATGGGGTTGCCGGTCGCATCGCCGATCACCAGGTGAAAATCCAGATCCGCCTCGGCGAAGCTCTGCCGCGAGTGGCCGGCGCGGCTCATTTCCCGGATGCACTCTTTCAGGCGCGTCAGGTGCGCGCCCGAGCGCCGCTCGGCGGCGAGCGCCGCGGCCGCCGGCTCGATGGCGCGGCGCACCTCGACCAGGCAGTGCATGAACCCGTCGTCAAATCCCAGTCGCACCCGCCAGGCGAGAACATCGGCATCGAAGTAATTCCAGTACATCCGCTCGCGCACCCGGGTGCCAACTCGGGTCTTGGAGATCACGAACCCCTTGGCCGCGAGCGTCTTCATGACCTCGCGGATCACGGTGCGCGAGATCTGGAAGCGCTCGATCAGCTGCGGCTCGGGCGGCATGTTCGTCCCCGGCGGGTATTGCCCCTGCAGCAGCTCCATGCCGAGGGTCGCGGCGATCTGGTCGTGGCTCGACTTGGCCCGCTCCAGAGCGAGGCGGCTCAGCCGCGGCAGCGGATGCGATTGCGGCATGTACGCTGGCCGGACGGGTGAGGCAGGGTGCTCATGTGGATACGTGACCCCCTGTCACGCCGTAGAGAGCAGGATACGACCGTATAATACGGCCTCCCTGAGAGTGCGGACAAGCAAGGTGGCGAGCATGAGCGAGCAGATCAAGATCGAGCGCCGCGGCGCGGTGTGCGAGCTGCAACTGAATCGCCCCGAGAAGCGCAATGCACTCACTCTGCAGATGTACCGCGCGCTTGGCGCGGCGCTCGAGGCCGCCGAGGCCGATCCGCAGGTGCGCGCGGTGCTCTTCTGGGGTGCGGGGGTGTCGTTCACCGCCGGGAACGACCTGAAGGATTTTCTCGCCGGACCGTCCTTCGACGATCCGAGCCACCCGACGGTGCGGTTCGTGCGCGCCTTGCCGGTCTTCTCCAAACCGCTCGTGTGCGCCGTGCACGGCCCGACCGCCGGCATCGGCGTGACCTTGTTGCTGCACTGCGATCTGGTGCTCGCCGCCGAGCGCAGCACGCGCCTGATGCTGCCGTTCGTCGAACTCGGGCTGGTGCCCGAGGCGGCCAGCTCGCTGCTGCTGCCGCGGCTGCTCGGACCGCAGCGGGCCGCCGAACTGGTGCTGCTCGGCGAGCCGATCGATGCGCGCACCGCGCAGACCTACGGTCTGGTCAATCGAGTGGTGGATGACGAGGGGCTGATGGAGGAGGCGCGCACCGTGGCGGATGCGCTGGCGGCGAAGCCGCCGCAGGCCATGCGCCGCGCCAAGCGGCTGCTGCGGCTCGACCCCCACGGGGAGATCAACACGCGCATGGATGCCGAGGTTGCGCAGTTCACCGCATGCCTCGGCGGCACGGAATTCAAGGCCGCCGCGCAGGCCTTTTTCGACAAACGCCGCTGAGCGCGCGGCCGCCGTCGGCGTGTGCGAGCGCCGCAGCGGACCGCCCGGTAGCGAGCGCGAGCGCTGCCTGCGGTGCACTTGGGGGCACGTTGACGCAGGACGGGGCGGCCGATAGGCTCGGCTCACTCCAACATCGCCGGGGGGTGACGCGTGAGCGCAACCGTGCACGAGGGGGGCTGCTTCTGCGGCCGGGTTCAGTTTCAGGTGAGTGGCGACCCGGTGGCCATGGGGTACTGCCACTGCGAGTCATGCCGGCAGTGGTCGGCAGGGCCGCTCAACGCCTTCACGCTGTGGACGCCGGATGCGCTGCGCATTACGCAGGGCGCTGAGTCGATCGGCAGCTACCACAAGACGCCGAACAGCTACCGCAAGTGGTGTACGCACTGCGGCGGACATCTGTTCACCGAGCACCCGGGACTTGGACTGACCGATGTCTACGCGGCGCTCCTGCCGACGCTGCAATTCCGGCCGGCGGTGCACGTGCACTACCAGGAGGCGGTGCTGCGCATCCATGATGGG
>JAKCDC010000033.1 GCA_021838635.1 Pseudomonadota bacterium
CATCTCGGTCGAGAGTGCGCGCTTCTCGTTCAGCAGTTCAGATACCGTGAGCCGGCTGACGCCGAGCCGCTCAGCGAGTTCCACCTGAGTCATCGCGAGCGCCGGCAGCACGTCCTCGCGCAGAATAGCGCCGGGGTGGGTCGGACGACGATCCGGACTTCGCAAGCTGTTCATCAGTGATAATCCTCGAGGTTGACTTCGAAGGCGTCCACGCCTTCGAAGCGGAAGGTGATGCGCCAATTTCCTGATACCGACACGGCATACTCGCCCTTGCGCCTGCCCTTCAGTTCGTGAAAGCCCCATCCGGGCAAATTCATGTCTTGGGGCACCTTTGCCCCATCCAGGCGGTCAAGCAGCCGCGTGATGCGATCCACTCGGTCGGCCAGGATCTTGCGCGGGTCATCCCGGGTGAAGAACGCCTCGAGTCCCTTGTGGCGGAATGTGCGAATCACCCGACGGACCACGAACTGCTATGCATGGCATTACAGTGTAATGCCTCGCATGTCACAGTCAAGCGGCAGGGTTCTTTCCGGATGATTCAGCCGGACATCGATCCCGCCCGTCGCTTCTGCGGCGCCAGAAGCGGTGCTGGCGCCACGCGCCAGGGCTGTCTGTAGCGGCTTCAGCGCCGCGGCCGGCCGGGGATGCCAGCGCGTCAGGCCCGCCGCGCCGGTCGGGTGCCCGCCTTGGGGGAGGGAACGGGCACCCGACCCGCGGCCTCTCAATTGTTCAGCGCAACGATCATGTGATCGACGGTAAGCACGCCCCCCGAGCCGTAGGTGCCTTCGGCCGTCACGCGCAGCGCCGAGGCGGAGCCGAGGTCCGACATCAGCGCGGCCGAGAAGTCCGTGAAGGTGCTGTACGTGTCGATCTCGCGGCTCGCGGTGTGCACGATGGCGAAGGACTGGAAGTCGCTCGAGCGGGTATCGGGCACGAGCTCGAGGCCGGTGCTCAGCGTCGCGGGATCGATGGTCGTCCAGTCGATGTGAATGACGTGCGTGGCGGCGCCTTCCAGGGTGGTCTGGCTGAGCAACATTTCGGAAGAGGTGAGGATCGAGAAGGGCGTCGCATCGCCCGGGGAGGTCCACGACACGCTCAACCAGGCCTGCGCCTGTCCAGAGGACACCACCGTGCGGGCCGTGAAGTCCGGCGGCGCCGCTCCGTAGGGATCGACGAAACCCTGGAACGACACCGGCAGCCCCGCAGCCAGCGAGGCTGTCGAGAATGACGTCGGAATGGATACTTGATACGCCGCAGCCGAGGCGTCCTGGCTCGCGGTCGTTCCGGTGCCCGTGAACGTCAGGTTGCTCGCCTGCACGTGACCCAGAGATTGCAGGTTGACCGTCATCTGCCCGCTGCTGCTGGAGCTGAACAGTCCAACGCCGTCGGTCGGCAACAGCTCCACGCTGCCGCTGGTGGCATCCAGCGTGCCTCCCGAGGTCGTGCTGCTCATCATGCTGGTCGTGCTGGTCGAGCCGGTGAAGTTGCCCGCGAACCGCGCCTTCTGCCCGACCGAAATGTCGGCGATGGGCAGCGTGCCGCTTTGACCCTGCTCGGTCACGGACGTGCCCGCGCCGATCGTGACGGTCATCTGGCGCTGGAAGCCGAACTCCCAGTCCGGGCTGGATGCCAGCGGCAGGAAGACGAGCGCATTGCTCACCGTCAGAGTATCGCCGCTGCGGGCCATCACCGTGCCCACCACGCTGTCGCCCGTCTCGCCGGTGACGCTGCTGCCCGCATCCACGATACTGGCCGTGAACGTGTGCGCGGTCTGGTCCCAGGTGCCGTAGGCGGCGGTCATCGTGTTGGCCGGCAGCGCCGCAAGGGCGGTGAGGCCCGCCGATCCGGTGTACGTCGTGCCGTTGACGAGGAAGCTCGTCGTCGAAGTGGTGTCCACCGTGAGCTGGCCGAAGCCGTCATCCGTATCGTGGAATGGCGAGATGTTCACCACGTAATCGTCATTGGCGGTGCTCACGCTGACGAGCGGTCCGCGCACGTGGATCTGCTTGGTGATGTCGGGCGTCAGGCTCGCGGTGAGCGACGGGCTCACCGAGACGGTGATCGGGTTGGCATTGAGATCGACGGTGTTCGAGGCGGCCAGGTTGAAGTCGAGTGCCAGGTTCGACACGGTGCCGGGGGTGATGACGAGCTGGTTACCGGCGGCGAACGAGAGCGTCACGGTCACCTGGCCGGTGAGCGGCTTTCCCGTCTGCGCATTCAGGATATCGGCGGCCGGCACCGTGACAGCGCCGCTGCTGGTGTCCACGACGATCGTCGCGTTGGTGTAGTCGAGCGTCAGGGTGGCCGAGGTATATTGTCCCGGCGGAATCTGCTCGGCGCTGAGGATCTCGGAGAGATTGACCAGCTGCGCGAAGTCCACCGGCGTGGTCTTCGGCACGGTCTGCACCTGCTGGCCGTCGGCGTTGGTGAGCGTGAGGGAGTCGATGGAGACGATGTAGCTGGCGAAGTCCCCGGGCGCATCGGTCATCGAGATCATCGCGGTGCCGCAGTTGGCGCAGGCGTTCTGCGAGGTCGGGGGCGAGGTGCTCGGCAACGAGCTCATTCCCGAGCCGCCGCAGCCGGCCAGCGCCAGCGCGCTCAACGCGCACACGCTCGCAAACAGGCCTCTGGCAAAGGCGGTCCACGGGTTCCGGGACTGTCGTACGGCACTCATCACGGCGATCCTCCGTCAATGGATGATGCGAACCCCCCGCCGGCGCGCCCGGTCGGATCCGCCACCGTCAGCCTCACATTGCCGGACAACGATCAACCGGGTGTGGGGTTGACGCAAAATGGAACGAGATCGATCAGAACGGGCGTAGCCTGCGCCAAACGCCGAGCCAAGACCAGATGTGGAACAAACGCGACAGCCGCGGCGCGCGCGCTCGGGCGCGATGTCTTGAATCGGCGACGCGCGGCGCTCAGGTCGCTGCCGCGAGTTGCTCCCCGCTCAGCAGTCCGCGCGCGCCCAGCACCGAGCGCATCGGCGCGAAGGCGAACTCCGAGAGGACGCGGTGCAGGCGGTCCTCGCAGCGGCCCAGGTTGGTGTAGTGCCGGAAGCGTGATAGCGCGCCGACCCTGATGCGCGGCTGACCCGGGTCGATTTCCCACGGATGCAGATAGAAGGGGAAGGCGCGTCCGCGGCCGTTGATCTGTCTCAGGCCCGCGCGCGTCAGCCAGTACGGGAAGATCCGGAAGTACCCCCCGCCGCACACCGGCACCTTCATGCCGAGGATGCGCGCCGGCACCATCGGGAATTCCACCAGCGTGCGTCCCGAGGGTGCGGTCACCCAGCCCGGATCGGGCGAGGCATCCGGGATCCCATAGCGGTCGTGGCGGATGGGAAAGATCGAGGAATCGTAGGCGAAGCCCAGATCGATCAGCGTATCGAGCGCCCAGAGCGAGCGCTTGATGACCGAGAAGCTGGCGGCCCGGTAGCCGAGCACGGACCGGCCGAGCGCGTCCTCGAGCAGCGTCTTGGCGCGCGCCGTCTCCTCGCGGAACACTTGGGGCGTCTGGCTGTAGATCAGCTGGTGCGAGTAACCGTGGCAGGCCACCTCATGCCCGCTCGCGGCGATGCGCCGCACCAATTGCGGATAGCGCTCGGCCACCCAGCCCAACACGAAGAACGTGCCGGAGACGCGCCGCTCCGCCAGCAGCGCCAGCAGCCGCTCGGTATTACCCTCGACCCGGCACTCGCGGCTCTGCCAACTGTCCCGCGGCACCGCCGCGGCCAGCGCCGCGACGTGGAAGTAGTCCTCCACGTCCACCGTGAAGGCGTTGACGAGGCTCGCGGGCGAGGCTCCGGGGCCGGGCGTGTGCAGTTCTACGACCATCGAGTCACCGTAGCGGAAATGACGCCGGATTGCTGTGCGGCGCACCCCGAAAAACGAGAACGGCCCCGAAGGGGCCGTTCTCGCGACACCGAAGCTGTCCGTGCGCGTGGCTGATCAGCCCCGACGGGCCGCGCGCCGGCGCAACGCCAGGCCGAGGGTCACCATGCCCGCGGCGAAGAGCGCAAGAGTCGCCGGCTCAGGAGTGGGCGTCGGCGGCGGGGTCGTTGCATCCAACACGCCGGTGTTGGTGAACCTCGTCGACCAGGTGTCGCCTTTCGGGCAGGCGGCAGTGGTTGACTGGCCCGACGCGCAGCCATAGGCGGTGATAAATGAGCCGTTCGCGGCGCCACTTTCGTCGATGGAGATGGGAACTCCGCCGTTGAGGGTCGTGTCGAGCGTGAAGGCGTACAGCGAATATTCGGTCACGGGACCCAGGTTGGAATCATACGATGACCAGTTGGCCCAACTCTCGGATGAAGAACCACCGCTCAGGCCCAGAACAGCGAACGCGCTGCCTCCGGACGTCGACGTAAACGTTCCCTGGTTGGAGGTCATGCCATACCAGTCGCCCGTAGCCATCGGGCAGGCCATCTGGTTCGAACAACCGTTGAAGCTGATCGTCGGTGTTCCGACACCATTCAGAACGCCTACGATGACCAGCAGCGGGTTATCCAATTCGCCACTGCCCGACAAACCGACGACGAAGGAACCCGGGTTGGTAATCACGTTTGGACCACCGCCGAGTGCACTGGTCCCCGATTGCTGGATGAAGATTTGGCCGGCGTGCGCAGGATTTCCGCTCAGCGTCGCCAGCGTCAGTGCCAGCGCCGCAACCGGGAGCATGGCCCCTCTTAGACGTGAAACAGGGTGCATAAACGTCACTCTCCGTCAATTGAGCATGCCGAGTAAATCGTCCAGGTTATTCAGTGCAAGTATCGTGCCCCACGCGGTACTCTTAATTGAGTCATTGTAAACTCGTTGTAAAACAATTGGTTAAGCGCGAAACTGCTGAGGCTTGAAACGTATCTGGAAATCCCGGTGTAAAACAAATCGACGCTCGAATCGTGCTTCATAGGGCCCACATATGGAGAATTCGGGCGCGTTGAGACGCGCCCCGATGGTTGAAGGGCGGGGGCCGCTGCGCTTCGATGACGACCGCTCCCGATAGAGTGGCGCAAGGATCAAGTTCGGACGGAAGTCCTGTTCCCTGGCGGCCCATCAGTTCCCCGGTCAGGCATTTCGAGCGAGGTTCTTCCCGGCCGCTAGCTGGCTAGGTGTCTTCGTCGCTTCACGACCGTACGCACGGGAGGCGATTTAGAGGTCGCGCGCGGAGAAAAACTGCCGTGCGTTCACCGTTCGTGATGGGTTCCCGGGTCAATCGATCGTCGAACCCGATCATAAATCCATTCGGCCCCATCCAATACGGCACCCTGGTGGTCAAGTTCATGCCGAATGACTTCCAGTGTCTGACTGAAGCCAAAGATCGCCGGTTGTGCTTCCAGGATCTCATCTGCGCTACTTTTCGCCGCACCTAATGCGAGGGCCTAATGCAATTTGCAGGCGCGAGGCCCAAGAGCGCCGTTTGGGTCCGGTTCATCAGTAAAGCTCAGGCTGACGCTTCACATGAAAAATACATGCGCCAGAGCCTTACTGGCGTCGGCGCAGCCCAAGAACCCAGGACGAAGCGACTGTAAACGTCTTCGGCATCGCCAATCTATACGTATGGCATCAAGTGGAACGTATAAATAGCCGTCTTTGATCCGTTGCAGGCTGAGGCGGGAATCGGAGAATAGTCCGTAGTCCCGACCATGGTGCGATGGTGTCCCCAGCGTGCGTGACGGTTGACCCGGATATAGAGGCACGATTATCTCTATCGTCCTTAGACTGAACCCGGCGCGTGGCCGGACCTCCCAGCGAATGCGTCAAGCGCCAGGCCGAGTGATCGCGGGTCTTCAGGGGATTAGCGCCCTGGCCGGTTCCGATTACATGTACGACCGTATCGAGCATGAACGGACGCGCCAGCCAGTCGGGAAACGATTTGACATACCTTAGCGCGAGGGCACAGTAGATCTTCGGCGCGGTATGGTCCAGGCTAGGACACGAACGGATGTGAAAATCCACACCCAAACGGGGCAAAATGAGACCTCGCGGTACGGTGCACAGGACCGCGAGACTGGGTTCAGGCCATGCAATAGTGTCGATGCCGCAACATCATCGAACGTGGAGGTGGCGGAACTGATATCAGTAACCTCCTGGCCCGCTTCCCCGGGGGCCGGAGCGTTCCGAGGGCGGCCTTTACGCGTCTGCTGGGTATTATACTAACGACATTTCGCGTGTTCCGAGGAAATTGCCGTGCGCCACTTCATGTGTCTTCGCAAGCGTGCGTGGTATTGGGCCATCTGCGCCGCCGCTGCGCTGTCGCTCACCGCTTGTGGTGGTGGCAGTAGTGGTAATAGTAGCTCCGGAGGTGTGGCGACGAGATATACCATCGGCGGTAGCGTCAGCGGTCTTACCTCATCAGGGCTGACCCTGACGGACAACGGCGGCGACACTCTGACCGTGTCCAGTAACTCGACTACGTTCACCTTCAGTCAAACGCTGCAATCCGGCGCCACGTACGCTGTGGCGGTCGCGACCTCGCCGACCAATGAACAGTGTACGGTGAGTTCCGCCTCGGGAACCGTTTCGGGCAATGTGTCCAACGTCGCCGTCGTGTGCGTGCAGCTCGACACGATTGGCGGCGCGATCAGCGGGTTAAGCGCCGCAGGACTGGTGCTGGAATTGAATGGCCAGTACAGCCTGTCCGTGCTGGCGAACGCGTCATCCTACGTGTTCTCACAGACGCTGGCATCGGGCACGGCCTACCAAGTCACCGTTGCGACGCAACCGACCGGCGAGACCTGCACGGTGAGCTCGGGGGCTGGCACCGTCTCGGGCAATGTAACCAATGCGAACGTGACGTGCTCGATCGTTACTTACAGCATATCGGGGACTATCAGCGGGCTAAGCGCGTCGGGTCTGCAGCTGCGGTTTTACTCGGCGGGACCGGACCTGTCGGTCTCCGCCGGCGCGACGACATTTTCCTACGGCAACGTGCCGAACGGTACCGACGTCGCGATGGACGTGGTTACCCAACCGTACTGGGAATTTTGCACGCCCGGTTCTTCCGATTATTCCGGAGTGATCAGCAGTGACATCACCGGTCAGACCTTGAGCTGTACAGCGGCCCAAGCGGACGTCACGACGCTGGCGGGTTCGACGACTCCGGGATATGTGAACGGCACGGGAAGCGATGCCGAGTTCTTCAACCCCGCGGGAGTTGCCGTGGATGCTTCCGGCAATATTTATGTGGCGGATTCCGCGAACAACCAAATCCGCGAGATAACCCCGGCGGGTGTCGTCACGACGTTTGCGGGCTCGACCACCGCCGGCAGCGCGGATGGTACAGGAGCGACCGCAACGTTCGACGGTCCCGACGGCGTCGCGATCAATGCCTCCGGCGATATTTATGTTGCCGACACCAACAATAACGAAATTCGCATGATCACGCCGGCGGGCGTGGTGAGTACCTTGGCGGGTTCGACCACGGCCGGCGCTACGGACGGGACCGGCGCTACCGCCTCCTTCAACCACCCGGTCGGCGTGGCGGTGACCCCGGCGGGCGATATCATTGTCGCCGATACCGACAACAATGAGATCCGCATGGTGACCCCGGCGGGCGTGGTGAGCACGCTGGCCGGCTCGACCACGGCGGGCTCTGCGGATGGGACCGGGAGTGCCGCTTCCTTCTACCATCCAACCGGCGTCGCGGTGAATGCGTCGGGAGACATCTATGTCGCCGATTACGGCAATAATGAGATTCGCGAGGTTACGCCGTCCGGAGTCGTCACGACGCTGGCCGGGAGCACCACCGCGGGCCATGCCGATGGCACCGGATCCGCCGCCTCGTTCTTCGGCCCGCTCGGCGTGGCGGTGGATGACGGCGCGGGAACGATTTATGTGGCCGACGGCCTGAACAATGAGATCCGCGCCGTGACGTTCGCCGGTGTGGTGACGACCCTGGCGGGCTCGCCCGTGGCCGGCAGCGCGAACGGCACGGGATCGGCAGCATCGTTCCATACTCCCTTCGGCATCGCTGTCATACCGACCTCGGGGATTCTTTATGTGGGGGATTACGCGAACGACGAGATCCGGCAGATCACGCCAGGACCGTAGCGATCAACCGGCGGGCAAAGAAACGGCCCCTTCGAGGGGCCGTTTGAAAAGACCGATGAGAGTCTTATTCTGGAGGGTGTTTACGCCTGCAGTTTCATCGCGCGCCGCCGCCGGCCGATGAACACCGCGCAACCGAGCAGACCCGCGCCAAACAGAACAAGGGCGCCGGGCTCGGGCGTCGACGTGTAGATGTCGACAGAAGCTCCGCTGCCCGTCGAAGGGATCGTCATGCTGTAGGAGGCCAGAATCGTGGCATAGTTGGTCAGGCTTACCCATCGGCTTCCGTACACGCTATAACCACCGCTACCCGTGGGCGCGAATGTAGGTGAGCACGCTGGCCGGCTCGACCAGGTCGGGCTCTACGAATGGGACCGGGAGCGCCGCGTCCTTCTACCATCCAACCGGCGTCGCGGTGAATGCATCGGGTGACATCTATGTCGCCGATTACGGCAATAATGAGATTCGCGAGGTTACGCCGTCCGGAGTCGTCACGACGCTGGCCGGGAGCACTACCGCGGGCCATTCCGACGGCACCGGATCCGCCGCCTCGTTCTTCGGTCCGCTCGGTGTGGTGACGACCCTGGCGGGCTCGCCCGTGGCCGGGAGTGCGAATGGCACGGGATCGGCAGCGTCGTTCCATACTCCCTTTGGCATCGCTGTCGTACCGTCCTCGGGGATTCTTTATGTGGGGGATTACGCGAACGACGAGATCCGACAGATCACGCCAGGACCGTAGCGATCATCCGGAGGGCAAAGAAACGGCCCCTCGAAGGGGCCGTTTGAAAAGACCGATGAGAGTCTTATTCTGGGCGGTGTTTACGCCTGCAGTTTCATCGCGCGCCGGCGCCGGCCGATGAACACCGCGCAACCGAGCAGACCCGCACCAAACAGAACAAAGGCGCCAGGCTCGGGCGTTTCCGTGTAGATGTCGACAGAAGCTCCGCTGCCCGTCGAAGGGATCGTCATGCTGTAGGAGGCCAGAGTCGTGGCATAGTTGGTCAGGCTCACCCATCCGCTTCCGTACACGCTATAACCACCGCCACCCGTGGTCTCGAATGTATCCGAAGTGATGCTCAGCGAAACGTCGTTTCCGTTATTCGAGCCGGAAAACAGGGAAAACGGCAGGGACGTATTGCTGCTGAGCGGAGTCCCCAACTTGACGCAGCCTGAGCAGGTCATCAACTCATCAAACGCACCGCTCACGGAGAAGATGTTTGCGGGATTATTGAAGGTGATGGTCGTCACCCCGCCGGATGTGCTGATCCCGCCGCTGCCCCCGCTGACATCAATCGTGCCGTAAACCGACGGCGTCATCGCTCCTGCGAACGCCGGACCGGCAAAGGCAGCAATGCCCATTGTCAGCACGGCTGCGGTCAACAGTCTTCGAATGATCATGGTGAAGTCCTCAATTCTCGTCGGTCCAGGGTGACCGCAGGCATAGTGCATGCATTTGCTATGCCACCTCATGAACTTCTGTGTAATCAATTAGTTGTAGAGCATCAACGCCGTTCGTCCCAAATAGTGTAAATAATTTCGACAACCGAGAGCCCTTGGGCGCTAGCGCGGCGTTGCCCATTGTGCGGTGTATCGCCATGTTGCGGCTCGGAAGGCAAGAAACCGTGCTCTCCGTTACGATCGAGCCATGCTGAGTTATACGTTTTCCGCGATTGCCTACGCGGCGCTGCTGGCCGCATGCCTGACGCTCTGGCGCCGCCGGCTGACCGGATCGGGTATTACCACCGCTGTTGCCGCAGAGCTGGGCTGGTCGATTGTGCTCGCCGTGCAGGGTCAGTCTGGATTTTACCTGAGGGCTCTGGTGATCCCGGCAGAGTATCTCCGGGATTTTGCCTGGGCGCTGGTGCTCCTGCGCTGTCTGAACGGGACGAAGACTTCGGGCCTGACGCGGATCGCTCAGCGTGTCCTCACGGCACTGGTGGGGCTGGTGGTGCTCTGGGCCATCGGCTCGTTCCTGCCTGGGGATCCCGGTCTGCTGGTGCGCGAGTGGGCCCGCTATTGGCAGTGGGGAGGGTTTCTCCTCGTCATCGCCGGCCTCGTGCTCGTCGAGCAGGTCGCGCGCAACACCCGGACTCGTCAGCGCTGGGCGCTGAAATACGTCTGGCTCGCGATCGGCGCGCTGTACGCCTGGGATCTGTGCCTGTACTCGGTGGCGATGCTGCACGGCAGCCTCGCCACCGTCCTCTGGACGGACCGGGGCTTTTTCGATGCGGCGCTGGCCGTGCTGCTGGCGGTGGGCTTGAGCCGTATCACCGAATGGGAATCCGCCGCGTTCGTCTCGCCGCGGATCGTCTTCTTCAATGCCACGCTCTTGGGCGCGGCGTTCTATGTCTTCCTCATGGCGATCGGCAGTTACCTCATCCGCCGGCTGGGCGGGTCCTGGGGCGCCGCCGGACAGCTGCTGTTTCTCGGTGTCGGCGTGCTGGTGCTCGCCGTGGCCGCCCTTTCGGAGCAATTCCGCGCATGGTCGCGCGTGACCATTGCAAAGTATCTTTTTCCGTACCGGTACGACTATCGCAGCGAGTGGCAGAAGCTCACCCGGGCGCTCTCCGAGGACGGCGAGACCCCACTGTACGAGCGTATCGTGCGCGTCATGGCCGGGTTCATGAGCGCTTCCGGCGGCGGGCTGTGGCTGCGCGATGGGGAGGGCGGATACCGCCCGGCGGGTGGGGAGCTGGCGCCGCCCACCGCGCCGCGCGAGAGCGCTCATACCGAGTTTTTTTCCTACCTGCTCGCCGAGGAGTGGATCTGTGATCTCGACGCGGTGCGCGAGGCCCGCCACCCGGCGCGCAAGGTGCCAAGTCCGCCCGAATGGATGCGCAACAATCCGCGCCTGTGGCTCGTCGTGCCGCTGATCTGCCAGAACGAGCTCATTGGGTTCGTGGTGATCGGTCCGCCGCTGGCGGCCGTGCGCCTCTCCTGGGAGGAGCTCGATCTGCTGCGCGCGGCCGGGCGGCAGGTCGCCAGCGTCCTCGCCTTCGAGCAGGCGGCCGAGCGCCTGGTCGAGGCGCATCAGTTCGAGGCGCTGAATCGCCTCTCGGCCGTGCTGATGCACGATCTGCGCCACCTCATCGCCCAGCAGGCCCTGGTGGTGCAGAACGCCGGCCGCCACCGCGGCAACCCCGAGTTCTTCGACGATGCGATCCTGACCATCGACAACTCCGTCAAGCGCATGACCCGGCTGATGGACCAATTGCGCAGTGGCGTGCTGCAGGAAGATCGTCAGCACGTGGAGCTGTCGGAGCTGTGCGCCGAGGCGATCCGCCGCTGTGCGGGCCTTCGCCCGCAGCCGGTCCTCGAAGTGCGCGCGCGTGCCGGGGCCGTACTCAACCGCGAGCGGCTGCTGCAAGTGCTCGAGCACCTCATCCGCAATGCCCAGGAGGCGACACCCGCGGACGGATCGGTTACCGTATCGTTGCACCGCGCTGGCCCTCAGAGCATCCTCGAGGTGGCCGATACCGGCTGCGGGATGGAAGCGGCGTTCATTCAGGAGCGGCTGTTCCGCCCCTTCGAGACCACCAAGGGCGAGCGGGGCTTCGGCATCGGCGCCTATCAGGCCCGCGAGTTCGTGCGCCAGGTCGGTGGGTCGATCGAGGTCGAGAGCGCTCCGGGACGCGGGACCCGCTTCGTCCTGCGCCTGCCGCTCGCGCCGGTGCGAACCGCTGAGGAAGGGAGCGCTGTGCATGGGCTCGAACCCGAAACCTAAACCTAAACTCCTCATCGTCGAGGACGACCCCGGGCTGCAGCGCCAGTTGAAGTGGGCGCTCGATGCGTTCGAGGTGGAGTGCGCGGCCAGCCGCGAGGAGGCGGTGACCTGCGCGCGGCGCCTGGAGCCGCCTATCGTGCTGCAGGACCTGGGCCTGCCTCCCGATCCGGACGGCGTGGAGGAGGGCTTCGCGACCCTCACCGCGCTGCTGCATCTCTCCCCCGCGACCAAGATCATCGTGGTTACGGGCCGCGAAGGGCAGCAGCATGCACTGCGCGCCATCCGACTCGGCGCCTACGATTTCTGCCAGAAACCGGTCGACCTTCAGGTGCTCACGCTCATCATTGACCGGGCCCGGCGCATCCACGCGCTCGAGGCCGAGAACCGCCGTCTTGCCGAGAGCCGATCCGCCAACGCGCTCGATGGGGTCATTGCGGCCAGCGAGCCGATGACCAAGGTCTGCCACCGGGTGCAGAAGCTGGCCCCGACCCAGGCAACTGTGCTGCTGCTGGGGGAGAGCGGCACGGGGAAAGAGCGCCTGGCCCAGGCGTTGCACGGTCTGAGTGACCGGGCCGCGCAACCCATGGTGGCCATCAACTGCGCGGCCATTCCGGAGAACCTGCTCGAGAGCGAGCTGTTCGGTTACGAACGGGGAGCCTTTACCGGGGCGGTCAAGCAGACCCGCGGCAAGATCGAAATGGCCGACGGCGGGACACTGTTTCTCGATGAGATCGGCGACATGCCGCTCACTCTTCAGGCGAAACTCCTGCGCTTTCTGCAGGAGCGGGTCATCGAGCGGGTGGGCGGTCGGGAGCTGATTCAAGTGGATGTGCGGGTGATTGCCGCGACTCACCGGGACCTGAAAGCCGCGATTGCCGAAAAGACTTTCCGCGACGACCTGTTTTACCGCATCAGCGAGGTAGCCGTGAATATCCCGCCGCTGCGCGAGCGCGGCGCGGACGCGGTGCTGATCGCCAACTATCTGCTGCTGGAGGCCTGCAAGCGTCACGGCAAGGCCCAGATGAAACTCGCACCCGATGCCCTCAGCGCGATCGAGCGCTATGCGTGGCCCGGGAACGTCCGCGAGCTCGGCAACCGGGTGAACGCGGCGGCCATCATGGCCGAGGGCGCGATGATCACCGCCGCGGATCTCGCCCTCGAGCCCGGCGCGGGCGACGCCGCGATGCTGTCGTTGCGGGAGGTTCGGCAGCGCGCCGAGAGCGCCGCGGTGGAGCGGGCGCTCGCCCTCGCTGGTGGGAACATATCCAAAGCCGCGGAGCTGCTTGGCGTGACGCGCCCGACGCTCTATGACCTCATGGAACGGATATCCATTGCCGGCCGGACGAGCCGGTGAGGGGCGCCGGGTCTCACGCGGCGCGCTTGCGGCGCCGCCGTGCGAACGCCAATCCGGTCAGCCCGCCGCCCGTGGTCCCGGACGGTCCGCTCCCGAGCGCACCGACCAGGGGCGGGGCAGGGTCCTCGATCGGATAGCGTTCGCCGGAGATCGTGGCCGTGCCGGCGGCGCCGTAGCCGCCTTGTTCGCGTGTTACGACGCCTGACGATTTCCATTATGTCACGCACGGCTGTCGAAGGCGGGTGCCCGAGGAATGTGATTCCGTTGGCATCCGGCGCAGCCGCGGTTCCACTTATGTCGCACGCCGTGGGACTATGTTAGATGTTATGTGGGAGCCGGTTGTGAACTGACAATTCCCGGCACTCTCTGACGCCTGGCGGCGTCGTCCCCAGCGGCCGAGCCGCGTACTTGCAATTCAGCGGGTTGCGCCGCGCTGTGGCGGCGCGCGAAGGATATGACGTCTGATGGCGGCGACAGCTGGCGGCGACAGCGCCGGGGCGCAGTGGCCGCGTTTGGCGTAACTAATTGATTCAACAATGAAAGATAAGTTGGCACGACAGTTGCAAATACAAGGATGTCGAGTCCGCAGGATGGTCCGCGGGCGTGGAGATCGCGATGCGATGCTGGGTGCCCGTTCGATTCGCCTGCTGTGCCGTGGCTGCGGCCACGTTGCTCGCCGGTTGCGGCGGAGGGGGCGCCAGCAGTCTTTCCACTGGTGCCGCGACGGTCGCCAGCAACAAGCGCATGCAGATCACGGCGAACACCTCGAATCAAGGGTCGGTCTCGGTCGGACAGAGCTTCACACTCACGCCGCACGTCAGCGGCGGCGGCGGCAAGCTTACTTTCACCGTGCAGAACGCCGCGAGCTGGATGAGCTTCAACACCAGCACCGGGGTGCTCAGCGGAACGCCGAACGCGGCCGATGCCGGCACCTATGCGAATCTCGTCATTACGGTGAGCGATGGAAGGCAGACCGCTTCAACGGCACCGTTCACGGTCACGGTTCTCGAGGCGGCTTCCGCCACCGGCACCGCGGATGTGTCCTGGACGCCGCCGACGACGAACAGCGACGGCTCGACGCTGACGAATCTGGCCGGCTACATCATCTACTACGGCAGCAGCGCCAGCATGCTCACCCAGCGGGCGCAGGTCGCCAACCCTGGCATCAGCAATTACGTCGTCACGGGGCTGAACAGCGGGACCTGGTATTTCGCCGTCGCCGCCTATAACACCGCGGGCACGGCCAGCGGGCTCTCGAACATCGCCAGCAAGACCATCTCCTGAGCCCCCGCGCCAAGGACTCCGGTGCGCGCACGCCGCCGCGGCCGCCGGCGGGGATCATCTCCCGCCCCGCCCGGACGGAATTGCGAGCCAGTTCCTGAACCGGGACGGCCCGTTGCGCTCTAATCCCGCCCGTGCACCGGAGGAATCGCGGGTAATCCCGCGATCTCATTCTGGTAACATTGCGCCGATCTCTACCTGATGTTGGAGGAAGGATGGCGAGCGTGCGGCCGCACGCTCGCTTGCCGCCCGCATGGCCGATTCAAATTCCGACAGCCGGTGGCCGCAGGGCGCCGCAGAGGTCAAGGACACCCCGAGCCCGGCTGTGGCGGCGCGCGGGCTCGGCTGGGATCGCCTGGCGGTGATCTACGGTTTGTGGATCGTCGTGGCGCTCGCCTATTGGCCGAGCGCGGTGGCCCTCAACGGCTATTGGACGAACACCATCATCAACGCCTACACGCACGGCTACCTGGTGTTGAGCGTCTCGCTGTGGCTGGTGATGCGCGATCGGCGGAAGATCTTCGCCGCACCGCTGGAACCGCGGCCGCGCGCACTGTGGATCGTCGCGGTTCTCAGCTTGCTGTGGGTGTATTGCTATGGAGCGGCGATCCAGGATCCGCAGCTGCTGCTGCTGCCATTGCTGCTGTTCGCGGCGATCGTGACGGCGCTCGGCTGGCCCATTGCCCGCGTGTTGTACTTCCCCATCGGCTACTTGTTTTTCGCCATGCCCGCCTGGAGCGACATCAACTCCGTGCTTGAGTGGATGAGCGTGAAGGTGAACGACCTGATGGTGGCGGCGTGGGGTATTCCGGCATACCTGACGAGAAACTACGTCCACCTGCCGGGCGGGACGCTCAAGATCGCGGCGGGCTGCAGCGGATTGCACTTCTTCGTGGTGGGTTTGGCCCTCGCCGCGCTCTACGGCGAACTGGCCCGGGACAGCCTGCGCCGCAGATTCTTTTGGGTTGGCCTGATGGGCCTGCTTTCGCTCGTGGGCAACTGGGTCCGTATCTTTTCGATCATCGTGGCCGGCTACGAAACGGACAACAAGACGTATCTGATCACCGTCAGCCACTACTGGTTCGGCTGGGGCGTGTTCGTCATCTTCTTTATCGTGTTTCTCTGGCTGGCCGGGGTGCTGGCGAACCGCTGGGACCGGCGTGGTCGCACCGGCTCGGCTGCCGGCGCGATCGCGCCCACCCGCGAACGCGCAGCGCCCGTGACTGCGTCGCCGATGACTCCGGTGCTGGCGGGTCCGGCACTGGCGGCGCTTGTGGCGCTCGTCGTGCTGCCGGGGATCGTCTACGGGGCGAACCTGGTTCACCCCGTCGCCCGCTCCAAGGTGACGATCCAATGGCCTGCGGCCCCACCGGGGTGGCAAGGACCGCAGCGGGTCTTATACAGCAATTGGAGACCAGTCTATCTGAATCCGACCGCGCGATCCTTCCGGCGATATCGGACTGCCGACGGGCAGTCGGTGGAAATCTTCGCGGTGGCCTATCGGCGCCAGACGCAGGCGGGTAAACTGCTCGGGTATTGGAATTCCCTGTTGGGAGCCCACAGCCTTTTGCAGTGGGATTCAAGCCGCGTCGTGACCCGACCGTCGGGACGCTGGCTACAGGGTACGGTGGTCAACGATGCCGGCATCCGCTCCCTCATGTGGGTCCGCTACGTGATCGGCAAGCGATATTTTCTCGTGCCGCGTCTCTCGCAGCTGTGGTATGGCTTGGCGGCATTCACGACCCGGCCGGTATCTTCCCTGATCGCGTTGCGTGCGTTCTGCCGCCCGGACTGCGCCGCGGCGCGCGCCCGGCTCGATGTGGCCGCGGGGAAGCTCGTACCCAGTGTGCATGCGGAGATTGCGGATGATTGACAGGCGGGATAGCCGGCGCCAGCCGCGGATCCGATTCGCGTGTGCGCTTGCGGCGCTGCTGCTCGGCGGCTGTGGGGGGATGTTCTCGCCGCAATACCGCGTGCATCGTGCCGAGCGAGAGTTGCATGCCGGCCAGTGGCAGAGGGCCGGGGTGGATCTGCACGTGGTGGTGCACAAGGAGCCGCGCAATACCCAGGCCTGGCTTCTCCTGACGCGTCTCGGTCTGGCCGCGGCCGATCCCGAAGGCGCGGCCTCGGCCCTCCAGCATGCTCTCGGCGCGGGCGCCCATGGCCCGCAGGTCGATCTGCTGCAGGCGCGTGTCTGGCTTGCGACCGGCAAGGCGCAAACGCTCCTCACGGCGTTGGATCAGCATAAGCTCACGCTGGTTGAGCCGGAGCAGTCGCTCCTGCTCGCCCGAGCCCAGTTGCAGGCGGGCGAGGTCGCACAGGCGGTCACCACCCTGACTCAACTGATTGCCGCGCATCCGAAGCTCACCGCAGCGCGCGACAGGCTGGCCGTGGCCCTGGTGCTGGAAGATAAGCTGGCCGCGGCGATGCAGCAGCTAAAACAGGCCGCTCAGCTCGATCCCGCCTCGCCCGAGCCGCTGCGGCTGCAGGGCCGAATCGACATGTGGCTCGGCCAGTTCGCGCGCGCCGAGCGTAGGACCGAGGCGGCCCTGAAGCGGATGCCGCGCGCCGAGCCGGTTTCTCGTCGCGCCTCGGCGCTGATCGTCCTCACCGAGTCGCGGCTCGCGCTTGCGCAGGTCAAGGCGGCCGCCCGAAGCCAGTCGGCGCTAGCCGAACTCGTCCCGACTGCCCCGGAGACCGTGCTGCTCGCGGCCCGCATCAAGCTGTCCCGGCACAACGTGCGAGGTGCGATCAATCAGCTCGAGCGTCTGGTCGTGAACGCGCCGAAGTTCGTGCAGGCGCGCATGCTGCTCGGTGCGGCGCTGCTGCAGCACGGCGATCTCGAGCTCGCCCAGCAGCAGCTCCAGCAGGTCCTGGAGCAGACGCCGGACAATATAGAAGCGAGGAAGCTCCTCGCCGACGTGCAACTGAAGCTCGGCGAGCCGCGTAGCGCGCTCGATGTGCTCACTCCGGCGCTCAGCGCTTCGGCCTTCGATCCCCAGCTGCTCTCGCTGTACGGCGCGGCGGCTAAACGAGCCGGCAACAGTCGCGCGCTCGTCCAGGCGCTGCTCGACGTCGTGCGCGCCCACCCCCAGGATCAGGCGGCGAAGCTCAATCTCGCGGCGGTGTATCTGGCCGACGGGCAGGCGCCGCAGGCGCTGGCGCTGCTCGATCAGGTCCCCGACAAGAGCAGTGTGCGCCGCGACCGGATGCTGATCGCGGCCCTGACCGCGGTGCGCGGTCGGCAGGCCGCCGCAGCCGAGGTCGGCAAGCTGCTGCAGGCGCACCCGAAAGACTCCAGCGTGCTCGTGCTCGCGGCTGACTATTACGCCTCGCAAGGCCAGGTCCCGCGCGCGCGTACGCTTCTGAAGCAGGCGCTCGCGATCGATCCGAGCGACCTGGGCGTGCAGATCGGTCTGGCCCGCGTCGACGTGGCGATGGGTCACCCGGGGGCGGCCGAGCGCCGGCTGCGCACAGCACTCAGCGCTGCGCCGCGCGCGTTGCCGGTGCGTCTGGCACTTGCCGGCATACTGTTGCGCGCGCACCAGTACGCCAATGCACGCTCCGTGCTCGAAGCGGCGGGCACGCACGGCGGTCCTCAGGTGTTGCTCGCGCTTGCGCGCGTGGCTCTGGCGCAGGGTGATCTGAAGTCCGCCGAGGCCGAGTTCGATCGGGCCATTGCCGCCGCACCGCACGATGGCTTGCTGATCGAGCAGGCCGGGGTTTTGTTGATGCAGGCCAACCAGTACAGCGCAGCGCTCGATCGCTTCTCTCAGGCCACGCAGATCGTCCCGGACGACGCCGCCTATTGGCTGAACAGCGCGCGCGCGCAGCTCGCTCTCAACCAGCCGCTCGCCGCGCGCGCCTCGCTGCGCAGGGCCGACAAGCTTCAGCCGGACTGGCTGCCGGTGGTCGGCACGCTTGCGCTGCTCGATGTGCGCGAGAAGGATATTCCGGCCGCCCTGGATCGCGTCGATGCACTCGCGAAACGCGAGCCGCGAAATCCAGGCGTACTGGCGCTCAAGGGAGCGGTGGAGGCGTCAGCCGGCCAGACGGCCGCGGCGGTTGCGGATCTCGAGGCGGCGCAGCGCCTGCATCCGAGTGCCCTGGTGGCCGTGCAGCTGTACCGTGTCGAACTGGCCGCGCATGCGGCGCAGCCGGAGCGGCCGCTCGAGCAGTGGCTGGCGCGCGCACCGACGGATTGGGCAGTGCGCGACTTCCTGGGCGACTATGACCTCACAGTGGACCAGTTCCGGCAGGCGATCGCGCAATACCGCCAAGTGCTCACCGTCCAGCCGAATGATGTGGTGGCGCTGAACAATCTGGCTTGGGCACTCAATGAGGTGGGGGCCCATGGGGCGGTGGCGATGGCGATGCGTGCGCATCGGCTCGCGCCGAATTCACCCAACGTGAATGACACGCTGGGATGGGCGTTGGCCCGAACCGGACGCAGCGCACAGGCGCTCCCCTTTCTCGAGACCGCCACGCGCCTCGATCCCCACGACCCGGACATGGCGTATCACTATGCCTATGCGCTGGCCGGCAGCGGCCGAAAAGCCGAGGCCCGCACGGTTCTCACCGGGCTGCTGAGCAACAAGACGGCGTTCGCCTCGCGTAAGGACGCCGAGCAGCTGCTCGCAGTGCTCAAGAGAGGTTGAGACGTGTGCCCCAGACCCTGCGGGTCATTTTCGGTAGGCTGAACATCATGTTGCGATCGACTGCATCTCGTGCCGGCGTCCTCATCGCCCTCGTTCTGGCGATGCTGATTATCGTACCGGCTGCGCAAGCCGCGCCCGCCACGGCCCCGCCCACCGTGCACCCGAGCTCGAGCCGCTCCGGCAGCTACATCATCGGCCCCGGGGATGTGCTCGGCATCTTCGTCTGGCAGAACCCGAATCTGTCATTGAGCGCGGTGCCGGTGCGCCCCGACGGGCGCATCTCGACTCCGCTGATCGCGAGCATGACGGCCGCGGGCAAGACGCCTGTGCAGCTCGCGCATGCCATGGACAAGGCCTTGCGCAAATACGTGCGCGATCCGCGGGTTACGATCATCGTCGACAGGGCGCTCGGCGTGCTCAGCCAGGTGCAGGTGATCGGGCAGGTGGTCCATCCCGAGTCGATGCCTTATTACAAGGGCATGACCGTACTCGATGCGGTACTTGCCGCCGGCGGACTCACGCCGTACGCGGCCGGCAATGACGCCAAACTCGAGCGCGAGGTGAAGGGGCACGTGGTGACGATCCACGTGCATCTGTCCAGCCTCATCAACGGCGGAAATCTTTCACAGAATCATCTGCTCAAGCCGGGGGATGTCCTGGTCGTGCCCGAGTCGCTGTTCTAGGTGTGCCGATGCCCGCAGCTACGCAAAAAAGTCCGCCGGTCCACGTCGTCGTCCAGGAGCTGCTCGACCAGGTGCGCGGCGCCTGGCGGTTCAGATGGGTTGCGCTCGCGATGGCCTGGTGCGTCGCGCTGGTGCTGTGGTTCGCCATATTCATGATCCCGAACAAGTACGAAGCCACGGCGAAAGTGTTCGTGGACACCGGCACGACGCTGAGCGAGGCCACCCGCGGCATCGGACTCGGCGACGACGTCGAGAACCAGATCGAGCGGGTCCGCCAGGCCATTCTCGGCACCCCGGAGCTCGAGCGGGTCGCCAACGCCACCAATCTCATGGCCGGCGCCGTGACGGCCGCGCAGCAGCAGGACGTCATCGACAAGCTGCGCCGTAATCTTGACATCGTAGGCTTTCTGGCCCCCCAGCGCGCCTCGGCGGCGCTGTTCACCATCAGCTACAAGGACCCGGACCGCGCCCGCGCCGAGCAGGTGGTCGGCAAGCTGCTGGACAGCTTCGTGCAGGGCACGCTGTTCACCAAAAACCAGGGCTCACGGCAGGCCGTCACGTTCCTCAATCGGCAGATCGCCGCCTACGGCAAGAAGCTCAATGGCATCGAGCAGCAGCTCGCCAGCTTCCAGCGGCGCAACATCGGCCTGCTCCCGAACACGCAGGGCTCGCATCTGACGGTGAACCAGACCGGTGCCGGCGCGCTCACCGTCGGCATGGTGCAGGGACAGAGCGGCAGTTATTTCGGCGAGCTGCAGGCCGATCTGAGCGCGCTCACGCGCGACCGGCAGCGCCTGTACGTGGCCGAGCGCACGCGCGCGGAACTCGCCGCCGAGCTCAGGGCGGGCCAGCAGTTCACCGTTTCGGCGCATGGGGCACCGGTTGCAAGCGGCGCCGGAGCCGCCGCCCTCGACAGCGAGCAGCAGATCGATCAGGACGAGGCCCGGCTCGATGCAATGCTGCTGAAGTACACCGACCAGTATCCCAGCGTGGTCGCGCTGCGCCGGACGATTGCCGAACTCAAGGCGCGCGAAAAACGGCAGATGCAGGCGGCCCGCAAGGGTGACGTGGGCGCGGCCTCGGCGCTTGGGCTCAGCGCCAACCCCGTCTATCAGAGACTGCAGGAAAAGTACAACGCCGCGCAGGTCGGCATCGCCGAGATCGAGCAGAACATCGCCAACACGCGCCAGCAGGTAGCCACCCTGCGCGCCGAGATCAACATCGCGCCGGAAGTACAGGCCGAGTACACGCAGCTCACCCGCAATTACACGGTGACCAGGAAGCAGTACGATGCGCTGCTTGCGCGCCTCGACAGCACGCGGCTGGGCCAGCAGGCGGCCTCGACGGGGACGGTGAAGTTCCAGATCATCGATCCGCCGACCGCCCAGTTCAAACCGGTCGCGCCCAAGCGCGTGCGGCTCATCCTGCTTGCGCTCTTCGCCGCGCTTGCCGCCGGAATCGGCACGGCCTATCTGCTGCATCTGCTGCGGCCGGTGTTCGTCAGCACGCGCCAACTCGGCGCGGTCACGGGCCTGACGGTGCTGGGGGCGGTCAGCATGGCGTGGGCTGATCACCACCGCGCCGAGCGGAAGCGTGGCCAGGTGCTCTACGCGTGCGCCGCGTTGGGGCTGGTGGTCATGAGCGCCGCGGTGCTCGCGCTGCACGCGCACATCGCGAACCTAGCCGGAGACCTACGCTCATGAGCGTCGTCGAGAAAGCGATCCGCAAGCTGCAGGAATCCCAGGTGGGCGGCGCGGCGGCGCCCCCGGCAGGAGCGGCTCCGGCGCCTCCCAACACCGCCGGCGGCTCTGTGCCTGCCCGCTCGCACGGGGAGAAGATCGTCATCGAACGGGGCACGCTGCGCTCCGCGGGCCTTCTGCCGCCGGAGGCCGACATGCCCATGCTGGGGCGACAGTACCGCAAGATCAAACAGCCGCTGATCGCCCGCGCCGTCGGCCGCGGCGTGCCGCGCGCGCCGAAGGGATATCTCGTGATGATCGCGAGCGCCATGACCGGAGAAGGCAAAACCTTCACCGCGGTCAATCTCGCGCTCAGCATGGCGCTCGAGAAGGACGTGAAGGTATTGCTGGTCGATGCGGATGTTGCCAAACCGAACCTGAGCCAGGTTCTCGGGCTCGGCAAGGCGCCCGGCCTGCTCGATGTCCTGCGCCAGCCCGAGCTCGACGTCGAGTCGCTCATTCATCCGACCGATCTGCCGACGCTCGCGGTGCTGCCCGCGGGTACCGGAGCGCACGAAGCCACCGAGCTGCTCGCGAGCGCCCGCATGGGCCAACTGACGGAAATCCTGGGCGAAAACGACATGCGCCGCATCGTGGTGTTCGACTCCGCGCCGCTGCTGCAGACGACCGAGTCGACGGCGCTCGCGCGTGTGGTCGGTGAGGTGGTGGTGGTGGTCAGGGCCGAATCCACCCCGCAGCCGGTGCTGCTCGATGCCCTCAAAGTGCTCGAGGGCCACAACTCCGTCTCCCTGGTGCTCAACCAGAGCGTGCGAACGGCGGATGCGGCGTATTACTATTACGGTTACGGTCAGGAGCGCCCGAGCGGAGGCGAGAGCGCCTGAGTGTAAAAGCAGTGCCGGGCAGCGGCGCACCGGGACGGGTCGTCGCGGCGCCATCACGAGCACGGAATCAGAACAATGAAACTCATTGCCCGCACCCTGTTGCTGATATCCCTGGTCAGTGTTCCGGCCTTGGGGCGCGCCCAGCAGATCGGCCAACCGATCGGTGGGACCGGTTACGGCCCGACGTCGACCGGATATGTCGACTTCCTCGCCGGGCTCGCCTACACGGACAATGCGCTGCTCACCGCCGGCGGCCAGCGCAATGACGGCATCGGGACCGTGGGATTCGGCGCCGACTACTCGCGGCAGGGGACCCTCAGCATCAATCTGCTCGGCAACATCGACCGTTTGCAGTACATCCGCAATTCCTTCAGCGGCAGCTTCTACGGCAATTTCAAGGGCGATGCGCTCTGGGGCACGCCGTCCGATCCGCTGCAGTGGCTGCTCAGCGACAGTTTCGGGGAGGGTATGGTCGATCCGCTGGCCGCATCCACGCCCGCGAACCTGCAATGGGTCAATCAGGTCACCACCGGTCCGTACCTGAACCTGAATTTCGGGCTCAGGAACCGCTTTACGCTCTACGGCCTGTATGGGCGCAGCAATTATCAGACCTCGCCGTACAGCTCGCAGACCTACGAGGGCGGCGCCGAGATCACCCATAAGCTTGCCGGCTCGACGAGCCTCTCGCTGCAGGCGAGTGATGCCCGCACGGCGTATCTGGATCCTGCGGCGCTGATTGGCAGCCCAGGACATGGCGCGGCCTATTACATCAAGCAAGCGCAGATCGAATTTCAGGGGCGGTACGTCCGAACCAACGTCACCCTTGGCGTCGGATACAACATCATCGATTACGCCAGCCATCAACAAGGCGCGCCCTACTACAACGTGCAGCTGAGCCGCAGCATCTCGCCGTTCACCACCGTGTTCGTCGGTGCGCAGAGCGAATATGCGAGCTTCGGCGGATCGATGCAGTCGCCGACCGCGTTGCTGGGCGCCGAAGGCGGCGTGCCGCAGGGCGCGGGGTTCATCACCTCATCCCCGTTCAACGAGCGCATTGTGACCGCAGGGGCGAACTACGACCGGGAACTTACGACGGTCACGCTGAGCGGCATCTACCAGCAGGATCTCTACACGCAGCAGTCGCAGTATGACAACCGCGACGCGACCGCCGGCCTGACCTTGGGCCGAAAGCTGCAGCCGACGATGTCCATCCAGCTGCAGGTCTACAGCAGCTATGAGGATTACAGCCACTACCATGCGCACACGCACAGCATCGGGGCCGTGCTGACCCTCTCGAAGCAGCTGGCGCGCGCGGCGTTCGGGCTCTACGCCGGCGGAACGCAGCAGAGCGGGTCACCCGGGGTGTCGAGCTTCAATGCCGCCTCGTATCACGACATAGAGGTCGGGGTGTACTTCACCTACGACCTGCTTGGCCAAGCCAATTCGAGTGGCGGTGCCGGGCTCGGCATGGGCGTTCCGGGCCTGCCCGGGGTGCCGTAGGGCGGCACCGATGCGTATCGAAGCCGCGGCGAGCGCGCCTGCAGGTTGGAACGAGTACGTCGCGCGGCATCCTGATGCCACGGCGTATCACCGCGCCCAAGCGGTGATGATCGGCAAGGACGCCTTAGGCCTCACGCCCCTGTTCATCACCGCCTACGACGGCACCACCATTGTCGGCGTCCTGCCGCTCGTGGCCCAGTCGAGCCGCCTGTTCGGCCGCTTCCTCGTGTCGCTGCCGTTCGTCACCTATGGGGGAATTCTGGCCGAGAACGGTGACATCGCCGCGGCCCTTGCCGCGCGGGCGGCCGAGGAGGCGCAGGCACACCACTGCGATCATGTGGAACTGCGCCACACCGCGCCGTTGCCGCACCTCGCGCTCGCAGAGCGCCTGGACAAGGTCTCGATGATTCTCAGGCTGCCGACGTCGGATGGCGCGCTGGCCCAGCAGCTTGGCGCCAAGCTCCGCTCCCAGATCCGGCGCGGGGAGCGCGAGAAGCTCGAGCTGATCTGGGGCGGTAAAGCCCTGATCCCGGAATTCTATGAGGTCTTCGCCCCGGCGATGCATGCGCTCGGGACCCCGGTGTATCCACGCCGGTTCTTCGAGGTCGTCTACGATGCCTTGAGTGGCGTCGGCGAGCTCCTCGTCGTCAAGATGAAGGGCAGGGCGCATGCGGTAGCTTTCCTGGTCAATCACGGCACTACCATGGAAGTTCCCTGGGCCGTGGCCAGTCCCGAGGCGAAGAACCAATCGGTGAATATGCGCATGTACTGGGAGCTGCTCACCCACTCGATCCAGGCCGGAGTCGGCGCATTCGACTTCGGGCGCTCGACACGCGAGAGCGGCACCTACCGGTTCAAGGCGCAGTGGGGCGCCCAGCCGCACCAACTGCATTGGCACTACTGGCTGCCGGAGGGGTCGCCGGTGCCGAAGCTGAACGCATCGAATCCCAAATATGCCCGTGCGGCCGCGCTATGGCGCAAGATGCCGCTGTGGTGCGCCAACTGGATTGGGCCGCACATCGCGCGGAATCTGCCTTGATGATGTGTCGTCGCACCCGACCTGTCAGACGCACCGTGCTGGTCAGTCGGGATTCGCCGCAGACCGCGTATGTGGCTGCGGCGCCGAGCACCGCGGGCTTCTGAGCACATGTTGACCGTCCTGTTTGCCACACGAAATCGCGCGGATATCTTGCGATCGGTGCTCCTTTCGTATTGTTCACTCGAGGAGCCAGTGGGCGGTTGGCAGCTCCTGGTGGTTGACAACGACAGCGACGATCGTACACCGCATGTCTTGGAGGAATTTCGCAATCGGTTGCCGCTGAAGTGCGTGATCGAGCGGAATTTGGGCAAGAACCATGCGCTCAATTCAGGTCTCGGTCACATCGCGGGCGATCTTGTCGTACTCACAGACGACGACGTCTTCCCAAGACACGATTGGCTACAGCGCATGCGCACCGCCGCGGATGATCATCCGGGCTGCAACGTGTTTGGCGGTCTCATCCTCCCGCGATGGGAAGTCCCGCCGCCCAATTGGATAGAAGAACGGGTGCCGCTCGCGGTAACCTACGCGCTGAACGGCCGTATTGCAACCGGCGAGGGACCGACCCCGGGCAACGCAATTTTTGGTCCCAATATGGCCGTCCGGGCCGCCGTGTTTGCCAAGGGAGTGCGATTCGACCCCGGCATCGGACCGCGGGGTGAAAACTATCCCATGGGGAGCGAGACGGAGCTGATCAGGCGGTTGCTGAGAACAGGCGATTCGGCATGGTTCGCGGCAAACGCCGTCGTGGAGCATCTGATACGCAGCCATCAATTGAGGCGCCGATGGATTTTGCAGCGTGCAATCCGGTTCGGGCGCGGCCAATGGCGACTTCAATCAGAGACAGAATCGCATTCGGGAGCAGCAATGTGGGGACCCACTCCTCGGTATCTCTACCGTTGTCTCCTTGGCGCCGCCGGCCGTTCCGTGAGCGCGGCCTGCACGTTCAACAGCGGCGCGCTATTTCGCGCACAGTGGGACTTCGAGTTTCAGCGCGGCAGGATCATCGAGTCCCGGCGCATGCGGGCCGAGCCACCGGCGGGAAAATGAACGGAATTCAGACGAGCCGCAGCGTCCGGCGGACAAACCGTTGACCTCAACGGGAGTACCTTGCAGCGGCCGCGGGATTCGTGACGAGTATCGGTGCATTCTGCACGAATTTCTATACGATGGATTCAACCCTGATGCGGTCTTCGTGCGCGCTCATGAATTAATCGTACCACTTGTTTCGCAAGACTGATAACTAGTGTTGTGCTGCGGAAATAACTAGACAGCCGGCTCTCATTATGGTTTAGTGGCAGAGTGAGCAAAAACTCTCTGGCCTTGCAACTGAAGCCCGACGAACAGGAGGTGCTGGAGGGGTGGGTTCGGGCGCACGGGACGCCTCAGCAGGTGGCGAAGCGCTGCCGGATCGTGTTGCTGGCGCATGAAGGAAACAGCGACGTTGAGATCGCTGAGGAATTGGGGCTGAACCGCCACACGTGTCGGCTGTGGCGCGAGCGTTTCATGGCCGAGGGTGTAGAGAGTCTGTGGGAAGTAGCGCAGGGACGAGGCCGCAAGCCACAACCGGGTCTGGCGGAACGGATCGTGAAGGCGACTCTGGCGAGTAAACCTGCCGGCCAGACGCACTGGAGCAGCCGGACGATGGCGAAGGCCCAGGGGGTGGATGCGAGTACGGTGTGCCGCATCTGGCAGGAGCACGGACTGCAGCCGCACCGGCAGGGGACCTTCAAGCTCTCGCGCGACCTGCAGTTTGTGCCGAAGCTGCTGGATGTCGTGGGGGTGTACCTGAATCCGCCGCAGAACGCGGTGGTGCTGTGCGTGGATGAGAAAAGCCAAATTCAGGCCTTGGATCGGACGCAGCCGGGCCTGCCGATGAAGCGAGGGCGCTGCGGCACGTGGACGCACGATTACGTGCGCCACGGCACCACGACGCTCTTCGCTGCCCTCAACGTAGCGGCCGGGACAGTCAGCGGGCGTAGTTTCCCGCAGCATCGGCACCAGGAGTTCTTGCGCTTCCTGCGTCAGCTCGATGCCGAGTATGAGCCGAGGTTGGATTTGCACCTGGTTTTGGCGAATTATGGCACGCACAAAACTCCGCACGTACAGCGGTGGTTGAAGCGGCACCCGCGCTTCAAGGTCCACTTTATTCCCACTAGCTCCAGTTGGCTGAATCTGGTCGAGCGCTGGTTCGGGGACCTGACCGGTAAGGCCGTGCGGCGCGGCAGCTTTGCCAGCGTTCCGGACCTCGTAGTGGCGATCGAGGCATTCATTGCGACCTGGAATCGCGATCCGAAGCCCTTCATCTGGCAGGCGCGCGCGGAGGATATCCTCGCCAAGATCGAGCGCTGTCGACGGCGCCTGGAGGAAATTCAGCCCGGCTGTACGGTGCGTCGTGTACGAAAGAAGGCCGCTTGACATGTGTCTACTTAGTTACGCAACAGTCACTAGTTTTCCACCACTCCGGAGGAAGGGGGCCTCTATGAAATGCGCCATTTGAGAGTCGGTTGATGCATAGAACATTGGAATTTACGATATGAGCCGAACTGCGGCTCAATTTCACCGGGGTTTGTGGGTTTGCTCGCTCCGAACGGCCTGCGTTGCGATCCGTCCCCCATCATCCGGGCTCGCCGATTCCATCGATGGATACCTTGCCCAGCCGGATCAGGGCCTAGAGCCGCTTCAGATTGTAGGTTAATGCCTACATCGTCGACCACGCACGCATTCGCGCAAGCCCGATGCGCGCACAAACATTCCGGACATCTGGGTCATGGTGGAAAATGCATGCTCGACCCGCACACGCACTCGGGACGTCGTGCGGTTCCTGCGTTGTTGCCCGCGGTGAGCGGATGGCCTCGACTGCCGCGTTCATGAACGTGACTCCGAAAACCTCTGCGCTTCAGCCCGCGCTCGTGCTCACGGCTCCGGTAGGCACTATCGGCCCAGACGTAACGTCCGCGTCGCCGGGCTTTGCCGAGGAGACCGTCAAACACTTGACTGTCATGCACGTTCGCCGGCGTCGCATGCTCGCTGATCACCAGCTTCGTCTTACGGTCCACGCTCACGTGGCTCTTGTAGCCAAAGTAGTCCTCGTCATTCTTTTGGGTCCAGCGCGCATCGGTGTCTTTCTGCCGCAGCTTCGCCGGATTCTTTCTCCATTGCGCCGGCACCGCTCGTTCTTTGCTCGTCTCGTCCTCCTCGCGCGTATTGCGCTGCCGCGGCGCCTCGACAAAGCTCGCATCCACGATCTGACCGCTGTTGAGCTTGATCCCCTGCGTAGCCAAGGCTCTGTAAAACCGCTCGAAAAGCCGGACAAAGACCTTCGCCTCGCGCAATTGCTCGCGGAACAGCCACACGGTCTTCGCATCCGGTACTGCGTCGCCGAGGTCGATGCCGAGAAACCGCATGGACGTCAGTCGGTCCGTTACCTGATATTCAAGCGCATCGTCCGACAACCCGTGCAGGTTCTGCAGTACCAGCATCTTGAACCTCCGCACACGATCAGTGGGCTTGCGACCCGCCGCAGACGTACGCTCCGTGCGGTCAATGCTCTCAAGATCCGGTCGAAACATCTCCCAGTCAACGAGGGCATCCAGCCGCGCCAAGGCATCCCGACCCGTGCTGAGTTGATCAAACTGGTGCGGAAGCGCCAAAAATTCGAGTTGTATAGTCATGCGTCACTCTAACACGTGTTGTCGGCAGAATGCGCGCCAAACGGGCAATTTTTCGAAGTGCACGCTATTCATTACCCCGCATCTTCGCTGGCCGCTGACCTCGGGCGGTTTCATAAGAAAATGGAATGTCCTGCAGGGCCTTCTTAGCGTTGGCGCTGTGGACGTCCTTGCATGTAGAGCCGACGAACCCGTCGCAACTGCGGGAGCATACATGAACTGCGGAAAGGTCATGGCTCTGCCCTCGACTTATTTCAATACAACCGACGAACAGAAAAAGCGGTATGGAACGACTCCCGGACGACTGCGGCTCGCCTTTACGAGTCGCGCGCCGCTCACAGTCATGTGGGGCAACGCAACGGCAGCGCGAAGCGCTGTGCAACAAATGGTGTCTTGGAACGATTATTCTCTGGTCTGGGTAGAGACCCTCAGAATAGGGACGATATTGGACGTTCCAAAATTTGCAAAGAACATCACCACGATTCTAGACGGAGACGACTTCGAGTGGATGCGGGAGTGGGGGATGTTGCGCAGCGCCCCATCGTATGGCGCCAAGATCCTCGATTACGCGGACCTTATTAAGACGTGGTTTTGGGAGCGGTCTTGCGGGCGGCACTATTCCTGCGTGATTCGCTGTTCTCAACAGGATGCGGCCTGTCAGGGCAACAACGTCGCCGTCATCGCCAATGGAACCGATTGTCCAGATGACATTTCTCGAAGTCCCGAATGCCGAATCCTCTTCGTTGGAAACCTCATCTATCCGCCCAACAGGATCGGCGTAGAATGGTTCCTATCCAATGTCTGGCCTCTTGTACGGCAGAAGGTCCCCTCTGCGTGTCTCGACATCGTCGGAATAGGCCCGTCGGACGGAATTCTGTCGGCCAACGGTCGAGCGGGCGTTGTCGTGCATGGATTCGTCGATGATTTGGATGCGTTCTATCGGCGTGCGTCGCTAAGTATCGTTCCGCTGCACGCGGGAGGGGGAACGCGTTTAAAGATATTGGAATCCCTGGCAAGGTCGGTGCCGGTGGTGTCGACAGATATGGGGGCCTACGGAATTCCGCTGCACGAAACGCACGGAATACGTCGCGTGAATGATGTGGAGAAGTTCGCTGACACGTGCGCTGCAGTCCTGCGTGAGCCTGATTGCGAGCTGCAGCGAGCCGCGGAGCGCGGACGAGAGTTCGTGCGGAATCATTTCGACTGGAAACACGTACGCGAGGCGGTGGCGAATTTAGCCGGAAAATGGCGCGAGTCGAGTGAATGCGCGGCGTCGGTGGAATCGTGATTCCTGAAAGTGAAAACGAACAACTGAGTGTCAGCGTGGTCATTCCATGCTACAACGCGGCCCGTTTTGTAATGGATGCCGTCGATAGCGTGCTTGCGCAAACGATTCCGGTACGTGAAATCCTCGTGATCGACGATGGTTCGTCTGACCACCCCGAAGAGGTGCTGGCGCGGTATGGCGAGCGGATTCGCGTCATCAAGCAGGAAAACGCGGGCGTGTCGGCTGCGCGCAATCGTGGAATTCGCGAGGCGAAGGGAGAGTTGATAGCGTTCCTCGACGCTGACGACAGGTGGTTGCCGCACAAGCTTGCGAGGCAAATTGAGTATCTTGTTGCGCACCCCGAGGTCGCTGTCGTGCATACTGATGTGCTGATCTGGAATTCCGAGAAACGAGAGACATCTTACGAGCCCATGGGAAGAGAGCGATACCAGGGGAATTGTTATGAAAAGTTTTTCTTCGAGTGTCGAATTTCTGCGTCGACTATACTTGCTCGAAAACAATGTCTGGAAGACGTAGGGGGGTTCGATGAGCGAGTGACGGCGGCTGAAGATTTGGATTTATGGTTACGGCTGGCGCGACGCTGGCCGTTTGGGTTTGTGGACGAGCCATTGAAGCTTTATCGAAAGCATGATTCGAATGTTACTGGAGATTCGAAGAAGATGGCGGTGGGCCGCGCATTTGTATATGCCAAAGCGCTACGCGACGATCCGAGCTTGAGTCGGATCCTGGGGCCGAGGCGTGTACGAGCGGCAATTTCCGGATTCGCATTTGAGGCTGGATACCGACACTATGCGGAAGGCAACATGTCGGAGGCCAGACGGTATTTTCGACGGGCGATTGGATATCGAGCGACAAGTGCGCGCAGCTGGGCTTTTCTTCTAAGCGCAACGCTGCCCGGCGGGATGCGAAGAATGGCGGTTCGTTGTGTAAAGCTTTTAAGGCTCCCCCAGCATTAGGACGCGTAAATAAATAAAGATAGGAAGTTCAGCGCTTGGGAAAAACGACGTCCCATGCCCGCCCATCTTACTTTCCGCACATCGCCGGGGTGATTTCCGGGTAATTTCCGTCCGGCCGGCGACGGCTATTCGGGTGCGTTGAGCTCGATGAGCCGCTGTGTGTGAGTCTCCCAGGTCCGTAAGAGCTTCTTCGCCTTGCGGTAATTGGCGATCGCCAGGCGCATGAGCTCGGCCT
>JAKCDC010000084.1 GCA_021838635.1 Pseudomonadota bacterium
CGCCGTGCCGTCCGGGTCGACTGCGCCTCAGAGCGCCGCTTGGCCCGCGGCGATCGCCGTGTTCAGACGCTGCTCGCCGGCGTGTGCCTTGGCCTCGAGATAGACAAAGACCTGTTGCTCGGCGCTCGTGGGACGCACGTAGGCCTGGTCGATCTCGGCGGCGAGGTAGGCGAGGTGGCTGCGCACCTTCGTTTCGAACAGCAGCGTCCCTTCGCTCGAGCGCGTCTTCAGCTGCACCATGCGGGCGATGGCGTTACTCAGCCCCTGGCGTGAGCGCCGCAGCGTCGCATCGGCCGGGTGAGCCTGAAGGGCGGTGTCGATCTTTGCGCGCAGCGCGATGGCGCGGTTGAGCGTGGTGTCGAGCGTGTTGAGCGCATCGTGAATGCGCATCTGCAGCGCGAGGCGGGCTTTCAGGTCGGCCGTCGAGGGGTGCAGCCGCGGATCGAGCCGGACGTGGAACGCTTGGCGCAGAGTCTGGCCGTTGTAGTCGAGTACCACCGTGTAGCGGCCTGGGAGGACCGAGGGGCCCTGGACCGAGTCGGGCAGTCCGCCGGCGGCCGCCGGTACCCAGAAGCCGGTCACGTCGGTGGCATCCGGGTAGCGCAGATTCCACTGGAAGCGGTTGTTGCCCGCCGTGATGCCGCTCGCCTTGCGCTCGGCGGCTCGCTGCGCCTGATGCGGCGTGCGCTCGGCACGCGCCACGGCGCTGAGTTTCGGACTCTTGTGCTGCAGGTGCAGCGCGAAGGTGCGGATCACCTGACCCTGGGCATTGAGGAAGGTGAGGTGCACGGGCACCTGGCCGCGGTAATCGGCCGGGATGTGGAAGAACACTGTGGCGCCAAAGCGCGGGTTGGTGCCCGCAGTGCCGATGCGCTTGGTGTAGGCGCTGCGCCCGTAGGCGTGGGTCAGCCAGGCGGTCGCCGGCGCATACAGCGCGGCAGCCTCGGGCGCCGGCGCCGCGCGGCGCGTCAGCTGCTCGAGCAGTGTCAGATCATCGAGTACCCAGAACGAGCGGCCGTGAGTGGCGATCGCCACCTGGCCCTGCAGGGGTGCGATGGCAATGCCGCGCACTTGCACGCGCGGCAGGTTCAAAGTCAGCGGGACCCAATGACCGCCGCCATCGAAGCTCGCGTACACCGTGTTCTTCGTGCCGGCGAGCAGCAGCGCCGGATCGCGCGGATCCTGCGCCAGGGACAGCACGTACTGGCGTGCCGGCAGGCCCACGGTGATCGGTCGCCAGTGCGCGCCGTAGTCGGTGGTCTTATAGACATAGGGATGGAAGTCATCCCACATGTATCGCGAGGCGCTGAGGTAGGCGGTCCCGGTCGCCGAGACCGAGGGCACGATCGAGTCGATCTCGGCCCATTGCGGCAGGTCGGGCGGCGTGACCAGCACCCAGTGTTGGCCACCGTCGCGCGTCACGTGCACCAGACCGTCCGCGGAGCCCGCCCACATCACCTTGGCGCTGCGCGGGGAGACCGCCAGGGAGGCGATGTCGGGGAAGATCTCCGCCCCGGAGGCATCGAGGTTGATCGGACCGCCGGTCGGACCCTCGGTGGATTTCACATTGCGGGTCAGGTCCGGGCTGATGCGCTGCCAGGTGCGCCCCAGATCATGGCTCTCCAGCACGTACTGCGAGGCGAGCAGCAGCGTGCGCGGGTGGTTCGGGGCGAAGAAGATCGGGTGCGTCCAACCGAAGCGGTACTTCATCTGCGCCGCGGGGGCGCCTTCCTGGTAGTCCGGCCAGGGACTCACGTCGTTGAATTGACCGACGCTGCGGTCGTAGCAGACGAGAATGCTGAAGTAGCCGCTGCCGCAGGTGATCATGGGATTGAGCGGATCGGGGGCGATGAACGTCGCCTCGTTGTAGGCCACCCCGTGCCAGGCGGCGAGCGGAATCATCCCCTCGGGCGTGGCGCTCGGGCCCTCGAAGGAGCCCTCATCCTGCTGCGCCCCGTACAGGTCGTACGGGAACTGGCTGTCGAGTGCGACGTGGTAGAACTGGCCGGTCGGCTGATTGTGCTCGGTGCTCCAGGTCTTGCCGCCGTCGGTCGAGACCGTGGCGCCGCCGTCGTTGCCCTCCAGCAGGATGTTCGGATGTTGCGGATTAATCCACAGCGCATGGTTGTCCCCGTGCGGGGTGTGCAGCATGGCGAAGTGCTTGCCGCCGTCGTGCGAGACCCACAGCGCATCGACCTCCGGGGCGTACACCGTGTTCGGCTGGGTTGGGTCGGCGAAGATCGTCATGTAGTAGAAGGCTCTCTGGCGCAGACTCCAGCTGCGGTTCACCCGCTGCCAGTGCGCGCCGCCGTCATCGGAGCGGAACACCCCGCCGTGCTTGGCTTGCACGATGCTGTAGAGGACGTTTGGTTCGCTCGCCGCGACGGTGATGCCGATGCGTCCGAGCACGCCGCGCGCAAAGCCCGGATTGCGCGAGATCTCCTGCCAGTGCCGGCCGCCGTCGGTGCTCTTGTACAGCCCGCTGCCCGGGCCGCCGTCCTGCAGCGTCCACGGGGTGCGGTACGCCTGCCACATCGCCGCGTACAGAATCTCCGGGTTGTGCGGGTCCATCACCAGGTCGATCGCGCCGGTCTTGGCGTTGACGTAGAGAATCTTGTGCCAGTGCCGGCCGCCGTCGGTGGACTTGAACACCCCGCGGGCGCGATTCGGCTTGAATACGTGACCCATGGCTGCCGCATACACCACCTCGGGGTCGTGCGGATCGACCACGAGCGCGCTGATGGTGTGGGTGTCTTGGAGCCCGGCGCGCTGCCAGGTCTGGCCGGCATCGCTGGAGCGGAACACGCCATCGCCGGTGATCACATCGCCGCGGATGTCGCTCTCACCGGTGCCGACGTAGAGAATCTTCGGGTTCGACGGGGCCACCGCGATCGCCCCGATGCTCTCGCTCGAACCCGGCAGCGTCCGGTCGCTGATGTTCACCCAGCGGTTGCCATCATCGGTGCTGCGCCACACCCCGCCGTCGACCGCGCCCATGTAGAACAGGTCCGGCGCACTCCCCACCCCGGCCACGGCGACCACGCGCCCGCCGATCCAGGGGCCGACGTTGCGCCAGCGGAGTGCCGCGTAGGGGGCGCTCCTCGGGGTGGCCGGCGCGCCCGAGGCCGTGGCCCGCGGGATGGCGGTCAGGGCGCTCAGCAGCATGAGGGCCAGGCCCCCAAAAGACGCGATGCGCTTGAGGCTGGGCATGGTTCGATTCCTCCCCGGCCGCGGCGCCTGAAGGCCCGCAGCGCTTTTGTTATAGGATTCGGCAGACCCACGCAGAGCGTAGTGGATCGGACCGGCCGAGGCAATTCGGCTCACCGCGCCGGCCGTTCGCCAGGGCGCGGCGGCGCGGTGCGAGGGGCGCATCGGGCATGCTAGATTAGACCCGGTACCGTGTGCGGAACGTCACCGAGGAGGCGCTGTGAATGCCAGTAATGAGTCCGTGATGAACTCAAATACCGCCGCCGGGCGGGAGACTGCCGGGCAGTCACCGGTGCGCGAGGTCACGGGCGGACACTCCTTCGAAGGTCGCATGCTCGAGCGGTTGCTGGAGCGGCTCGGCGCACCTGACATCGAATTTCAGCTCTGGACCGGCGAGCGCATCGCGCCGGCCGGCTCAGAGCCGGTCTGCCGCGTGCGCATCCCGAGCCGCGGGGCGCTGCTGGCGATCCTGGCCGATCACCAGGTGCGCTTCCCGGACGCCTACAGCGAGGGGCGCATCGAGATCGAGGGTGATCTGGTGCAGCTGCTCGAGGCGCTGTACCTGGCCGGCACGCGCGCCCCGGCGCCCTCGGGACTCGGCCGGCTGCTCGGCACTCTGCGCCGGCCGCACGTCAACACGCTCAGCGGCTCGCGCCAGAACATCCATCACCACTACGACATCGGCAACGCGTTCTATTCGCTGTGGCTCGGGGAGACGATGGCCTACACCTGTGCCTACTACCCCACGGCCGACGCCACGCTCGATGTGGCGCAGCGCGCCAAGATGGACCACGTGTGCCGCAAGATGCGGCTGCGTCCCGGGGAGCAGGTGGTCGAGGCCGGTTGCGGCTGGGGCACCTTCGCGCTGCACATGGCCCGCCATTACGGCGTCAAGGTGCGCGCCTTCAACATCTCGCGCGAACAGGTTGCCTATGCGCGCGAGCGGGCGGCGCGCGAGGGACTCGCCGGCCAGGTCGAGTACGTGCAGGACGATTACCGCAACATCACCGGCCGCTACGACGCGTTCGTCTCGATCGGCATGCTCGAGCACGTCGGGGTGGAGAACTACGAGGGGCTCGGCGCGGTGGTGTCCCGTTCGCTCGGGGACAATGGCCGCGGCCTGATCCACTCGATCGGGCGCAATTACCCCGCGCCCCTGCAGCCGTGGATCGAGAAGCGCATCTTCCCCGGGGCCTGTCCGGCTTCGCTCGGGCAGATGATGCAGATCTTCGAACCCTGGGATCTGTCGATCCTGGATGTGGAGAACCTGCGCCTGCACTACGCGCAGACGCTGCGGCACTGGCTCGAGCTGTTCGAGGTGGCCCGCCCGCGCGTCGAGCAGATGTTCGATGCGCGTTTCGTGCGCATGTGGCGGATGTACCTCGCCGGCTCCATCGCCGGGTTCACCACCGGCACGCTGCAGCTGTTTCAGGTGCTGTTCGCCACGCGGCACAACAACGAGGTGCCGATGACCCGCGCGCACCTGTATACCTGAGGCACCGATGCGCAGCTGCGAGGTGCTGATTGTCGGCGGCGGGCCGGCCGGCTCGAGCGCCGCGTGGCGGCTCTCGCAAGCCGGCCGCGACGTGCTGGTGCTCGATCAGGCGCACTTCCCGCGGCTGAAGCTGTGCGCCGGGTGGATCACCCCGGAGGTGGTGCGCGACCTCGAGATCGACATCGAGGCCTACCCGCACCGCTTCCTCACCTTCGAGCGGATGCACTTGCACGTCAAAGGGCTGCATCTGCCGATCCGTTGCGTGCAACATTCGATCCGCCGTGTCGAGTTCGACGACTGGCTGCTCAAGCGCTGCGGCGCCCCGGTCGTGGAGCACAGCGTGCGCGAGATCCGCGAGCAGGCCGACGGGTTCGTCATCGACGATGCGTTCCGCGCCCGCTACCTGATCGGCGCCGGCGGCACGCGCTGCCCGGTCTACCGCACGCTCTTTCGTACGCTCAATCCCCGTGCGGTGGAGTTGCAGACCGTCACGCTCGAGCACGAAATCGAGTACGACTGGCGCGACCCGGACTGCCATCTGTGGTTCTTCGAGCGCGGGCTGCCGGGCTATTCCTGGTACGTGCCGAAGGAGGACGGCTGGCTGAACATCGGCGTCGGCGGCATGGCGGAGCGCATCAAGCGCTCGGGCCAAAACATTCACACGCACTGGGAGCGACTGGCGCGCAAACTCGAGCGCAATCTCGCCCACGGTGCGCACTTCGAGCCGAGCGGCTACAGCTATTACCTGCGCGGGCGGGTGGATGTGGTGCACCGCGGCAATGCCTTCATCGCCGGGGATGCCGCCGGACTCGCCACGCGCGACATGGCCGAGGGCATCGGCCCGGCGGTGCGCAGCGGACTCGCGGCGGCCGATTCGATCCTGACCGGCGCGCCGTACCGTCTGGAGTCGGTCACCGGCTCGAGTCTCGGGGGCGGCTGGCCGAGCCGGCTGTTCGACTGGGCCATGACCGGCGGGGCGGCGCTCGCGTAGCGAGGTCCCGCCGGGAGTCAGGCCGCGGCGCAGCGATAAGCGTCGCCCGGTCGGTTCGGGCCCAGGGCGCTGCGTGCTGAGACCGTCTCGGCGTCGAGGGTGTGGCGGCACGCGCAGCTCGCTGCCGGACGGCTGTTACAAGTTGTGTCCCAGCCGTTGATTTCGCGGCCCGATTAGAGGCGGGCAGGGCCGGGCCGTCTGGCGCCGCTGCGCCTGCGATGAGCCGTCACTGAGCGGCCTGTGGGCACTGGTGTAGACTCCCGCGCTTGCGCGCGCCACACGGCCCGAACGACCGTCTGCGGTGCGCTACCGAAAATAACGAGGAGTCATCCAATGAGGGGGACGTTCCGTACCCGTGCGGCGTGTGCCGCGCTGTTTGCTTGTGCGTTCGGCGTCGCGGCACACGCCGCCACCAATCCGCTCATGCATCCGAGTCCGCTGCCGTTTCAGGCGCCCGAGTTCAATCTGATCCGGGATGCGGATTTCAAGCCGGCGATCGATGCGGGCATCCGCCGCGAGCGCGCCGAGATCCTGCGCATCGCCGACAATCCCGCGCCGCCGAGCTTCCAGAACACGCTGGTGGCGCTGGAGCGCTGCGGACGGCTCCTGAATCGGGTCATGGGCGTGTTCAACGCGTTGACTTCGGCGAACACCGACCCGACGCTGCAGAGGCTGCAGGCCGAGGAGGCCGGTCCGCTGGCGGCACTCAACGATGATCTGTACCTCAACGGCCGGCTGTTCCAGCGCGTCAAGGCGCTGTACGCGCAGCGCGCCGCGTTGAACTCGCTTCCCGAGGCGCGCGCGCTGCTGCGGCTGTACTACCGCCGCTTCGTCATGAACGGGGCGCTGCTTGCCCCGGCCGGCAAGCGCCGCCTGGCGGCGATGAACGAGCGGCTGGCGCAGCTGACCACCGCGTTCCAGCAGAAACTGCTCAAGGCCACCGATGCCGCCGCGCTGGTCATTACGCACAAGCGCGATCTGGCTGGACTGACGCCGGGAATGATCGCCGCCGCGGCGCATGCGGCCGCCGCGCGCGGCATGCCGGGCAAATGGGTGATCACGCTGCAGAGCA
>JAKCDC010000034.1 GCA_021838635.1 Pseudomonadota bacterium
GATCTACCACGCAATTTGTCGCTCGCGCTCGCCATACGTGGCCAAGGCCTTGGTCTCCGGATCGGCGATATACTCATGCGCGAGCTGGCGCAGCGAGAGACTGGCAACGTCCGAGCGCACCCCGCCGCGCACGCGCTGCTCGCGCAGCGTCTTCTCCAGTTCCTCAGCCCACTGCTCCGCGGCCTTCTTCGCGCCCTTGCGTGCGTCTGGAAAGTCCCGCTCGTGGAACGTTCGGCTTGAGGGCTTGAAGGGGCGAATGCGCACCTGCGCTGTGAAGCTACGCGAGCCGTCCTCGTTCTTGTGCTCGGTGATGGTGGCCATGTCAGCAGCCCTCCACGATCGCGCGAATGAGCGGAATGAGCCGTGCCGCGCGCCGCCCTCGGTGCGATAGCGGCGTGTAGTTCATCCGGTCCGCATTGAGCCGAAGCAGGAGCATGAGCGCCCGGACGGATCGCCGGGACTTGATAGACTTGCCGGTAGCCATTGCAGCACCTCGTATGCTGGTGATGGTCAGGCCTCGGTTGGTGTTACCAGCACCCTCCGGGGCCGTCTTTTATGTCCGCTGTGAGTCGCGCACAAACGCAATTCTAGCCCTCTATCGGACCGAAGTGCAAATTAAGTGCAAATTTGTGCCTATTTTTTGACCAAAATGGCCGAAAATCAGACAGGGAAAAAATGCCTTAAGTGCTTGTTTTTATTTGACTTTGGGGCGTGACGGATTCGAACCGTCGACCAGCGGATTAAAAGTCCGATGCTCTACCGACTGAGCTAACGCCCCAACGGGGTCGCGGCGAGGATCCCGGAAGGGGCGCCGCAGGGGTGCGGATGATACCCGGATACGCCGATCACTGGTAGCGCGTGGGGTCCACGAGGCCCGCGGCCTCGAATCCCGCCCGGCGCAGCCGGCACGAATCGCACCGGCCGCAAGCCCGCCCCTCCGCATCCGCCTGGTAGCACGAGACCGTCATTCCGTAATCGACCCCGAGGGCCGTCCCCTCGCGGATGATGCGCTCCTTGGTCCAGGTGATGAGCGGCGCCTCGATGCGGCAGGGATGGCCCTCGACGCCCGCCTTGGTGGCCAGCTGCGCCAGGTGGGCGAACGCGTCGACATATTCCGGCCGGCAGTCCGGATAACCGGAATAATCGAGCGAATTGACGCCGATGAAGATGTGCTCGGCGCCGAGGACCTCGGCCCAGCCGAGGGCGAGCGAGAGCATGATGGTATTGCGGGCCGGGACGTAGGTCACGGGGATCCCCTCGCTCGGGGTCTCCGGCACCGCAATCGAACGGTCGGTCAGGGCCGATCCGCCGATGCCGGCAAGGTCGACTTGCATCACCCGGTGCTCGCGCGCCCCGAGCAACGCGGCCACCCGGGCCGCTGCGATGAGCTCGGCCTCGTGACGCTGACCGTAGGCGATCGACAGCGCATAGCAGCTCAGGCTGCGCGCACGCGCAATCGCGAGCACCGTAGCCGAATCCAGGCCGCCCGAGAGCAGGACCACCGCCGGCGGGCCGCTCACGGGCGCCCCTGCCACAACGCCCCTGAACGGGACCATCGCTCGCGCTTGACCATCATTTCCCCGGCGTATTGCCCCACAGCACCTTGTGCAGTTGCACCTGCAGACGCACCGCCAAACGGTCCGCGAGGATCCACTCGGCCAGCTCGCGCGCCGGCAGTTGCTCGTAGCTCGGAGAGAACCATACCGTGCAGCGCTCGGCGAGCGCCAGCGCACGCACGCGTGCGACGCTCCAGTCGTAATCCGCTCGATCGCAGATCACGAACTTCACCTGATCCTGAGCGCTGAGGCCGGCCAGCTCCTCGTAGCGGTTGCGCGCCTCTTCGCCGGAACCCGGCGTCTTGACGTCAACCACCCGAACCACGCGCGGATCAATGCCCGCCAGGCTGAGCGCGCCGCTTGTCTCGAGCGAGACTCGCGAGCCGGCATCGCACAGGCGTCTCATTAACTCCAGACATCCCTTTTGGGCCAGCGGCTCCCCGCCCGTGACGCAAACGTAGCGGGGGCCGAGTTCACGTACCCGCTCGAGCACCTGATCGATGTCCCACCACTGTCCGCCGTGAAACGCGTAGGCCGTATCGCAGTATTGGCAGCGCAGCGGACAGCCCGTGAGACGCACGAACGTCGTCGGAATACCGACCGTGTCCGCCTCGCCCTGCAGCGAGTGGAAGATTTCGGTGATCTTCAGCCGCGTCGCCGACGGCGACGCGGCCCCCGTCGCGCTCACTGTCGGTGCGGGTGCAGCACGTGCGCGGCCCGCTTGGCGAGGTCCGTGCCCGGAAATTGCTTCACCAGCGCCTTCAGCTGCGCGTGCCCCGCATGGGTGTGACCCTGTGCGATCAGCGTATTGCCGAGATCAAACATGGCCGCGGCCGCCTTGCCTGAATCCGGCCAGCGCTTCAGCACGGTGCGGAAGCACTTCTCGGCCTTGTTGAAGTCCTGGTTCACGTAATGCGCCTCACCGAGCCAGTATTCGGCGTTCGGCGCAAGCGGACTCGTGGGGTAGGTCTTCAGAAACCCCTTGAAACCGCTGATCGCCACCGAATAGCTGCCCGATTTCAGCGCATCGAAGGCCTGTTGGTAGACCGACTGCTGCGTCGGACCGACTCCAGCCATCATTCCGGCGAGCGAGCCGGAACCGCCGCCCACGGCGGCGGTTCCACTCGGGGTCCCCGAACTGCCCGACGCGCCGGCGTCCGCGGCCTTGATCGCGGCCGCCTCGGCCGCGCTGGCGCGCTCGAGCGCGCCCATGCGCTTGTTCAGATCCGCGTACAGCGCACGCTGCTGCCGACTGAAGCGCCGGTCGTGCTCCTGCAGGCTGTCGACCCGACCGCGCAGGCTCTGCACCTCGGCTTGCAGCGCGTTTTGCTGCTGGGCCAGCTGCACCAGGCTGCCGTTGGAGACGAACTGCTCGAGCTTGCCCACCCGTGCATCGAGATTATCGAGTCGCACTTGGGTGGGATCCGGACCGGTGGCACAGCCGCTGAGCAGCGTCACCAGCAGCGCCGCAGCCGGCGCCAGCACGCGCAAGGCACGCATGAAAACTCCCGCGTCCCGCTCAGCGACCCGGCTGCGTCGGCGTCAGATAGACGATGTCGACGCGACGGTTCTTGGCCCAGGCAACCGGATTGTTGGCCGGATCGACCGGCCGCTCCTCGCCGTAGCTCACGACAGTGATCTGATTCGGCGAGACGCCCTGCAGCAACATCGCCTGGCGAACCGATTCGGCCCGGCGCATACCAAGACCGATGTTGTACTCCGGCGAGCCGCGGTCATCGGTATTGCCCTCGAGCCGCACGCGCGCGCTCGAATGATCGGCGAGGTACTTCGCATGGGCCGCCACCACGGCAATGCCGTGTCCGCGGATCACCGCGCTGTTGAATGCGAAGTGAATGGTGCGGTCCGCGAGCAGCCCCTGCTGCGGGCCCGGCACCGAACTCTGATTGCCGAGGGAGCCTTCCCCGGCGTTCGCACCGGATCCGGCCCCCTGAGTGGCGGCACCGCTGCCGGCCGTCGCCGTCTGCGAACTGGCCGGTTTGACCGGCTTGCTCGCGCAGGCCGCCAGGCCCAGGGCCGCGGCCAACACCATTACCGTAACAATGCGACGCATAACACCCTTCTCCGTTGTGCGCCGGTCCCCCGGCGCTCTGTTGTGACACACACGCGGCCCGTCAGGGACCGCGCTTCTCAAATTTTAATGCGAATTCCGGGGGAATGGCCCCCAGCTTGGATCCTGAATCTGCCCGTGCGTGGGCCTGAGCGTCATGCCCGTGAGTCCATCGACCGAAGTCGTCTCCAGAATCCCCTCCGAACCGCTGCCCGGACGATTGGCGTAGATGAGCTCCGCGCCGTTCGGCGCAAAGCTCGGCGTACTGTCGAGCGGACCGTGCGTCAGCACGCGGAAATTGCCCGTCTTGAGGTTCTGCACGGCGATGCAGTATTGCCCACCGACCTGCGTCACCACCGCCAGATGCGTTCCATTGGGCGAGATGTGCGGGTCCGCATTATACCCGTCGGTGAACGTGATGCGCCGCGGCAGACTGCCGGGGGTGAGCGACTTGCGGTAGATCTGCGGCGAGCCGGCCCGATCGGAGGTGAAATAAAGCGCACGTCCGTCCGGCGCCCAGGTCGCACCGGTATTGATCGCCGGGGTATGCGTGATGCGGGTGAACTGGTGGGTATGCAGGTTGAGCACGTAGATCTGCGGATAGCCGGAGACACCGCTCAACGTCAGCGCGAGTTCCTGCCCGTTCGGCGAGAACGATGGGGAGCCGTTCTCCCCCGGGCGCGCCGAGACACGGTACCGCTGCCCGGTGCGTACCCGCTGCAGGTACACGGCCGAGAGATGATCCTCGAATGAGACGTAGGCGAGCCATTTTCCATCCGGCGACCACACCGGGGACATGATCGGGAAGCGCGACTCAAGGATCAGGTGCTGATTGTAGCCATCCGCATCCGCCACCACCAACTGGAAGCGTTGCGCCGCGCCGCTACCGACCACCGCCACGTAGGCAATGCGAGTGTCGAACGCACCGCGAATCCCCGTGATCGCCTGATAGATCGCATCGCTCACGCGGTGCGCGGCATTGCGCAGCGCCGCCGCCGGGCCCGTGAAGCGTTTGCGCACCACGCTCTGGCCGGTCAGGACGTTGAGCAGATTGAAGTCGACGGCGAGTTCCCCGTTGCCCATCGGCTTGACGCGCCCGACCACCAGATAATCGACTCCCGTGGTCTTCCACACCGGGAACGCCACCTGCGCGGCATGATCCGGTGTGGCCGGCATCTGTGCCGCTGCCAGGCCGCTGAAACGCCCGCTGCCGACGAGGTCGTGCTGCACCACCGCGGCGACATTGACCGAGGCGCTGCTCGTCTCGGCGAATGGCACGACGGCAATCGGCACCGGGTGGGTCACTCCGGAGGTGATCTTGATGGTCAGTTGCGCCTGCGCCGCCGGCAGACCGCCGAGGGCAAGCAATGCCGCGATCGCGGCGGTACGCATGCGGGCAACTCTGGTCATGGGTGTCATGGCTCTCAGTTCGAATGGGGCGCGAATACGAAATTGATCTGCTGGTGATACAGGTCCGGGTCCGGCGGCGGCGGCAACGGTGAGGCGCGATACACGGCCGCCTCGATCGACTCGCGTACCGCCTCATCGCCATTGCACTCACCCAGGCTCACGCTGCTCACGGCACCGCCCGGCACCAGCACGACCCGGATGGTGCAACTGAGGTTTGACCGCGCCGTGGGCGGCTTGATCCATGCGGCCTCGACCCGCTGGGTGACCTCCGTGATCCAGCCGCCGACCGCCGCGTGCATCTGCTGGTTCGACTGGGCGTCTTCCTGCAGCATCCGCTGCAATTGCCGGATGCGCGCAGCGCGCGCCTTGGCCGCGCGCTGCGCGGCGAGCTTGCGGGCCTCAGCGAGCTTTTTTGCCGCCTCACGCCTGCGCCGGGCCTCCGCCCGCTGGCGGGCCTCGGCGCGCCGCTTCGCCTCCGCCTTTGCCTCGGCAAGCGCCTTGGCCTTCGCTTGTGCGTTCGCCTCGGCTTTTGCCTGGGCCTGCGCCTTGGCCGCGGCCAATGCCTTGGCCTGCGTGGCGCGCTGCTGCTTAAGCCGCTGCTGCTCCGCCTGTGCCGCCGCCAGGCGTTGCCGTTCGGCGGCGGCGGCCTGCTGACGCAGCACCTGTTCCTGCGGCGACGGGGCCGGCGGACCCTGCGGCACGCTCGCCGGCGGCGGCGCGGGAGGCTTCGGCGCAGGCTTCGGCGCCAGACCGATGCCCTTGAGGGAATGAGCGTCGACCACGGTGGCGTCGATCGACACACTCGGGGTAATCGGCCGGTGGTCGTAGCGCCACCAGCCGTAGGCGAGCAGCCCGATGATGGTGCCGTGCAGCAGCACAGACATCCCGATCGACAGCCATCGGTCGCGCGCCGGTTCCGTCATGGTGCGACGCCTCGTCAATGGCTCGACCGGCCGGCCAGCGGCTGCGTCATGAATCCCACCTTGCGCGCCCCGGCGTTCTGCAGGAGCACCATCGCGCGGACGATGACCCCGTAGGAAACCGACGTGTCGGCACGGATCATCACCCCGCGGGCGGGGTCGGACTGCAGTGCGGCGGCCACGTGCGACTCAATGTCATTCGCGCTCGCCGGACCAAACGCCGGTCGCGTGCCCACGGCCAAATACAGCCCCCCGTTGCGGGTCACCGACAGCACGATGGGGCTACGCTTTCCGGCCGGCATCGGCTTTGCGGCCGCATGAGGCAGTGTCACTTTCACGCCCTGAGTGAGCAGCGGCGCGGTGATCATGAAGATGATGAGCAGCACCAGCATCACATCGATGTACGGCACGACGTTGATCTCCCCCATCAGCCTGCGCCCGCGCGAGACCTGAGCCATGGTGCGCTCCTAGCGGCCCTTCGGGGCTGCCGGCGCAGCCATCGGCGCCGCCCCCGCGGCACTCACCGTCGGCGCGGCCGCAGTGCCACGCGTGGCATGGCGTTGCAGAATGGTGGAGAACTCCTCCATGAACGCATCGAAGCGCACCTCGAGCCGGCCGACCTGGTCGGCGAAGCGGTTATAGGCAACCACGGCCGGAATAGCCGCGAACAGGCCAATCGCGGTGGTGATCAGCGCCTCGGAGATACCGGGCGCCACCGCCGCGAGGGTCGCCTGGCGCACATCCCCGAGGGAGGAGAACGCACTCATGATGCCCCAGACCGTGCCGAACAGGCCCACGTACGGACTGGTCGAGCCAACCGTGGCGAGGGTGGCGAGGCTCTGCTCCAGCCGGTCGATCTCCTTCAGCTGCGCCACACGCATGGCGCGGCGCGAGCCTTCCAGCACCAGATCGGTCGATCCGGCACCTTGCTGGCGCTGGCGGGCAAACTCGCGAAAGCCCATCTCGAAGATGCTCGCCATGCCGCTCGCCCCGCCGTGCGATTCGATCGCCCGGTACAGCTGCGCCAGATCCCCGCCGGACCAGAAATTGTTCTCGAATTGATCTGCTTCGCGGCGGGCCCGCCCAAGCAGCAGTCGCTTGCGAAAGATGATCGCCCAGGAGGTGAGCGAGGCGAGCATCAGCAGCCCGATGACGATTTGCACCACGAAGCTCGCCTGTACGACGAGCTGAATCAGCGACAGATGTCCACTCATGAGGTTTCGGCTCACTCCTGGTTAGTTCAACGCCGCACGCAGCGACTCGGGCAGCTTCGTCGGACGCATCGTGCGCGCATCGACGCAGGCCACCCGGACCTCGGCGGTCACCAGCGGCTCGGTCTCCCCCGCACGCAGGATGCGCTGTGCGAAGCGCATGCACACCGCCCCGTCGGGGCGAGGCTCACAGGTCACGAGCAGCTCATCATCGAGCCGCGCCGGCCGGCGATAGTCCACCGATACCTTCACGACCGCGAACAGCACGCCAGGTTCCCGCGCCATCTCCTGCTGCGAAAATCCGAGCGAGCGCAGCCACTCGGTGCGCGAGCGCTCAAGGAAACGCAGGTAGTTCGCATAATAAACGATGCCGCCGCCATCGGTGTCCTCCCAGTAGACCCGCGCCGGCCAGCTGAACTCGCTCATGGATTCTCCTCAAACAGCGGCACCGACCCGGCGAGCCGCTCTGGCGGCGTGCGGCCAAAGTGAGCGTAGGCGCTGCGCGTGGCCATGCGGCCGCGCGCGGTGCGCACCAGAAACCCCTGCTGGATCAGAAACGGTTCGATCACGTCCTCGAGCGTACCGCGCTCCTCCCCGACCGCCGCCGCGATGCTCTCGATACCCACCGGGCCGCCGTCGAACTTATCGATGACGGTCGTGAGGAGCTTGCGATCGAGCGTATCGAACCCCTGCGGATCGACTTCCAGCAAATCGAGCGCCGCTTCGGCCACGGCCGCAACGATACGCCCGTCTGCCTTAACCTGAGCATAATCGCGCACCCGGCGCAGCAGCCGGTTGGCGATGCGCGGGGTGCCCCGGGAGCGCTGCGCAATGCGCAGCGCCCCGACCGCATCGATCGGCACGGCGAGGATGGCCGCTGAGCGGCGCACGATGTGCTCCAGATCCTCCACCGCGTAGAACTCCAGCCGCTGCACGATGCCGAAGCGGTCGCGCAGCGGTGAGGTCAGCAGCCCAGCGCGCGTGGTAGCCCCGACCAGCGTGAACGGCGGCAGATTCAGCTTGATCGAGCGCGCCGCCGGGCCCTCTCCGATCATGATATCGAGCTGGCAGTCCTCCATGGCCGGATAGAGCACCTCCTCGACCACCGGGGAGAGCCGGTGGATTTCATCGACGAACAGCACGTCACGCGGCTGCAGGTTCGTCAGGATGGCCGCGATGTCCCCGGGCCGCTCGAGCACCGGACCGGAGGTCTGACGCAGGTTCACGCCGAGTTCGGCGGCAACAATGTGCGCCAGCGTGGTCTTGCCAAGCCCCGGCGGACCGAATACCAGCACGTGATCGAGCGCCTCGGCGCGCTGGCGCGCCGCGCCAATGAAAATCTCCAGCTGCGCGCGCACCTTGGGCTGCCCGACGTACTCAGCCAGCCGGCGCGGACGGATGGCCTGGTCGGCCGACTCGTCCTCGCCGCTCGCCTGCGCGCTGACCATGGGGCGTTCGCTGTCCATGCGCTACTCCCGCACTGCGCTTTGCAGCGCGCGGCGGATCAGCTCCTCGGTCGAGTGCGCCTCGGACCCTGTGTTCTTCAGCAACCGACTCGCCTCGGGCGGTTTGTAACCGAGCGCGATGAGCGCATCGAACGCCTCGGTTTGCGCCTCGGTGCCCGCGGTGAGCGCCGGCCGCCCGGGCGCAGCGGCCTCGAGTCGATCACTCATCTCAACCACCAGCCGCTCGGCGGTCTTGCGCCCGATGCCGGGCACGCGCGTGAGCGCGCTCACGTCATGGCCGTGAACGCACGCGGCAAACGCCTCAACGCTCAGCCCCGAGAGCAGCGCGAGCGCGATCTTCGGCCCGACGCCCGACACCTTGATCAGATCGCGGAACAGTCGCCGCTCGGCCTCGGTGCCGAAGGCGTAGAGCACGTGCGCGTCCTCGCGCACCACCAGGTGGGTCAGCAGCCGCACCGGCTCACCCACCGCCGGCAGGTGAAGATACGTCGACATGGGCGCTTCGAGCTCGTAGCCCAGACCGCCCGCCTCCACCGTGAGGTGCGGGGGCACCTTGGCCACAATCTGTCCACGAATCGAGCCGATCATGAGGTCGTGCCGCTCCCGTTGGGCGCCGCGCGGTGCGCGGCCGCAAGCCGCGCCATCGGGCGCGAATGCGCATGGCACAGCGCCACCGCCAGCGCATCGGCAGCATCGGCGGCGAGCCGCTCCTGAAGCGACAGCAGCGCGCACACCATGTGCGCGACCTGCCGCTTCTCCGCGGCGCCCGAGCCGACCAACGCCAGCTTGATGGCGCGCGGAGCATACTCGAATACCGCCACGCCGTGGGGCACGGCGCACAGCGCAGCGCCGCGTGCCTGACCGAGCTTCAGCGCGCTGTCGACGTTGCGGTTGACGAACACCCGCTCGACCGCCACTTCGGCCGGGTCGTGCCGGGCGATCAGCTCGGTGAGCCGCTCGAAGATCAACCGCACCCGCACCGCGAGCGCCTCGGTGCCCGGCACCGTGACGCACCCGTGCGCCAAATGACACCACTGCCCGTCCCGCCATTCGATCAACCCGTATCCGGTAATCCGCGAGCCCGGATCGAGTCCGAGGACGCGCAGTCCCGTGCGCTCGTCCACCAGCACCGGCGGCGGCGGCGAGGCAGCGGCGCTGCGCTGCGGATCAAACGTGCGCCAGGCGCGGGTCGGATATCGAGACATTCGAATACACCTGGTGCACGCCCTTGATCTGCCCGAGCGCCTCCAGCAGCTCCCGGCAGCGCAGCGCCGCGCCCGCCGGCAGCGCCAGCGTCTGCGCCGCCCGCTCACTCACCGCCGCAGCGCTCGGCTCCCAGCCGGCGCGCATCAGCGCCCGACGGATCGCCTCGAATTCCTCCGGATCGGTGCGCACCTCGAGCTCCTGCGGTTCGACGCCGCAGACGCGCTCGGCACCGGCGGCGTACGCGGCTGCGGCGAGTCTCGCCGGATCGGTTGCCGCAAAGCGCATCCAGCCCACTCGGTCGAACAGATAGCTCACCGCGCCCTCGGCCCCGAGCGCCCCCCCATGTGCCCGGAATACCTGCCGCAGCACCGTGCGCAGCCGCTCCGGATCCTCCGTGCGGCACTCGAGCAGCACCGCGGCCCCCTCCGGGCCATAGCCTTCAAAGCGCACGCGCTGCACACCGGACGGATTCAACACCATGTGAAAATATACAGTCCTGCGGCGGCACCGCACAACCCCGCAAGGCAGCACCGGTTTTCCGCCGCTGCCGGCGTATGGCTATGATAGCCAGGAACTTCGCCTCAGGCATCGACGCCCCCCGTGCAGACCACGCAGCACTGCCCGCCCGCCCTGCTCGCATCGATCGGTGCATTGCACGATGCCCTCACCGCCGGTGGCCTCGAGCCGGCGGTCCTTGAGCGCGGTGCCGAAGCGGCCGCGATCGTCGGAGCGCTCACCGAGGATGCCGATCTGGCGCACGCGCTGGTGCTCAAGCCGGTACTCGCCGCGGGCGCCTCGGTCGCCAAGACACTCGCGCCGTTGGCCAGCCCCGGCGCCTGGAACGCCGCCGCTGCCCTCACGAATTTCGCCGATATCGGCCTGCCGCAACACTGGTCTCCGCAGCAGGGTCTGGATGCCCGCCAGGCCGAAACGCTGCGCAAGATGCTGCTCGCCGTGGTGAGCGACCCGCGGCTGATCCTCGCACGGCTCGCCGAGCAGCTCACCGCGCTGCGCCATGCGCGCACCCTGCCCGCCGAGCCGCGCCGGCGCCTGGCGCTTGAGACCCGCGCCATCTTCGCCCCGCTCGCCAACCGGCTCGGGATCTGGCAGCTGAAGTGGGAGCTCGAGGACCTTGCCTTCCGTTACCTCGAGCCTGCGGCCTACCGGCACATCGCCCAGGCGCTGAACGAACGGCGGCGCGACCGCGAAAGATACATCGAGGCGTTCTGCGCTACGGTGCGCACCACGCTCGCGCAGAGCAACATCGGCGCCGAGGTGTACGGGCGACCGAAGCACATGTACAGCATCCATCGCAAGATGCAGCACAAGCACCTGGAGTTCGAGCAGCTCTTCGACGTGCGCGCCGTGCGCATCGTCGTGGAGTCGATTCCCGACTGCTATGGCGCACTCGGGGTCGTGCACGGCCTGTGGCGCTACATTCCGGGGGAGTTCGACGACTACATCGCCACGCCCAAGGGCAACTTCTACCGCTCGATTCACACTGCGGTCATCGGCCCGCAGGGCAAGAGCGTCGAGGTACAGATCCGCACCCGCCAGATGCACGAGCACGCCGAGCTCGGCGTCGCGGCGCACTGGACGTACAAAGAAGGTGGCGCCCCGGACCTGCACTACCAGCGCAAGATCGAGGCGCTGCGTCGTGTGCTCGAACCGATCGGCGCCGACGGCGCCGACACCGAGCGCGAATTTCTCGAGCAGGTGAGCACCGAGCTGTTCCAGGACCGCGTCTACGCGCTGACGCCCAAGGGCGAGGTCATCGACCTGCCGCACGGGGCCACGCCGCTTGATTTCGCCTACACCGTGCACACCTCGCTCGGACACCGCTGCCGCGGCGCGAAGATCAACGGGCGCATCGTGCCGCTCACCCAGGCGCTTCAGAACGGGCAGATCGTCGAGATCATCACCGCCAAACAGGACGGGCCGAGCCGCGACTGGCTCGCCCCGGAACTGGGCTACCTCGCCTCGGCGCGCAACCGCGCCAAGGTGCGCGCCTGGTTCCGCAAGCTCGACGCTGACGACAACCGCGGCGCCGGGCGCACCATCGCCGAGCGGGAGCTGGCGCGGCTCGGGGTCTCGGCCGCGCAGTTGCCGGAGCTGATCAGCGCGCTCAATGCGCACGACACCGAGCACTTTCACCAACTGCTCGGCGAAGGGGAGATCACCGTCGCGCAGCTTGAACACGCCGCGCAGCGCCTCACACCGCGCGCGCCAACGGCGCTGCCTGCGCCGCGAGCACGGCACCCGGCCCGCAGTGACTCACCGGTGGACATCGAGGGCGTCGGGGATCTGCCGATTACGCTCGCGCGCTGCTGCGCACCGATCCGACCGCAGCCGATCGTCGGCTACGTCACCGTCGGGCGCGGTGTCACCATTCACCGGCGCGGTTGTCCGGGATTCGCACGCATGCGCGCCGTGCGTCCCGAGCGGGTGTTGAAAGTCGAGTGGAGTTCGAGCCAGCCGGCCGATCTGCCAGTGCAGATCGCCGTGCACGCCTACGATCGGCGCGGCTTGGTGCGTGATCTGACCGACGTGCTGGCCATGGAGCGGCTGAGCATCCAGGGGATGACCACCACCACAGATCCAACCACGGGGACCGCCGACGTACGACTCACGGTGGCGGTCGGGGACGAGGCGCAGCTGCAGCGGCTGCAGCTGCGCCTTGCAGCCGTCGCGAACGTACTTTCGGTGCGCCGCGCCGGCTAGCGGTTGATCGAGTCGATCGCGCGCTTGTCCGCCGCGAGCGCCGCCTCGTGCAGCGCCTCGGAGAGCGTCGGGTGGGCATGAATGGTGCGCTGCAGATCCTCGCTGCTCGCCGAGTATTCCATGGCGAGCACGGCCTCGGCGATCAGCTCACCAGCCATCGGACCGATGATGTGCACACCGAGGATCTCATCGTCGTCCTGCGCGGCGATGACTTTGACGAAGCCCTGCGCCTGCTCCATGGCGCGGGCGCGGCCACTCGCCAGGAACGGGAACGAGCCGACCTTGTAGGCCCGACCGCTTGCCTTGACCTGCTCCTCGGTGAGGCCCACCCAGGCGATTTCCGGGGCGGTGTAGATCACCGAGGGAATGACCTTGTAGTTGACTTCACCGTAGAGGCCGGCGATCAGGTCAGCCACCATCACGCCCTCCTCCTTGCCCTTGTGCGCCAACATCGGTCCGCGCACGCAATCCCCCACCGCCCAGATCCCCTCGGCGCCCGTGCGGCAGTGTTCGTCGACCTTGATGAAACCGCGCTCATCGAGCGTCACTCCGGTACCCTCGGCCAGAAGTGCGGCGCTGAACGGACGGCGGCCCGCCGCGACGATCAGCCGATCGACCGTCACCTGGTGCTCGCCCTTGGCGTCCTGATAGCTCACCTCGACCGCATCGGCGCTCACCTTCGTGCCGGTGACCTTGGCGCCGAGTCGGATGTCCAGGCCCTGCTTCTTGAAGTGCCGTGCGGCCTCCTTGGCGAGCTGCTGATCGGCCATGCCGAGGAACTCGGGCATCGCTTCCAGCACGGTGACCTCGGCACCGAGGCGCCGCCATACGCTGCCGAGCTCCAATCCGATCACGCCGGCACCGATCACCCCGAGGCGTTTCGGCACCGACTCGAGGTCGAGCGCCCCCCAGGAATCGATGACATGCGGCGCTTTAAACGGTGCGACCTTAAGCTCGACCGGCGTTGAGCCGGAGGCGAGGATCACGTGCTTGGCGCTCAGGGTGCGCGTGCTGCCATCGGCCGCGGTGAACTCCACTCGCCGCCCCGGCAGCAGCTTGCCGTGCCCCTGCAGCGCCGTGACACCGCTCGCCTTGAACAGCGCCGTGATGCCCTGGGTACTCGCCTTGACGATGCCGGCCTTGCGCTTTTGCATCTGCGCGACGTCAAAGCCGACAGCTCCAACCTGAATGCCGTGCACCGCGAATTCCTCGCGCGCCCGGTGATACAGCTCACTGGACTCCAGCAACGCCTTGGAGGGGATGCAACCGGCATTGAGGCACGTGCCGCCAAACGCATAGCTGCCGTCGCGGTTGCGCCACTCGTCTATGCAGGCCACCGAGAGCTTGTTCTGTCCGGCGCGGATCGCCGCCGGATAGCCGGCCGGACCGCCGCCGATGACAATGACGTCGAATGAATCTGCCATGTTCAAATCCCCAGCAGCATGCGGCCCGGATCCTCCAGGCATTCCTTGACCGTCACCAGGAACTGCACCGCCTCGCGTCCATCGATGATGCGGTGATCATAGGTGAGGGCCAGATACATCATCGGGCGGATCGCGATCTGCCCGTCGACCACCATCGGCCGCTCCTGAATCTTGTGCATGCCGAGGATGGCGCTCTGCGGCGCGTTCACGATCGGCGTGGACATCAGCGAGCCGAACACTCCGCCGTTGGTGATGGTGAAGGTCCCACCGGTCAGATCGTCGATGCCGATCGTGCCGGCGCGCGCCTTCTTGGCGTACTCGCCGATCTCCTTCTCGATCGCCCCGAAGCCTTTCAGGTCGGCATCGCGCACGATCGGCACCACCAGGCCACGCTCGGTCGAGACCGCAACGCCGATGTCGTAGAACTCGTGGTAGACGATCTCATTGCCGTCGACCGAGGCGTTGACCACCGGGAACTTCTTCAGCCCCTCGATGCACGCCTTGACGAAGAAGGACATGAAGCCGAGCTTCACGCCGAGTTCCTTCTCGAAGCGATCCTTGTAGCGGGCGCGCAGGCTCTGCACGGCCGTGAGATCCACCTCGTTGAACGAGGTGAGCAGCGCCTGGGTGGATTGCGCCTCCACCATGCGCTGCGCGATGCGCTGGCGCAGCCGCGTCATCGCCACGCGATGCTCGGTGCGCGCACCGGCAGGCGCCGCCGCGGGGGCCGCCGCGCTCTGCTGGCCGAGAAATCCCACCACGTCGGACTTGGTGAGCCGTCCGTCCCGGCCGCTCGAGGGAATGGTGGCCGGATCGAGGCGATTCTCCTCGACCAGACGACGCACCGACGGACTCAGCTTGTCCTTGCCCGCCGCGTCCTCCTGCGCCGGGCCGCTCTTCGTCTCAGGCGCCGGGGCGCTCTGGGGTGGCGCCGGGGCCGGCGCCGGCGCGGCACCCGCCGCCGCGACCGCACCCTCGTCGATCAGCGCGAGCACCTGCCCGCTCGTGACCACCGCACCGTCGGCCACCTTCAGCTCGCGCAGCACGCCGTTTGCCGGGGCGGGCACTTCGAGCACCACCTTGTCGGTCTCGAGGTCGGCGAGATTCTCATCGCGGCGCACCGCATCGCCGGGCTTCTTGTGCCAGGCGACGAGCGTCGCGTCGGAAACGGACTCCGGAAGTTGCGGGACTTTGATTTCGGTCGTCATGAGCTCTTTCTCATCGGGGCTGCGGGCGACTTGCGTCCGCGGGCGGGCGTCAGACGCGGGGTCTTGCGCGCCGAATTCTCAGTGGTCGTGGCATGCAGGGCCGCCTCGACCAGTGCCTGCTGCTCGCGCTCGTGCGTCTTGCTGATCCCAGTGGCCGGCGCGGCGGCCGGCGCCCGGCCGGCGTAGAGCACCTCGGCGTTCTTCTCGAGCGGCTCCTCGAGACGATGGCGGATCTGGTACCAGGCGCCCTGATTCTGCGGCTCCTCCTGACACCACACCACGTCGCGCAGGTTCGGGTAGCGCGCGAGCACCGCCTGATATTCCTCGCTCGGGAACGGATAGAGCTGCTCGATGCGCACCAACACCACGTCGCGCCGGCCGGCGGCGCGACGTGCCTTGAGCAGATCGAAATACACCTTGCCGCTGCAGAACACGGCGCGGCGCACTTCATCGACCTCGACTTCGTCGACCTCGTCGATGACCCGCTCGAACGCGCCAGCGGAGAGCTCCTCGATCGCCGAGACCGACAGCTCGTGCCGCAGCAGGCTCTTTGGCGTCATGACGATGAGCGGCTTGCGCACCGGTTGGAGCATCTGGCGGCGCAGCATGTGGAACATCTGCGCCGGAGTCGACGGCACGCACACCTGCATGTTCGACTCGGCACACAACTGCAGGAAGCGCTCCAGACGCGCCGAGGAATGCTCCGGACCCTGTCCCTCGTAGCCATGCGGCAGGAACAGTGCAAGACCGCAGTAGCGCTCCCACTTCGCCTCACCGGAGCTGATGAATTGATCAATGATGACTTGCGCACCGTTGGCGAAGTCACCGAACTGCCCCTCCCAGATGGTCAGGCAGCCCGGTTCGGTGGTCGAGTACCCGTACTCGAAGCCCATCACGGCTTCTTCGGAGAGCACCGAGTCGATGATCTGCACGCGAGGCTGCCGCTCCGCGAGGTGCTGCAGCGGGATGTACACCTCGGGGCTGTTCTGATCGTGCAGCACCGCATGGCGATGGAAGAACGTGCCGCGGCCGCAGTCCTGGCCGCTCAAGCGCACCGAGTAGCCGTCCTCGACGAGTGATGCGTACGCGAGCGTCTCGGCGCAGCCCCAGTCAAGCGGCATCTCTCCGGCGAGCATCTGCGCGCGGTTCTTCATGATGTTCGCCACGCGCGGATGCAGCGTCAGCCATTGCGGCAGCTGCGTCATGCGCTCGCCCAAGGACTTCAGGCGCTTCATGTCCACGCCCGTGCCGATCCGCTCCGACCAGTCCGACTGCGCGTAGCGCGTCCAGTCGACCGTGAACTGGTTGCCGATCATACCGAGTGCGGCGCGCGCCAGCGGCTTGCCCTGATCGAGGCTCTCGCGATACTGCGTGACGAGCGCGTCCGGCTCGTCCTTCTGCACCACGCCCTCACCGACCAGCCGCTCGGCATACAGCGTGCGGGTGGTCGGATGCTTGCGGATGACGTGGTACATCTGCGGCTGCGTGGCCGCCGGCTCGTCCGCCTCGTTGTGACCGAGTCGCCGGTAGCACACCAGATCGATCACCACGTCCTTGTGAAAGCGCATGCGGTAGTCGAGCGCCAGACGGGTGACGAACACCGCCGCCTCCGGATCATCCCCGTTGACGTGGAAAATCGGCGCCTCGAGCATCTTGGCCACGTCGCTGCAGTACAGCGTCGAGCGCGCATCCTCGGGCGCGGAGGTCGTGAAGCCCACCTGATTGTTGATCACCAGGTGCAGCGTGCCACCGGTGCGATAGCCACGTGCCTGCGACAGCTGCAGCGTCTCCATCACCACGCCCTGACCGGCGAAGGCGGCATCGCCGTGGATGAGCACCGGCAGCACCCGATCGCCCTGGGCGTCGTCGCGCCGCTCCTGACGGGCGCGCACCGAGCCCTCGACCACCGGGTTGACCACCTCGAGGTGCGAGGGATTGAAGGCGAGCACGGTGTGCACGTTGCCCGTCGGGGTGCGCAGATCGGCCGAGAAGCCCTTGTGGTACTTCACATCGCCCGAGCCCTTCAGGTGGCTCAGGTCGTAATTGCCCTCGAACTCCGAGAACAGCAGTGACGGTGGCTTGCCGAGCAGGTTGACCAGCAGGTTCAGGCGGCCGCGGTGCGCCATGCCGATGACCACTTCGTCGACCGCGACACTGCCGCAGCGCTGGATCAGATCATCGAGCATCGGGATCAGCGTCTCCCCGCCCTCGAGCGAGAAGCGCTTCTGGCCGACGTACTTCGTGTGCAGGTAGCGCTCGTGCCCTTCCGCGGCGGTGAGCTGCCAGAGGATATTGTGCTTCTCCTCGGCGCTGAATTTCTGCTGCAGGCGACCGGCCTGGAAGCGGTCCTGCAGCCACAGCCGCTCGTTCGAGTCCGAGATGTGCGCGAATTCCGCACCCACCGAGCCGCCGTAGATGATCTCGAGCTCGCGCAGGATCTCGCGCAACTTCATGCGCTTCGGCACCGCCTCGATGCGACTGCCGGTGTAGAACTCGCCCTCGAGATCCGCCTCGGAGAGCTTGAAGTACGGCAGGTCGAGCACGTGCGGGCGCGGCCGCTGCATCAGCCCGAGCGGATCGAGCTTCGCTATCAGATGCCCGCGATTAATCCAGATCTGGATCAGCCGCGAGACGGCCGCCTGACGCACATCGGCGCCGCGCACGCCGCCAGGCGGCGCCAATGCGCGCGGCTGACGGGCCCGCGCGGCGATTCCGGCCTCGATCGGACCGGCGGGCCGCTCATTGTCGAGCGCGCCGGGCAGACTTTGGAAGTAGCGACGCCAGCGCTCCTCTACGCTCGCTGGGTCAGTGAGGTACTGCTCGTAGAGAGTGTCCAGGAAATCGGCGTTGCCGCCGAAAAGGGGTGTAGGTTCAAGCATGCTGGGAGAGGCAACTGCGAATGGCTAGTGTAACGGAAAGGCCACAGGCGAGGAATATGCAATCATGCGTCATACGCTGAAACTTCACGCAGGTACAGGAGGTGAGCGCACGGGACACGCCACAGTCTCACAGCATGCCGAGCAGTGCCAGCTCATAGGCAATTAGTACGACGTATCCGGCGAGCACCGCGTACAAAATGAGCGGCACGGGCAGGCGTCCGAAAGCCTTCAGCCGCGTCAGCATCGTCAGACAGACGATGCCGATGCCGGTCAGGCCCACCTTCACCGCGATGAAGGCCACTCCCGTGCCGCGCACCAGGGGGGCGAGCAGCGGATTGACCTCGAAGGCACCCTGATTGATCAGCAACAGCGTCAGGGCCGCATCGGCGCACGAGAGCGCCACGATGAGCGTCGCCACCGCGAGCCACCACGGATGGTGCCAGTCGACCGCCCCGAGACGCTGCTCGCCGGTGCGGCGCGGTCCCTGGCGGCGCGGGCGCACGCTGCCTCTGACCAGCGCCCGCAGGACCTGGGCGCGCCGATCCGGCCCGCGGCGCCGCTCGAGTTCGGACGGCTCGCTGGGCGGCTCGCGGGCGCCGGTGGTGCGGTCGGTAAGCGGTCTGGGCACGGTGGGGACGCACGAAGCTAGGTCGGCCGGATTGTAGGGCTCGATCCTGTCCCCGCCGGCCGCGGCGCCCCGAAGTGTGATGCCGATCGCAGCCGGTGGCGCGCCGCCGCCGGGCGAGGCACCCGTGGTGCCGCTCGGACGCGGGCGCTGAAACCATATCCCGGAGGCTTGCACGGTGAGCCGGAGTATAGTGATACGCACCGGTCCACCTGCGCGAGACCCCTCATGAGCCAGACCGCCGCCAACCCCATTCGAGAGAGGCCCGGCAAATCGCTGGGCCTCGCCGTCGCGCTCGCCTTCCTGTTCGGCCCCTTCGGCCTCGCCTACGCCAGCCTCACCGGCGCGGCGGCGATGCTGATCGTGTCGGTGGTGGTGCTGGTGCCGGTGCTGCTCGGGGTGTTCATCAACGCCGTGATCTTTCTGCCGGTGTGGATCGTGTGCGTGATTTGGGCCGCATTCGCCACCCATGAGCGGCGCCTGAGTCCGCCCGCGGAGGGGGCCTCGCCGACGGGCGATGGCGCCCCCGGCAGGAGTTGAACCTGCGACCTACCGCTTAGGAGGCGGTCGCTCTATCCACTGAGCTACGGGGGCGCTCTTAAAAATCAATATCTTAGGATGGCTTTTCGGCCGCCGATCCTCAATCTGTCTACTATCGGGGCCATCTGTCTACTATTTTAACGGTTTTGCGACGCGCGGTAAGCGGCGATACACGCGGCGCGTGAGGGTCGCATCCGCGTGGCCGAGCCGGTCAGCGGCATCTTGGTCGCTCGCAGCGTCACTCGCCGACTTGGCCCGCAGATCATGAAAGCGAAATCGCTCGGCGAGGCCGGCTTTCTTGGCCTTGCGCATGACGCGCTGCCACTGAGCCTGAAAACCATCCAGGGTGTAGGGCCGCCCTCGCCGGTTGCACACGAGGTATTGCCGCACCTGGGGCCGCAGAGCAAGGAGGTCGCGCACGCAGGCGCGCAACTGCTCCGACCACTCGATGAGTTGTGGCGTGGGGTCGCGACCCGCAAGCTTCGGCCGCGTGAACTCAATGCCGCGGTCCGTGAGATGGCGCCGCTCGAGACCCCTGATCGTCGCCCCATCCATGCCGGCGAGCACAGCAAGATCGATCGCTCCGCGCATCATCGGGGCCGCGACGCTCCGGACAATCTCGAGTTCAGCGTCACTGACGTACCGCCGCCTCGGGGCCGCCCTGGGCAGGTGCAGACCATAGCAAGGGTTAGGGCCGTTCATCGCTCCGATCTGGCGGCCAAAGGTGAGCAACGCGGAGAGCGATCGAATACGGTGTCTCGTACCTTCCGACTCGCCGGATCTCCGCCAGTACTCGGTGACCATCGCCGGTGTGATCGCTGCGGGCGGCATGTGGCCGAAGGTCTTGGCCAGACGGCGCAGGTCCGCTTGCCTATTGCGGCGGTGACGGTCAGCAAGCCGCGGCAACTCGTCTACCTCGTATCGGGCGATGAGTGCCTCTACGGAGAGTGGCGCGGCGGTACCCGCCATGATTCGCGCGAGCTGCGCCAGCGCTTCGGGATACTCGGCACCAAGCCTCGTCCACCGCTTCCGATCACCCTCGTTGCGCACCAGATAGTAGGCCCCGTGCTTGCGGTAGACCCCTCTCGGCAGGTGCTGATTGGACGTTCTGCGGCGACCCACGGGCATAGGCTACTCCTGCGTCAGAGCGCTGACCAATCCGGCCCCTTCGCGGGCGCGGGCGCGGCGCGTCCCTCGATGGTTGCGCGAGGTACGACCGGCTTACGCCTCGCGCTGACCCAATGCGTAATGCCCTGACTCTGTAGCCAGCGGATCTGTCGCGCAGCCACGCGATAGCCGGTCAGCGCCTCAAGCTCCTCCGACGTGAGAAACAGCGCCGACATCTCAGCGGACCTCGTCGCCAGCCCCGACGAAGCGCTGCGATCTCGCGGCCGTGAGGTCCGAAATTCGTAGCGGAGTGGTCATGATCCTTCTCCGCGACGTGGGCCCCGTGAGATCGCGCTCGGCCTCTATCTGCGCACTATCGCGTCTCATCGGCGCAGAGGTCTAAACTTAGATTTTCTTGACGCGCATCAAAGACCGACGCCCAGACCCGTGACCAAGCAACGTCACTCTCGGCGCCGCGAGTGAATATGACATAAGCGTAAGGCACTCTTTACACGCACTCACAAGTTGAGATACGCTGCAAATGCTGAAATGGAATTCGGCTATGCGCCCTTTCTAATTGCGCCGACTAGGACCAAACACTGAATTTGCGACACGACATCATGGTCGTGGACGTACGTGTTTACCTGGTCGGCCCGACACCCGGAAATAGAAGACCCGCGAGGCGGGAAATACCGGGGGCGCTCCGCAAAGCGTAGTGGACGGCCGACCGCTAGTACAAGCGGAGGCCGCGCGTGACGCCCAAACTCGATCGACCATCTCCCCGCGAAACCGCGGCGCACCCCCTTTCTCTCGCCGCCATCCGCGCGCCCGGTCGCTTGCGCGAGGCACGGTCATGAGCCGCCGACAGATTCCGCCGCCTCGCCTCATTCTGGAGCGCGAGCGGCGGCGCTGCATGGATCCGATGGAACGGTATGCCGAACGACACGAACACCTCGAGCTTGGAAACCTCAGTGTCCTCGTATCAGAACCGCCACCAGCCGAGCCGGCGGCACCGGCCCCGGAACCTGCAGCCGAGCCCGAAGACGCCGCGCTCGCTCGCGAAGACGCAGACCGCGTGCGGTACATGGCGCGCGTGTTCACTCCCGAGGCGATCGCAGAGGCTCGAGAAGTGCTCGGACCCAAGCCAACGAACTCGCGGGACGTTACCACGTACGTCCGCAGTGTCGCCTGCCTGGATCGCGCCTCTCGTGATGACGGTTGGCGCTCGCTGCCCTGGGCCGGCTCAATGGAGATCGCTGACCCATGCTCCAGCATGGGTCTTGAGTTCGCGAATTTTGCTGAAGTGATCGCACACGTGCGCGAGCAGTGGACGCTCGCACGCCACGCACGGTGCGCTGGCGAAGCGCGGATCGCTCCGATTCTGCTGGTCGGACCCCCTGGCGTCGGAAAATCGCATTTTGCGGCCTCAATCGCCGATCGGATCGGCGAGCGACTGTCTATATTTTCTGCCGGCGGCGCCCAGGATGCGATGCAGCTTTGTGGCACCGACGCAAGATGGGGCAACGCACGCACCGGCATGGTGTTCGACCTGCTTTCAACCGGCGAAAGCGCTGCCCCCGTGCTCGTCGTCGACGAAGTAGACAAAATCGCACAGGAATCCACAGGCAGTCGTGACACGCCGATCAACACTCTTCTCGACTTGCTTGAGGAGGACAGCGCGCGTCGCTATCGCGACATGTCGCTACAACTCGAGATGGATGCTTCCCGTGTGATCATGATCACCACGGCAAATGAGCGCGAGCGTATCTCGCCCCCACTGCTATCTCGCCTGACCGAGTTCCACATCACGTCGCCGACAGCGGAGCAACGCCGCGCGATCCTGCAGCGCCACCTCCTTCGGCTCATCGAGCGACACCGATGTCCGACCGGCATCACGTTCGCTGAATCCAGCGTGGAGGTTTCACTCGCCACTCCCGACCTAGACGTACGCACACTACTACGGATGGTCCGCGCCGGCTTCGCTGCCGCACTCGCGGCCGAATCAGACAGGGTGGTCCTATCCCCTCCGCGGCGCGGCGCGACAAAGCGACGGATTGGCTTTACGTGAGGTGGCGCGTGTGAAGATCCGGCTCCTTTCCGACCTGCACCTCGAGTTCGCGAACTGGCGCCCGCCGCCGTGCGATGAGGATGTCGTCATCCTCGCTGGCGACATTGCGGAGGGCCGTTCAGGGATCGCCTGGGCGCGTAAATACTTTCACGACAAGCCCGTGCTCTACATCCCCGGCAACCATGAATACTACGGCCGAGACATCGACGAGCTGCGCGAAAGCTTGCGCGCGAGCGGGCGCACACACGATGTTCACGTCCTCGATGGCGACGAAGTCATGATCGACGGCGTTCGGTTCTTGGGGACGACGCTTTGGACTGACTTTGAACTCTACGGCCGCGATCCGAAGTCGGTAGAAGCCGCGATGGGATGCTGTCAGGAACGAATGGCGGATTTCCAGATCATCCGCCGGTGGGGTTCGTCTCTGCGACCCACAGACACTCGCGAAATCCACCAGGCGCAGCGGGAATGGCTCCGGCGGGCGCTTATGGGCTGCACGCCCCTGGGCGAGGATTTTTCAGGAGCGACAGTGGTCGTCACCCACCACGCACCGAGTCCCCGCAGCATCGCGCCGCGGTTTGCGGGCGACCCGCTAAATCCCGCCTTCGCGAGCGACGTAACGGATCTGATGAAACCGGGAGTGCAGCTTTGGGTTCATGGTCACATGCACAACTCGTCGGACTACATCGAGCGGGGTACTCGTGTCATCTGCAACCCGAGGGGTTACGTCCCCCACGGACTGAATCCGGATTTCGATCCTGCACTGATCATCGAGGTGTCCGCATGAGCCAAAAGTTTAGCGAAGTGATCATCGGCCCCTACGAAACCGCATCAGGCGGCCCTGGCACGGCACACAGATCAGGGCTGACAGTGGGGAGTCACGGGCGCTCCGCGCCCTGCGCGGCGTCCCACCACCCGGAGGGCGGGCGTCCATCCCGCCCTCTACTTCGACCGGCCCGCGGGGCGGAGGACATGGGCGTACTTTTTCAGGAGATCGTCCAGCGCCTCACGCATGTAGACAGCCTGGGGCACACGAGTGACCTCCGAGAGTCGCCGGAGCTGCTCGATAACATCAGGATCGTAGTAGGTCGTGACCTGCTTCTGCTTCCCCTTGTCTTTGCTCACCATAAAAAAATTCCCATAAACTGCTTGCTCCTACTTGCTGTGGCTGGTAGTATATCGTACATGAAATCCACAAAGGACGCCACCATGTCCAAGCCCCGTATCGCAATCCTTACCCTGGTCGCCCTGGCGACCCTCGCTCTCGCTGCATGCTCGCGTCCCGGCAGCGCCTATGTCGGCGCGTGGGTCGGCCCTCACGGCAACGTGGCGCTCATCTCGCGCCACGGTCACACCTATGCGATCCAGGAGCAGGGCCACACCGAGGTGGACTACTACCACCTGGATGCGCAGGGCGATCTGACTGACGGACTCGCCGTCGCGTCGATCGACCATGTGGGCGAACTGATACTGCACAGCCCCTTCGGTTCCGAAACGATGCACCGCGGCCATCGCCTCTCGCCGGCCGCCCTGCGCGCGCTCGAGGCGCGCCAGAAAGCACGGCGGGCAAAAGCTGCCCCGATGCCTCCGCTTTAACCCTCTCTCCCTCTGACCCCAACCCCGGAGCTCCTCACATGCGTAACAACGTCACCCGAATCCGCACCCCGTCCGTCGCGAGCACGGTTACCGCCGCGCCCGCAGCAGGTGTCTTCCCGGACATCGTCGACGACCTTATGAACACCGAGAGCTTGCTGGCCACGGCCATCGCCGCGGTGGACACCGACGGCGTCGATCCAGAGGACGTACAGATCGCCCTCGTCATCGTCCGCGAGCGCCTGCATGGCGCAATGGAGCGGCTCCGCGCAGCGAAGTGATGCGCGACCCAGGACTGACCACAGGACCAGGACCACGACCATGAACACGAAGCGCATCCTCTCCATCTTCCTCGCCGCGCTCGCGACCGTCTCCTTGGCCGCCTGCGGTGGCGGGGGCGGCGGCAGCGGGACCACTGCATCCAGCCCCGGCGGTGGGTCCACACCGCCCTCGGCGCAGCTCGCAAGCTGCACCAACCCGAACTACGACACATCGACCTACGCGGGCATCGCGCCCTGCCTGACGGTGACCGGCCTCGCCTCCGGACAGTCCGTCTCCGTGTCCGACGGCCAGAGCACGCTCACCGAGTCTGCCAACGGGACGTACACCTTCCCGGGACTGGTCAACGGCACTGAGGCAGGCGCGGCCGTGAACCCGACGGTGACTTTCAGCGTCACTGCCACCACCGGCGGAGCCACGTGCTCACTCTCGGGCGGAGGGGTCACCGCGGGCCAAGCGCCGTCACCTACCGCGTATGCGCCGAGCGTGCTCTGCGCGAAGTATCCCGCGGTGAATCCGGGCTTGCCGAAGATCACGACGATGCCCGGGGCGAGCGGCACTGCGCAGGTGATCGCCTCACCCACGATCGTGCCCGTCTATATCTCGACGGGATCGCTGGCGACGGGTAACGAGGCGAACGATGCGACGTACCTCAACCAGCTCGTGAATTCCCAGGAGTGGGGATTGCTCGGGCAGTATGGCGTCGGTACGGCCACTGTGGATGCGGCCGTGACGGTCAATCCCGGCGCCTGGTCTCAGTACCACGCGGTCACTCCGTCGGACCTCTCGACCATCGCCCAGGATGTCGAGTCCCAAGGCGATACGCTGTCGGCCAGCACTGTCCTCGTGATCTACTTACCGCCCACGGTCGGGGTCGATCCCGCCGGAACGTACGGCACGGGCTACGCCGGTACGGTGGCCTTTGGCAGCACGAATGTCCCCTTCGCACTGGTGACTGACAATTCCGCCAACGGGCAGTACATCGCGGCGGACAGCGTGTATTGGATGGCGGAAGCGGAACTGGTCAACGACGTGACCGGTGGAAATGGCCAGGGCTATGCCTGGATGTCCTCGAACCCGGACCTCTGGCTCGGTACCAGTGTCACTCTCCAGGATACGGCCTTCAACGCCGATGTCACGAACGTCGGGATTGGCACGGTGTGCATGAGCGCTGACGGCGGTATCATGAAGGCCCCTGATATCTCCACGGGCGATATCGTCACCATCTGGTCTCAGGCGGACGCGAACGCTGGCCGCAACCCCTGCCAGCCGAATGCGGATAGCTTCGACACCACGCAGTCCAACCCGACCGTCACGCTGTCGGACTCGAGCACGCCTTTTGTGGGCATCGAGGCGCAGGGCACGACGGCCGTCACCGGCACGCTTGGGGCGGTCTCGCGGACCGACCAAGCGATTGTCGTGGCACCGGGGAAGTCCGTCACCGTGCAGGCTCAGGTGTTCACCACGGCGGCCGTGCAGGACATGGCCGCGAGCGTGAACGTGGTGTCCTACATCAGTGGGGCCGACACGGGGAACTGCTCGTACCAGACGGCCGGCGGCGTGCAGCCCATCGCGGGCCTCTGCACGCCGCTCGTCTCGGTCTCGGCGGTGAAGAATGTCACGCGGCCGAGCGCGACGGGAGTCAACAATGGAGACACCATCGAGTTCACGGTAACGGCCTCGAGCACGGCCTTCAAGGGCATGTACGTGCTCGCCGTCCAGTTGGGCAACGAGTCCGTAGCCACACCCATCGGCGTGACGAACGGAACGACCTGGCAGTGACCCCAGCAGTCGGGGCGGTCGCCCACCGCCCCGGCGGAGTATCCCGCCAAGCGGGAATTATGGGCTGATGGTATGTCACACCTATCCCGCATAGTGGGAATTGAGTTGCCGGGGTGGTACCGCCGCCCCGGCACGGAGGCTCCCTCGACTGGACCCCGCCATTTTGGGAGTGAGCGGTAGTGCGGCTATTTCTCGACACCGAATTCAGTAATGAGAACCTGCGGCAGACCGAACTCATCAGCCTGGCGCTCGTATCCGAGGATGGCGGCGCGGAGCTCTATCTCGAGCGCGAGCCGTTGCCAGAACAGTGCTCGGTCTTTGTCCGTGCCAATGTGTATCCGCTGCTCGATCGCGGAGCGGCGGCGGTCCCTGATATCGAGTTCACCAGACGGCTGCGAGCGTTCCTGCGCGGAATCTCCGAGCCGCTCATCATCGCGGACTATCCCGGAGACAAATTCCTCATGCAGGTCGCGCTCACCGGCTTCACGCTGCCGCGCTCGGCGCTCGCCGAAAGCGGCCCGATTCCCGCAATCCACTGGCAGATCGCCGACGCTGCCGAGCTCGCGGCCCGGATCGAACGATGGTTTGCCGCACATCCCGCCGCGAAGCGTCACCACGCGCTCGTGGACGCCCGGGCGCTGCGGGACTGCTGGCTCGCGCATCGTTGGCGCTCGCCGTGCTGGTAAGCCGCGCGCTTGGAATCCGCTGAGCCGGAGTCTGGCAAGCACCACTGCATCAGCTTTGGCAATTGCGCCCTTGGATGTGGGGCCGTTTGAGGAGCATGCCCCCGGGGTGTAATCTGCATCCGGCAAGGCCACATTCGAACGTTCGAGGGATCGTTCAGAATCTCTGTTCGTGCCGGAGGCTACGTCATCAATTCGCCGCTTGGATTAGTAGGAGCGTACGTGAAGGCGGGCGCAATTCGACGGCGATGGATGTCTGGTGCCCTGATTGCATTTGCTGTCATGATGGTAACGGCCACGACCACCGGGATGGCGGACGCCTTTGGGCCTGTGCACTACGACCCGAAGAAGGATCAAATCATCGTTACCATGATCTACGACGGCACCAATCCCAATCATCACTTCTCCCTTCAATGGGGCCGCTGCCACAAGCTTCATGATCAGATCCAAGGCCCGCCGCGCAAGATCATCAACCTGGGCATCATCGATGAGCAGGGGAACGACGCAGCGACGAAACACTACACAAAGATCGTCAGAGTGCCTCTTGCTGGCCTTTCGTGCAGACCAGCGACAGTGACCCTGTGGACGCCCCCCAATCAATACACCAGAATCGTCATTCCCTAGCAGATCTCCATCCTGATCGTCTGAAAGGCATTACGGCACTCCTCCGACCCTCGCACGGGACATGTCATCATGCGGCATCGAATATCGAAAGTCTCCTTCCTCGCTGCTCTGTGTCTCATTCCCGCTGTTCACGCGCGGGCTGATACGATGCGTTGCGGCAACAAACTCGTTATGGTTGGCGACTCCATGGCGGTCGTAAGGGCGTATTGTGGGCGACCGGCGACGATACAGCACAGCGTCAAAGTGAGCGCAACCACCGATCGGGTCGGCGGCCGTGAGGTCAGTCAGTCACACACGGTTGGTACTGCGGTTCCCGTGGAAACATGGACTTATAACCGTGGACCGAAGAAGCTCCTGGTTACCATCCGTTTTGTCAACGGAAGTGTCGTCGCGGTCAAGACACTCTCCGAGTACGGCTACCCACTCCCGAAATGAATTACGGACTGTCTTTCGACCTGGCGCGCACGCACCGTTCAGCGTCTCTCGTCAATTCCAAGGCTGCGAGGCGGCGCGGCACCGCCCGCTTGCCGTGCGCCGCCGCTTAGAGCTGATACACCGCGTACTGAATCGACCCGCACCCGAGCCCATTTTCGCCGCCCGAAAGCTGGATCTGGCCGCTCTGACCCGCAGGTAACGTGAAGGTCAACGAGAACGGAAAGTACATGGCATTTGGATTGTAATTGCTTCCGCCTTTCCCATACCGGCCGCTTTGCGAGTCCACCGGAGCGCCGCCCGAAGTCGCTGACAGCGTGACGATTCCGGTATTCGCTGAGCTTCCGCAGCCGCCCTGGCCGATGCCCGCCGAGGCGGAGGCAAACACGAGCTCGGGAGCAGAGGACGCCGTGAGGTTCACCGTCGGCGGACCTTCTCCCGTCTGCTGGCACCGATACCGGTAGTACCGGCTGCCGCAGTAGGTCCAGTACGTGTAGGTCGTGGGCCCTTGCGTGCCCGTGGCTAGCAGCTTACCCATATTGGCCGCGCCAAACTGCTGAATTTCGTTGCACAGCGTCGCGATCGAGTTATACCCCGTCGAACACGGCCCCTGATTCAGATTGTTGTTGATAGAATTGATCTGCTCCTGCTGGCTGCCGTACTCGTTGTTCAGGTTATTGATCTGCCCCTGCTGGCTGCTGTAATCATTGGTCAGATTGGTGACCTGAGACGAGAGCTGCGAATACCACGGGTATGCGCCGCCAGAGCGCACGTCGATGTCGTTCACGTCGACCGAGCCGTTCGCGGCCTGCGGGTTGGCATTCAAGTAGCCATGCTCGCTGGTCACCAGCGACCAGCCATTGGACCATCGTGGCTGAATACCCCACCAGCTATTGCCTTCAACGGAGTTGTTGCCCGCGCCTGGGACCACAACCTCGGGGTTGCCACCGATTGGATCCATGTCCCACTCTCCGTTCGGCCGAACATCAAAAACGGAATGATTCTGGTTCTGGTTCCAGACATTCAACGAGCCATTCTGAGAATCGACGATGGCGTACCCCTGACCGGTCACCGGGCTCTGCATCCCGATCGCCGAACCACCGTCAGCGCAGCCATTGTCTGTGGTGAGTGTGATGTCGCCTGCGGTCAGCGCGCCTTGGCCGGAGCAGCTCGTCGAAGTGCTCACGCCACCGTTTTCCGCGTACAGATGCCCCGGCACGTGCAGATTGCCGTTTTGGTTGACGGCAAGGGCCTGCCACGACCCGCCATTCCACGCGAAGGCCCGATCCGTGTCCAAGGTCAGGCGCACATCGCCGTTCTGGTTTCCCGACCCCGGCAGCGCCGCATAGGTCGCCACAGGAGCTCGCCAGTGCCCGCCGCCGACGGCGGTCCAGGTGCCGGCCTGGCACGTCAGTAGTGCCCCCGTGCCATCCTGCGCGATGGCACCAGTATTGCCGCACGCGCCCCCAGGGGGCTCCACGGCGCTCATAATCAGGGGCGTCGACATGGAATTGTCCGCAGGAATCGGGGCCGGCACGCGCCACAGGAAGCGCGAATCGTCGGCCTGCTGAGCAGCGTTCGGCTCGACTTCTACATCGATGCTTCCCGGCGTGATGCCGGCCGGCGCTGGATGCTGCCACGTGCCCGCCGTGCCGTAGATGACACCGGCCGTCTGTCCCGGCAGCGGGACCTCCGGCACATACCCGCCGCGATCGCCGAGGGCGAGCAAAATAGCACCGGCATCCACGTCGGGATACCGGTAGGCCCCCTGGTCGTTCACATAGCCAGACACATTGCCGCTCGAGTCGGCCTGGAACCGCACCGAGATCGTGTTCCCCATCGGGTCCACCGCCGAGGTGCCGGCGGTCAGGTAGTTATCCGCGATGAGTTGCGCCACAGTGACGGTGTGCGTGCTCCCAGGGGCGGATAGGCTCGCCATGTACCCGTACTCATACTGCAGCGCGGCATTGGTGATGGTGCTGAGCTGCCCCGCGGCCACCTTCGCCACCTGATCGGAAAACGCCTGGTGCTGCATGCCGACCATGCTCGGCAACATGATTGCAACGCCCAGCATCGCGGCAATTAACAGGATGAATTCGGCTGCGCCCATGAGAGTCTCTCTACAATGTGATGACAGCCCGGACGACGTACCGCCCGCTGGCCGACTGGATCGTCCACATGCCACCGATCAGATTGCCTGACGCGGCGAGCGTATTTGGCGTGAGCGCCCCATAGGGGGCGAGAACAGAGCAA
>JAKCDC010000085.1 GCA_021838635.1 Pseudomonadota bacterium
GCGACTGCGAGGCGACGGAGCGCATCACGGCGGGAATCGGCGACGGCGCCAGATCGCTGCCAGGGCCGCGCTCGCCGGCGGACCGGGCGATAGCAGCGGCGGAGCGCGTGAGGGTGATACACGCGCGACTACGCCCCCCCCAGGTGGATTTACTGGAGTCGGCGCTCGTGGAAAATCACCGGATTTGCGACCTGGCGATAAAGTGCGGAATCCGACCGCGCGACGACGAAACAATGGGCGCATTCGCTGGGCGCGTGTGCGCCCGCGTGCATGCGCGCGTGGCGGGCGTGATCGTGATGGCGATGGGCAATGCTGACCGCGCGTGAGGCAGCGCAGATAATGCAGGAATCCTGGCGTGCGTTTTCGGGCGAGACGGTCCCGGACGACGATCCGGAGTGGCAAACCGTTAAGATCGATTATGCGCGGCGCGCGGCGTCGAGCCGGTGGAGCGCGGAGAAGGACGTCCTATTGGGTCATGATCTCGGCCCTAAAGGACCGAGCTTGCGGGTGCCCTGACATGCTACGCGGCCCTGCGTTCGGCGGCATGACGTTCCGCCCGACGCGCGATGATGCGCGCCGCTGTGGTGTCTGCGTCCCCAGCATGGCCGCAGGATTGGCACTTAAAGCGATCGCGGGTCGGCCTGTTGGCGCGGCTGATCGATCCGCAGCACGGGCATGTCTGACTCGTGTACTTCGGATTGACCGCGATCACAGGGACGCCAGCAAGCGCCGCCTTGTAGGTCAGGAACAGTCGCAGTTGGGAGAACGCCCAACTGTGGTGCGTGCGGCGCTGGGCCTTCCGAACCGTTGTCCGCTCGCGAATGCCCTTGAGGTCTTCAAGGCCGATACCGCGATCGGTGTCTCTGGCTTTCCGCACGATAGTCTTGGCGATGCGATGGTTCACATCGGATGCGAACCGGCGCTCTTTCAACCTGCGCCTCTTGAGAAGCCGCAGGGCAGATTTGGTCCCCTTCTTCTGGAGCTTTCGGCGCAGCCGGTAATGGCGATTGCGCAGGCTCGCGACATGTGCGCCGCTGAACGTCTCGCCATCGCTGTCCGCGGCAATGTTCTTCTGGCCGAGGTCAACGCCGAGATACCCGGACGGATCACCGGGAGGCACGTCGCCCACGTCAACCACGACGTAGAGGTAGAACTGACCGTCTCTATAGATCAGGTCGGCTTGTCCGCGGACGCGACCGAGTTGCGCGCGCTGATATGCGCCGCCAATCCACGGCATCAGCAAGCGCCCGTCAAGCGTCAGGATCGAGACGCGATCCGGCCCCTTCCAGGACAGAATGCGCTGGTCATAGACGATGGCGCCGTGCGGTCGGAACGTCGGCTGGATCGCCTTGTCGCGCTTATAGACCTCAACGACTTTCGAGATGGCGCGCACAGTCATCTGCGCGGAGAGATCAAATTTCTCTCGCACCGCATGGTAAGCCAATTTCTGCAACTCGAACTTGTTGGCGCATTTGTTCTCGAACGCAACCCCCGCAAGGTAGTCGCAGGCGGCGTTGAACCTTTCCATCGTCGCGAGCAACGACGATGCCTGTTCAGGCGTCGGAAGCAGTTTGGCTTGCACCGTCAGGTTCATATTTTCCTATATAGGAAACCGTCAATGCGCCGTCAAGCCCTGCCGCGCTGCGCGCGGCCCGCTATCCCTCCCGGCCCTGAAGGACCGGGCTTCACGCGGAGGTTCAGGTGAACAGGCGGAACTTGTAGGAGAGGATCACCTACGTGCCCTTCTGCGCTTCGATGTATTTCTTGATACATCTGCCGAATACCTACCGTCAATCCCGGCACTCCGCGCTATCGCGCGGTCCGGCTTTCCCCCGCCGCCTGAAGGCGGCGGTCCCCAGCCGGAGGCCCTAATGGGACGCCTTCGGCCCAGACGGCGCGTATCAAGGACGCATCAGCGGCGAGGGCGAGCGCGGCGCCGGAAGAGGCGAGATCGATCGGTAGCGCCTATGCCAAAGCTGAAAACGCGCGTAATTTCAACTGGTTATGCTATGCTTTAACGTGGCATCGCAACCCCTTGACTTTTAAAAGATTCTAGCCCACTATCGGTAAACTGGCGCGAATTGTAAACGGAGGCAGGGGTTATGGACATCGACCCTGAATCCCTCCTGAATTTGCCGCTTGACGAGATCGAGGATGCGCTGGCGAACTATCGGGCGGCGCGTCACGGTCTGTTGGTGCGGCGCGATTTCGGGGCGTTTTGCCGGGCGGTGCTGGCCGAGACCGGCATGCAGCCGGCGGCGCATCACCTGCGCATAATCGCGGAGCTGCAGCGCGCAGCGGAGACCCCTGGGGCGCGGCTGATGCTATTTCTGCCCCCCGGCTCGGCGAAATCTACCTATGCCAGCGTGTTGTTCCCGGCCTGGTATCTCGCGCAGGATGACGGGCTGCGGGTGATTGGCGCGAGTTATGGCGCCTCGCTGGCGGAGACATTCTCCGGCCGTGTGCAGCGGGTGATCCGTGATCACGCGGGCGCGCTCGGGTATGAGCTTGAGCGTGAGGCAATCGATCGCTGGACGACGAGCCGGGGCGGCGAATATCTCGCGAGTGGCGTGGGGGGACCGATTGCCGGGTTTCGTGCTGACCTCGCGATTATTGACGACCCCGTGAAATCGCAGGAAGAAGCCGACAGCGAGCGATATCGGGATCGGACCTGGGAGTGGTATCTGTCCGACCTGCGACCGCGATTGCGGCCTGGAGGCCGGATCGTGCTGATTACCACCCGCTGGCACGAGGACGACCTCGCGGGCAGGATTTTGCTGCACTCGCCTGGCGATTGGCGCGTGTTGAAGCTGCCCGCGATCGCGGAGGGTGATGACCCGCTCGGACGTGAGCCGGGCCAGCCCCTCTGGGGTGACGATCCGAATTACAGGTATGATCGCGCTATCCTGGATGCGCGCGAGAATTACGAGCGGGTCGGGAACCTCCGTGCGTGGTATGCGCTCTATCAGCAGTCGCCGCGGGCGCTGGATGGGTCAGTTTTCCGAGTGGATAGGCTGGTGGTGGTCGATGATCCGCCGCCGCCCGAGGTGATTCAGCCCAGGACGATCCCGGCGGCGGCGGTATTCGGGCCGCTCCTGAAACAGTCCCGGCCGGTGACAAGGTTTCGGAGTCGCGTGCGGGCATGGGATCTGGCCGCGACCGCGGCGAGCGGGTCGGGTGATCCTGACTGGACGGCGGGTGTGCTGCTGAGCGAGCTAGAGGATGGCCGATGGCTGATCGAGGACGTGCGGCGTGAGCGTGGCGGCCCGGAGCTGGTCGAGCGGCTGATCCGCGACACGGCGGCGACCGACGGCCAGGACGTGACGGTCAGGCTGCCGATCGACGGTCCGGCGGGGAAGATGCAGGTGGCCTACCTGACGCGGCGGTTGCCGGGCTGGAATGTGGTTTCCGACCGGGAAACGAAGAGCAAGGCAACGCGGGCGATGCCGGTTGCGGCGCAGGTGAATGCCGGGAATGTGTTGGTTTTGCGGCGGCAATGGACGCGCAGTTTCGTCGAGGAACTGCGGTCGTTCCCGTCTGGCGCGCACGATGACCAGGTTGATGCGTTAGCGGCGGCGTTCAATGTTTTGTCGGGTGAGGTTGAGGCGCCTCGGCCTCGGGTGACGCACCCAACGCTCACCGTTTTCCAAAGGTAGAGCGTGTATAAATCAATTTGCGACCAGATGCCGGATGCGAACGATGCGTGGCTGCGGTCAGACCCGCGCTCGCGCCGGCTGCTGTGTCTGAACAAGCTGCTGGACGGCACGTTTTACGATCATCTGCCGCATGCGTTTTACGATGAGCGCTCGGGCAATGGCGCGCTGATTCCGTTATCGTCTCGGCGGCCGAGTGTGCAGTATCACCTGCCGCGAAAGGTTGCGCGGTGGTGTTCGCGGAAACTGTGGTCGGGGCGACACCAGCCGGTGGTTGCGCATCGCGACAAGGGTGCCGCTCGGCGGATTGCGCAGATTATGCGGCAGTGCGCGTTTTACGAGGCGATGACCGAGGCGACCTATCTGGGGAGTGTCGGGTCTGTCGCGGTTATGTTTCGTGTCGCGGATGATGGGCGGGTTTCGCTTGATCCGATACGGTCTCAGAATTGCCGGCCGTCGTTTGATGTGAGTGGCAACCTGATTTTGCTTCGGCTGAATTATCAGGTGAAGGGGTCATCTCTCCGCGCGCGTGGCATGGGCGTCGATCCGAACAGGCAGTATTGGTATATCCGGGACATTTCTACGACCGAAGAGGTGACGTATCAGGCGCCTGCGCTAGAGGAATGGACGCCGAACAAGGGATTCATGGGCGAGCCTGAGCGCCTGTTGATGCCGCATTCGATTGTTCCGAATGAGACGAATATTCTTCCGGCCGTGTGGATCAAGAATTTGCCGGGTGGCACTGCGCCGGACGGTGAATGCACATGGTTTGATGCAGTTCCGAACAGCATAGAGATCGATTATCTACTGTCTCAGGCGAGCCGTGGGAGCCGGTATAACTGCGCGCCGCAGCTTGTGGTCCGCGGGCAGCTTGTGGGCCAGGGCGGCGATGATCCAGAGTTCGGGGATATGCCGCAGGTGTCGCGTTCGCCGGTCGATTATATCCATGTGAAGGCGAGCTACACGGGCCAGCAACAGGCCGAGGGCGACGGTGACGCGAAGCTGCTTGAGATGACAGGCGCGGGCGTTGATGCGGCGTTGTCTCTGGTCGAGCGGCTGAAGGATATGGCGTTTGATCAGATCGGGATGGCGATCAAAGACCCGGAGCGCATGAAGGGGCCGTTGTCTGGCCGCGCGATGGAGTATCTTGACGAAGACACGCATGACCTGGTGATGGAATTGCGTGGCGCGTATGGCGAGAGCGGGGCGCTCCCGTTGTTGCGGAAGATTGTCAGCATCGTTGAGCCTGGCATAGACGTGTCGGGAATTTCGTTTGTGTGGCCGCGGCTGTTTCAGCCGACGCCTGACGATATCCGATCAATGATCGCAGCGTTCGCGCAGGGGATCAACCCGCTGGGAGTTCCCGAGCCGAATCCCGAATACATGTTGATTGATCCGAAGATGGCGCGTGAGATCATCGCGAGCAATCTGGACGTGAAGATGGTTAGCGCGTCGTCGGATGAAGATGAGGATACGGACGCCGACGTAGATGATGAGAAAATTGCGGAGAGCGATGCGAACCCAGATGGTGACGTTAACCCGAACAACCCGCAGGGACAGATGCCGGTGAACACTCGTTTGATGGTCGGTGACGGCACTGGGTCGGGGGCCGAGTAATGTTCCAGGGTATGGACGTTTCGCTTGGCGGCGACCCGATGCCGCAAGGCTCGCTCACGAATAGGCTGACATCGATCAAGCGGGTCAATTTGCCGACGCCGAAGCTTGGCGGGAAGGTGTTTCACTTCAATGCGCCCGGCATTTACCTGCTCGAAGAAGGTCCTGGCACGTTCCGAACGATGGCTTGCACGCATGGCGGATCTGGCACGATCGCGATCATCGACGGTGTTCCGAACGAGGACGGGAATTTCGAGGCGACCGGTAAGCGCGCGCTCGGCTCGGATGATTCGTTCAATGGGCGCGTTTTCTACCGCGCGCATCCGGTGGCGATGGGGTCATGGATGCTGGACGGCGGCTTTTATTACGGCCTGACGTTGATCGTTCATAGCTCCGTTTCTGTGGCACCGATGGGGACGGTCGTGTGGATGCCATACAAGAGCCGGTCCTGATGGACGACGCCGAGTTCGTTGCGCGTGACGAGATTGACGAGCTTCTATCGGGCGAGCATGGGATGCTGCCGCTGATGGCAGCACGGGAACTGGTGAGAACCCGTGGCATTTTGGCGCAGTGCCGCATGACGATGGCAGAGATGGCGGCAGAGATCGAGATTGCTAGGCGTGAGTGCATGGAGTTGCGGGCGCGCTGCGAATGCTACTCTGCCACGATCGAAGAGATGTCGATTAAGCTCGCGGGCTGATGATGGATCATCGCGTCACGCATGATATCAGGTCGCCGTGCGCGCCGGGGAGTTTGATGCGAGCGGCGCATCTCACGGCGCCTGGGCGGTTCCGCCTGGCGCGCAGAGATGCAGAACTCTACTCGGTGCAGATTACGTCTGCCGGCGCGGCTGGGCGCATCGTGGTCGAGACGGGCGAGGGTCGCGAGGTGTTTCGCCAGCCGAGCACGTTCACGGGGTCGTTCTGGCTTTCTGGATACTGCGAGGGCGGGATCGTGGTGATATTGCACGCTCCGGACGAATACACGGCGCCGCACGTGACGATAAACTGGCGTGAGCAGACGCGAGAGATGGCTTGATCCCGATCCAGACCGACATGACGGGCACGCTGTGCCTGCTGCAATGCGAGAGCGGCGCGCGCGTTTCGCGAGGCGACGTCATCGCGCAGATCGAGTGCATGAAGGTGCAGTTTGCGATCGAGGCGCCGGCGGATGGCGTTATCGAATGGCGTTATGATCTCGGCGAAGTTGTAGGGCCGGCGGACGTCCTCGGGTATATCAAGGAGATTTGAGTTGGCGAAATCGATGAAGCTCGGCGGTGGTGGCCGGTTCCAGAAGCTCTCGAAAGAGCTTGCAGCGAAAGGCGTTCGTGACCCTGGCGCTGTTGCCGCGTCGATCGGGCGCAAGAAATACGGCGCCAAGAAGATG
>JAKCDC010000035.1 GCA_021838635.1 Pseudomonadota bacterium
CGCAGCATTTGATTGAGCGTGCGCGGAGCGGTCTGGGGATCGAAGAGCAGCCCTGCCACGCTTCCCGAGTGCGAGATCTGTAGGCCGAGCGCACCACTGGCGGCAGCCAGCGCTCGCAGAACCTTGAATCCACGCAGGGGTAAGGTCTGCTGGTTGAGTTCGGCGCTGCGGGTTGCTGCGGCGGCGACTGCAACGGCATCACGGGACTGGAACGCGGCGCGTGCTTGCTGCAAGAGCGCAGTGTACTCGCCCCGCAGGGCAGAGCCCTGTGGTATGGGTAAGCTCACCGTATCGTGTCCACCTGAGCGCGGTTCGGTGTCAATGCTCAGGAGCAGGAACTGAGGCATCCAGTGCCCCCAGTGCTCGAGGACACGGCCTTCACGCTGCGCGAAGAGCACCGCGCCGTCGAACATGAGCGGGTCTGAGGCCACTTCGGCGCTCACCGCGAGCCGGGCAAACATGTCCGCATTGGCCGCCGCGCCACACGCGGCACATACGGCCCGGAGTGTCGCTAGGACGTCGCTGGTGGATGACCCCATCCCGAGACCAATGGGTATGGGGCTGTGCAGGCGCAGCAGCCCGCCGGTGGCGGTGGCGTCGAGCGCATCGAGCGCCAGCCGGGCGGCGCGCGCGGCTTTCACCTTGCTGGCGGGGTGAACGTCGATCCGCCGTCCTGGCGTCAGTGTGAAATGCGCTTCGGCGCCGGCGCCAGATACCGGTAGCGTGACCAGACAGGGGACAGGCTTGGCGCGCTCCTCGCAGGGGCGCCACCACAGCCCCTGGAGAATCTCGCCGTGATGCCGGCCGGCGCGGCCGGTGGCGATCCCTGTTTCCGTGATCGCCGTGCCCTCGGCTGCGTCCGTTACTCCGGGTGCCATGTCTCACGGACCGCTAATGGATGATCAGCGCCGGCCGAGCGCGTGCAGAACACGGCGGTGGCGTAGCGGGATGACAGCTGCCATGCCACCATGGCATCAACCCCGCAATATTGCTGCAACAGAAATTGCAACACGCCCCGATGCGTCACGACCGCGAGGTTTGCGTGCGCAGCATCCCGTAACCATTCGTCGGCCTCTTCGCTGATGCGTGCGGTAAAATGCGCATATGCTTCCGCATGGGGTGGTGTAAACGTCTTAAACCCCTGCAGCCAGCGCAGTGCCTGCTCAGGGAAGCGGGTCTCGATTTCGTCCCACCGCAGACCCTCCCAGTCGCCGAAGTGCATCTCGCGCAACGCGGGACTGAATCTGGCCTCAATTCCGTGCTGCGCGGCGAGTGCCGCGGCACATCGGTGTGCACGTAGCAGATCGCTGCTGAGGAGCTTATCAAGCGGCAACCGACCGAGCTGCCCTTGCAATGCGTGTAGCTGTGCCCGGCCAGAGGCATTCAAGTCCGGGTCACTGTGGCCGCAAAACGTTCCGGCCAGATCGGTGGCCGGGTGGCGGATGAGAACCAATTGTCTCATCGCCACGCACCGCACAGATAGACAGCGGTGGCACTGAGCTGAATCACGGCGCCGAAGCAGTCGCCCGTCACGCCGCGTATCCGCCGCCAGAAATATAGACCGGTCGCGGCACTGGCGATCAGACAGACCGCCCAGGGGCGCCAGCTGTGCGCATGCAGACTCGCTACGCTGACCACTACTGCGATGAGTGTGCCGAACACGACCGTCGGGACCGAGATGGAGCGGGCAAGACGGGCCCCTTGTCCTGCGGACGGTCCGCCCGGACGCGCGGAAGGCAAAAAATAGGCCAGCGGAAGCACGCTCCAGCGCGAAAGCGCTTCCGCCGATACAAAGTAGGCGAACACATCCCGGTTCGGCAACGCCGCAATGAGCGTGGTCCTCAGCACTATCGACAGTGTGACGGCAATCGCGCCGTAACTGCCAATTCGGCTGTCACGCATGATGGTGAGCACCCGCTCTGCGGTTGTGCCGCCACCAAACCCATCGGCAGTGTCGGCGAGTCCGTCCTCGTGCAGGGCGCCCGTGATCAATACCAGAAACGCTACGGCGACAGCGGCCGCACCAATGGCGGGGAGGTGCGCACGAAGAACGACGTCGATCGCCGCTCCTGCCAGTCCGACTAAACCCCCGACCAAGGGGAAGTACGGCGCGGCCTGCGCCAGCGAAATTTCACCCAGCCATTGCTGCGGCAGCGGAACGCGCGTGAGGAATTGAACCGCGCCGAAGAATTCCCGGATGGGACGCCTCATGCGTTTGCGCTGCTCACCCCGGCCGATGCAAACGTCGCCATTTCAGTGAGAATATGCATGGCAGAAGCAATGACCGGCATGGCGAGTACCGCACCGGTACCTTCGCCGAGCCGCATGCGCAAATCCAAGATAGGCGTGATGCCGATGTGGTGTAGCAGGTGAGTATGTCCGGGTTCCTCCGAACGGTGACCGGCTAGTAGATAATCGCCCACGGGCGGGGCGAGCGCCACTGCCACCGCCGCGGCGGCGGTGGCGATGAAACCGTCGACGACGATGATTTTGCGATGACGCGCGGCGCCGAGAAAGAAGCCGGTCATGGCCGCGATTTCCAGGCCGCCGACGCAACGAAGCGCTTCGAGCGGCGCGACTGTCTCGTTGCGCCACCCGGGGAGGTGTTTGTCCAATGCCTCACTGATTACCAGCTGCTTGCTCTGACGCGCAGTGGAGCTGATTCCGGTCCCCGTGCCCGTCACCGCCTCGACCGACTGACGGGTGAGGGCCGCGGTGAGGGCACTGGCGGCCGTGGTGTTGCCAATGCCCATCTCTCCGGCGGCTACCATGTGCATGCCTCGGCTGTGGGCGTCCTGAGCGGCCTCCAGACCCACGTTTAGCGCTTCCGCCAGCTCGGCTGATGACATGGCCGGGTCGACGCGAAAATTGCGGCTGGCGCGGCGTACCTTACGTTGCCACAGCGCGCTGTGAGCGGGAAAATCGGCATCTACCCCAACGTCGATGATCGTCAGTCGCACTTCATGAAGCCGCGCGAGCACGTTGATGGCCGCTCCTCCGTGCAGAAAATTCTCGACCATCTGCGCCGTCACGGCGCGTGGGTAGGCACTGACCCCCTCCTCAGTCACACCGTGGTCGGAAGCGAACACATATGCCGCCTTGCGCAGCGGGGCCGACCAGCTGCACTCGGAAATCGCGTAGCACTGCGCAGCAATTGCTTCCAGCTGTCCGAGACTTCCCGGCGGCTTGGTCAGCTGATCGAGCCGTTGATCGGCTTCCCTCCGCAACTGTCCCGTCACGGGCCGGATGTGTGTCAGTGTCTCCTGCAGTGACGAGGGAATGGTATCGTTCATCTCTAATGGACCTCTCTAATGACTGGTAGGGTTCCGGTGCGCCGCACATCGCGCGAACCCGGCTAGGGGGCGTCAGTAATGCTCATCGAGCCTCCGGCGCCGGTTCATGCGGACACCCTTCGGCAGCGGGCAATGAAGGAATTCATGATGGTTGGCCTTTGAGCTCAAAGGGCAGCCCCGCGACGGTGAGCGTGACCCGATCACAAAGCGTCGCCAATGTCTGATGCAGCTCGCCGCTGGCGTCGAGGAACCGGCGCGACAATTCCCCTAGCGGTACCACCCCGAGACCCGTTTCGTTACTGACCAGAATGAGCGTACCGTTGAATCGTGTCACCGCGTCGCAGAGACTGCGGCGTTCCTCATCAAATCGGTCGGGTCTCATGCACAGCAGGTTCGTAAGCCACAGCGTCAAGCACTCAACGAGCAGACATCGATCGCACGAATCGTTGGCGAGCAATACGCTGCCAAGCGCGTAGGGTTCCTCGATGGTGCGCCACTCCGATGGGCGATGAGCGCGGTGCCGCAGAATCCGCGCCTCCATTTCAGCGTCGCCCCCGTTGATTGCGGTGGCCACATAGACCACGGGATAGGCGCTGGCATGGGCGCGCGCTTCAGCGAGCCGGCTCTTTCCCGAGCGCACTCCGCCTAGGATCAGCTGCTTCATCGTGATCGAGGCCTCTCTTGCGGGCACGGGGCTGCGCACACCGCGACGCAGTTCAGCGCTAGGAGGCGGGGGGCAAAAAGGGCGACCTGCAGGCAACCGAGGGACGATATTCTGCACAACACTGCGCCCCGCCTGCGCCTGTCGGCCCTGGGACGCGCGTTCGAGACCTCGAATCCACGGGCGGTCATGATCGCCGCCTTTGATATGCTCCAAGTGCGCGCCCGAGGCGTGCCCACTCGGTGTCATGAGCCACCAGGCCGAATCGCAAGCCGCTCGGTGCATCGAACAAGCGAGTGAGGATGCCCTCGCGCGCCAGCATCTCGTGGATGGCCGCAGCGTCGGCGGTAGGCACCCATTGAAACAGACTGCAGCCGCCTGCGGGGGGTAATCCACAGCCCCGCAGGAGCGCGGTGAGGCGTGCGCATTGCGCTTGAAGCTGCACACGCATGGCGTTGTGCCAGGGCTGGTCGGCGAGTGCGTGCTGTGCGATGAAGCGGGCGGGACCGGCGACGGTCCAGGGACCCAAAATTTCCTTCAGCCGGCCGAGGAGTGCTTCGGCTGCCAGCACGAATCCGACGCGTGCACCGGCGAGTCCAAAGAACTTGCCGAGCGAGCGCAGCGCGATGAGTCCTTCGCGCGGAGTGCAGCAGGCGATGCTGTCGGACGGATCCGCGTCGGCGAACGCTTCGTCGACAATCAGCCAGCCTCCGCGGGCGGCGAGACGTGCATGCCACTCCAACACTTGAGTGCGGGTGATGCGCGCCCCCGTGGGGTTGTTCGGATTGACGAGCACGAGTACGTCGAGAACGTCGGCAGCGGCGGAGCACTCGGCAGGTCTGACGGTCGTGACCTGGTGTCCTGCCTCCTGCCAGCGCAGGGCATGTTCGGCGTAACTTGGTGCCAGTACACCTACCGACCCGGGCATGCGCAGTCGCGGCAGGTGCATGATTGCGGCCTGAGAGCCGGCGACTGGCAGGACATGCGGCGTGCCGAAGTAGCTCCGCGCTGCTACGAGCAGTCCGTCGTCATCCTCTGGCAGGCGAGCCCAAGCGGACTGGGGCACCTCGATGCCGCACCAGGACGTCGGATTAACTCCGGTCGATACGTCCAGCCATTGGTCGAGCGCAATACCATAACGCTGTGCTGCGCAGCGAACTCTTCCGCCATGCTCAAGCATCGAATGACCGCCTGATCAGTCCGATGAGTGCCGTCACGCCGATCCACAGCAGCAGTGCGCGCAGGACGAGATATCGAGCCCGCGCAATATCCCCAGCATCCGCTGGACGTCCCTCGCCCAGCGTGCTTCGCGAGCGCCAGCGGCCATGATAGACGGCCCCGCCGCCCAAGCGGATCTGTAGGGCGCCGGCACCGGCGGCCATCACCGGTCCGGCATTCGGACTGTCCCAAGCCGGCGCCTGATGTCTCCAGCAGCGCAGCGCGGCCGCGGCGTGACCCACCGTGGCATAACTGAGCGCGGTCAGGCGTGCGGGCAGAAAATTCATCAGATCATCGAGGCGCGCCGCAGCCCAGCCGAAGTCACGATAGCGTTCAGTGCGATAGCCCCACATCGCATCGAGCGTGTTGATGAGGCGGTAAGTCAGTGCTCCGACGGCTCCGCCCAGGAGAAACCAGAACAGCGCTCCGAAGAGCGCATCGTTGCCATTTTCGAGCACGGATTCCACCGTCGCAGCGGCGATATGTCGGGAATCCATGTCCGCAGTGTCCCGGCTCACCATCGCCCCGACGCGACGGCGGGCCTCGGCAAGATCGTCATCGCGCAGTGCACGCTGCACCGCGTCGGCATGCTCGTGCAAACTGCGGTGACCTATGACGAGGTAAAGCAGTGCGACCGCCATGAGCGGCGCGATTGCCCGGTAGCGAAGAAGCGCCGCTACAGCCAAGACCGGCGGACCCACCGTGAGCAGCACGGCTAGGATCCCGAGGGTATGGCCCAGGGGAAATCCGTCACTTCCAATCGAACTGCCGTGGCGGGACCGATTCAGCCTCGCCTCCAGATACTGGGCGAATTTGCCGAAGCCGACCAGCGGGTGCCAGCGACGCGGTTCACCGAGACACCCGTCAAGCAGGACCGCGACGATCAGTACCCAGACTCTCATTCTGCGGTCCTGAGATTCGCCACCGGTAGGTTTGGCAGATCTTTCGAGTACCGAACGGAGTCATCTGGTGGTGTGGGTTTGATCTGGGCCTCATCTCGCAGGTGGTGCAGAAGGGCGATATCCTGCGAGGTGCGTCGATCGCGGTCGCTCATGGCGCTCCGTCCGGCCAGTCATTCTCAAACAGCATTTCACTGAGCGGGCGTGGTTGGCGCCACTGCTCCAGAGCAAGGCGTGGAGCCGGATCGAATTGTGCGACGTTGCCAATGCACAATATGGCGATTGGCCGCGCATGCTCTGGAAACCGCAGCAACTCGGCGAGCCTAAGCGGGTCGAACATGGATACCCAGCCGACACCCAACCCCTCTGCCCGTGCCGCAAGCCACAAATTTTGGATTCCGCAGGCCACCGACGCTAAATCCATCTCTGGAAGCGTGCGCCGCCCGAAGATCTCGCGCGCTCCACCCTGGACCAATGCGACGACCAGCAGTTCGGCGCAGTCTAGGATGCCCTCAACCTTCAAACGCAAAAATTCATCTCTACGGTTACCCAGTGCATCGGCTGTGCGCAGTCGTTCCTCTTGAACGAGCGCATGTATTTTTTGGCGCAAATCGAGACGGGTGATGTGGAGAAAGCGCCACGGCTGCGACAGCCCCACGCTCGGTGCGGCGTGCGCGCATTGTAGGATGCGTGCAAGTGTATCGGGATCGACTGGCGTGCGCAAAAATGACCTGACGTCACGGCGCTCGCGAATTACACGATAAACGGCGGCAAGAGCCGTTTCGTCATAGCAGTGTGGAGAATTGCTCATGGCGATGATTAAGCTTCGTCAGGACACCAATTTATCGGCCAAGCGTCTACACTCCGAGGTCCGGTTGTACGCCGGTTCCGGAGCCCGGGCAGTCGTGCGGACCGCTGTTGCAATAAACTGTCGGCACCGCGCCGCGACTGACCTCAATGACAGGAGATGCACTTGTCGCGGCAATTGCTTCTGCGCCGCAGCTGTTCGCTGCAGTATTGGGCTTCGACGGAGTCGGGGTGACAGTGCTTTCGTGGCCCGGCATGACTGCGCGCTCAACGTTGGAGTAGGGCGATCATCATGGTGACTGCAAGTGCGCGTGCTCCGGCAGACGGCGGGTTAGCGCGATATGGCCCAGCGCCGCGAGCACGACGTAGCCGGCGGTGACGAGCATGAAGTCACCATACCAGCTCATGAAATTGAACCACCAACCGGCGACGCTCGTACGCGCGATGTCATCGCCGAGCCAATAAAAACTTCCCTCGGTCAGCAGGAAGCAGGCGCTGACCGCGAGCGTAAAGCTGATAACGAGACGCCCTAGATCGCGTGACGTTGCTTGGTAGTTACGGCTGAACCACGCGCCCCCAATCCATAGGATCGAGTACGCTGGGGCGATGAACCAATATGCTGCTGTGGTGCAGTAGTCGCTGATGCCGTAATAGTGGATTGCGATGAAATCGATGACAACGGCCTGAGCGAGCAGTGCGGGGAGCGCCCAGCGCCATTCCGCAGACAAATAGAAGCCCGCAATGAAGAACACTGCCCAAGACGCGTCGGGGATTGATGAGGTGCCGCCGCACTGACCGAAGCGGGTGGCGGCCATCGTGACTGCGAGTAAGAGAAAGCTGAGGCGCCGAGTGGATTTCTGGGTAAGCATGGAGTGGTTCCGGCGAGGGAGCGAGGCTGATTGGTGTTGACGGATTCGATCTGGGAATTAATCTAAGGATCAAGACACGAGACGCTCGAGTGCGATCTAAGAATTACTGCGCGGAGCGTGGCGAGGCCAATCACTTGCGTTTCGATACCCGCTCACAATGAATTCGGCGAGCTGAGATAGGCATATTTCATCGGTACCGAAATATCTGGAGTACTGACGCGTGATTCCTATCGTCGTGACAGCCTGAGAGTCGCCGGTCCGATCCGGTTCGGAATTGCAGCTAAGTGTCTCGACCATCTGGGTGAGACCAGGCGTACTGGACGGTGAATTAAATCGCCTTCCGCGACAGGGCTAAGGGAGGCGGCGTCCCCAACCGGAGAAAGTGCCGCGGCAACCAAGATTGTCATCTGTCTGCTCCTACACACGCCACGTGCGTCGAGGTGAACTCGGAAAGCGCGTGCAGAGACGACAGAAGGCTGCGATACGCAGATATCGTAACCGGTCTGACATCGCCCAACGCGAGTCGCCGAGTGCGTGTCTCTGGCCGGTCTCCGGACTCGCGAGTGGATGTGACATCCTAAAGACCGCACCTTCCCGTGCCGTATGCACAGTGGTTCTTCGCGGTCTCTGGCTCGCTTACCGTTGCGTGGGCAGCGCCGGATTAGCACCCGCTGAGTGGATGCGCACCGGCTTCCCGTTTCAGTCCAGGGAATTTTATTCCTGGACCACCTGAGACGGCAGGCAGCGTACGCCGATGATTAGGGCTGCGCAAGGGATGTAATGAGGGCCTTCTGGACACGTTGACAAAAGGCCGAGACCCTCCCGAATAATCCCGAATATTCGCAGTACCAGAGGACCTCGGCGGGACGCAGCGTGGTCGGGATCGGCCTTACGTGGATACCTCAGAGCGCACCGGTCTATGCCTACTGCAAATCGGTCTATAGAATCAATTGCGCCAGGTCATGCGCTCACGATAGTTCTGTCGAGCGCAGATGGCGCCGCGTCCCCGAGTGAGGTGGACATCGGGGTGTGCACGGCAGCGGCGTCCAGCTGATGCTGCAATGCGCGAGGTCAAAGATGCGTTCGGGATCATCGCCGCGGGCATCCGTACCGAGACTGCGTCGATATCCCGGCAGACTCCTTGATTCTTGACTGAAGGAGCGGCATTGCGGCAAAACTCGCATCCGCCGTTGATTAAGCAATCATACAAAATTCAATAAGCAGCGGGAATATGGAGTCCGAGCGTCCGGCCGCTTCCCGCAGCGTCATCGTCCCACTTCGGAGCTGCAAGACTCCGATTGCCCGAGTGCGGTCGGAGTCTTGCAGCTCGATGGTTGCTTCAGAAGTTGACCGTCGTTGTCTGATTGGCAGTCACATTCGCGGTGGTGCCGGCGGCGGGTACGAATGTCACAGTGGTCGTGCCGGTGCTCGAGGTGCTTGAGCACGCCACCGCCACCGTATAGCCGCCTGCAAGCAGGAACGGTTGGTTATAGGAGTAGCTGCCAGAGGAGGAGAGCGCGATCTCCGGTTCGACCACGGGGGTGAGGCTGCTCGACGGTGTAACGGTTCCGGAGAAGATGTCTATCTGAGCATTCGGCAACGGGCCACTGCCCGAATAGCCCGCAAGGCAGGCTGAATCACTCTGCAGTGTCGAGAGCGCCACGGTGCCGCTGATTGTTCCGGCTTGAACATTATTGATCAGGCGCAACGCTGGCTTCAGGATGTAATCCTGAGTGCCGCTGCCCGAGGTCTGACCCGGCGGCGCGGTGATCGATTGCTGTAGCATGAAGTCGACGGTGAAGTTTGCAACCTGGTTGGCTGTCATGGTAAAGCCCTGAACCAGTTTGAGCCCGGTCTGGGCGCCGCTTGGGATGATGAGAGGGTATTGCGCCCCATTGATTTCGATATACGAATTCGCCACCGTGCCGCTTGAGGAGACATTGAGCATCAAGCGAATCCAAGCGTAGTCGCCTGCTGGAACGGAAGCGCCGCTGAGCAGCGCAGCTTCATTACCGTTCTGCTCATTGAGCAGGTTGATCGTCTGCGGAGTGCCGAAATTGAAGGTCACGGGGTTGCCCCCACCACTCGGTTGCAACTCGACGCCCGTGAACGAGACGACTACCGCGCTCGCGGAGGCGACCGGGCCGTCAGTGATACCGAGATTCAGGGTGGCCGGAGCAGAGGAGGAACTACTCCCGCCGCAGGCCGTTAAAGGGAGCGTGAGCAACGCAAGCGCGGCGGTGCGCAGACGGCGCCGTGACATAATGGGGTTCTGAAAGTGTTTCATGACGATCAATTCTCCAGCAAGCGAGGGCTTCCGGCCCGTTTGCTTCCACAATATGCACGACATCGAGCCACAGCTGTTCAATGACGCGCATGACATTATTCAGTGAACCGTCTGTCGTTGCCCTTGGCGCCGACCGACGGTCCTCGCCAGCAGACAAGCGGTCTGGATTTTTACGTAATCACCGACCGTGAATTTGCAATGAGTGGCGAGCTGTTCACAGCGTGGCGTCGGCGGGTAGTGCATCGAAGACCTGGTGTGCACGAACGCTAGGAACGGGGGCAACAGCGTGAACCCCTCACTGCTCAGTGCATTCTAACTGCAGAAGCTCCGTCAGTGGTATGTCTCCAAATTGAGACTAAAAATCCACGGTTAACGGTTATCGGTAACGGTGCCGAGCGTCCCAAAATTAACGCCCGTCACCCTTGCCGGGCCGGGGTGAGCGCAACGGGAGAATGTGCGGCGCTCGCCGCGGCGCGAGGTGATCGCGGAGCGCAAGTTCGATATTGACTGCCGTATAGAGGTGCGTGGGCTGCTCGCGCCTGCGCGGGCCGTTTGCGGAAACCTCAACGGATCCGCACTGATGAGATGTTTGATCGGGAGGTGGTTTGGGCAAGAGCAAAGCCAGCGCTCGGTGAGCTTCAATCGCCGTCATGGTTGGGCGCCAGCGTCCGCAGCTCCACGACACTGGCGCTGGATACAGCGGCAGTGCCAACGGCTCAATGGTGCGCCGACGATTGCGGGTTGCGCTGAGACGGACTCAGGAAATCCGCGCCGAACCCTTCGGTTGCCCATGCCCGAAGGCGACTACCCCGCACAGCAGGACAGCTGTTTTACGTCTTTGGTGAACGCCTGGGCCGCGAGCTTCAGTCCCTCGACCATGGTCAGGTACGGGAAGAGCTGGTTCGCCAGGTCGTGGACGGTCATCCGATGGTGGATGGCGAGTGCGGCGGCCTGAATCAACTCGCCCGCATCTTGTGATACTGCTTGAACGCCGAGCAGTCGGCCGGTACCAGCCGCGGCGACCATTTTGATGAAACCCCGAGTGTCGAAATTCACCAAAGCGCGCGGCACGTGATCCAGACTCAGAGTGCGGCAGTCGGTCTTGATTCCCTCGCGATGCGCCTCGCCTTCTTGATAACCCACAGTCGCAACCTGCGGGTCGGTGAAAATCACCCTGGGCAAGGTAGTGAGATCCAGTACTACGTCCCCGCCAGTCATGTTGATCGCAGCGCGAGTGCCAGCGGCTGCGGCGACGTACACAAATTGTGGGTGATCGGTGCAGTCGCCGGCGGCATAGATGTCGGGGGCGCACGTCCTCATGCCGGCGTCCACTTGAACCGCCCCGTGGGCATTGAGAGTCACGCCAAGGGTTTCGAGTGCGAGGCTGCCCGTATTGGGTGTTCGGCCAGTGGCGACCAACAGGCGTTCGGCCCGCCGTTCTTCACTGACGGTTGTCAGCGCGAATTCACCCTCTTGATGCCTGATGTGACTGACCTCGGTGTGTTCCAGGACTTCGATGCCTTCGGCGCGAAAGATCGTGGAGAGCGCCATTCCCACGGCAGGGTCCTCCCGGCGGAGCAGCGTGTTGCGCGCCAGGAGCGTGACGCGGCTACCGAGCCGGGCGAAGGCTTGTGCGAGTTCCACGGCTACGATGGACGAACCGATCACGACCAGCCGTTTCGGGATAGCCTTGCTCGCTAGGGCGTCATCCGATGTCCAGTACGGCGTTTCTTGCAGGCCATGAATGGCGGGTATAGCGGCACTGGCGCCGGTGGCAATCAGGCAGCGATCGAAGGTGACCGATTGCGCGCCACCTGCGTTCAGCCGTACCGTCAGGCGGTGGTTGCCATCGAACCGCGCATCGCCATGTAGCACCGAAATGGCGGAATTGCCAGCGAGTACCGCTTCGTACTTGGCCTGACGCAGCTCCTCGATCCGCGCCTGCTGCTGGTCGAGCAGCCGTTCACGTACGATGGTGGGGCGTGTGGGCGGAAGGCCGGCGTCGAATGGACTCTCGCGGCGCAGTTGCGCAATGTAGGCGGCGCGGATCAGGATCTTCGAGGGCACGCAGCCGACATTGACGCAGGTTCCCCCGAGAGTGCCACGTTCGATCAGGGTGACGCGCGCGCCTCGTTCCGCGGCCTTGAGCGCTGCCGCGACCGCGGCTCCACCACTGCCGAGAATGGCAACGTGCAAGGGTTCGCCCGTGCCATCGGTCAGGGTATCCCGCCGCGCAAATTGCTGTGGAGGCACGCAGTATTGGCCGCCGTGGACGCCGGGTGGCGTATCCGCCAATTTGGCCATAAATCCGAGCGTAGTGACCGCACCGATCAAGGTATCTGGCGCGGTGCCGGCATCGAGTGTGATCCATGCGCGGCCGTGCTCTAAGGATACCTTGACTGAACGCACGCCGGGTACCTGCTGCAGCGCGCGGCCGACACTGGTTGCGCAGGAGTCGCAGGTCATTCCGGAGATGTCGAGCTGAATCACGGGAGAATTGTCCGTCACATCCGTCCCAGATTCCAGGATTCAGCCGCTTGCCGGTGAGGAACATTCCGGATCGTCACGACGAAGCACCGCAGCATGATCAGATGCCACCTTGAGGCTCTTTACATGGCTCTGTGCCCGGCGTGCCACAGCGCGGTCGATTCGCGTTAGGCGAGGTGCGCGTGGTGCTGTCTTCGGACGCAATTGTCGCGCTGCGATTCCGGAGTGTGAACCACGTTCTGGAAGCTGTCACGGCGACCCGATCCGGTAAAAAATCTAGCGTCGCGCGATCAGTACGGCCAGCGCGCAAGACGCCAAACGTGCCCGAGTGCCGTCGGCGCGGCTCGTCAACATGATTGGAACACGTGCACCGAGTACGATGCCGGCCAGTTCGGCCCCGGCGAGATATTCGAGCTGCTTTGCCAGCATGTTACCAGCCTCGATATCCGGCACGACGAAAATATCTGCCCGACCGGCAACCTCGGAGGCAATGGATTTAGTTGCGGCCGCTGCACGCGAAACCGCGTTGTCGAAGCCAAGCGGTCCGTCGAGTAACGCGCCGCTGATCTGGCCTCGGTCTGCCATCTTGCATAGCGCCGCAGCGTCCAGAGTCGATTTGATCTTGGGCGTGACCAATTCGACGGCGGAGAGGATTGCAACTTTCGGAATGCGTACGCCGAGTGAGTGTGCCAGATCGATCGCGTTCTGAACGATGTCGCGCTTGTCCTCCAGCGATGGATAAATGTTGACGGCTGCATCGGTAATGAACAGCAGGCGAGGATAATGCGGTGCGTCGATCGCGAACACATGGCTGATGCGCCGTTCGGTGCGCAGCCCGTCCGTGGGATCGACGACGGAATGCATCAGCTCCTCGGTGTGCAGTGCGCCCTTCATGATTGCATCGACTTCACCATGCCGTGCCAATTGCACGGCACATTCGGCGGCGGCATGACTGTGCTCTGTGGCGATCACCGAGTGGGTCGAGAACTCGATGCCCGCACGGTTAGCGGCGGAGCGGATGCGCCTCTCCGGTCCTATGAACACCGGAAGGATCAGGCCCGCGCGCTGCGCTTCGAGGGCGCCTCGCAGCGACACGGCGTCGACTGGGTGGACCACCGCGGTGCGCAGCGGCGCGTGGTGACGTGCGGCGGCGCAGAGCTGTTCCAGTCGCTTTGGGGCGGGCGGTGGCGCGGAGCGGACGCGTGGTGCGGGTCTGGGACTCATGGCAGATCGGTGCTCGGTTTGCGCTGATGGCCGTACTTTGGCACGTTCCGCGCCTGGCCGCCTTTCGCTAAGCGCAACGGCCCCGAAGCGTCCGGGAAGGATCGTCGCCGAACGGGGCGTATGAGCAAGGGCGCGCGCACCGAAGGGCCCTCAGGTCGGCCCGGTGCCGCGCGTGAAGTGTGGCTGGAATTCAGGTGATGCCGGAGGGCGCGAAACAGACTTGGCCGCGGCCGGATTGCTTCGCGCTGTACATGGCCGCGTCCGCTCGGCGCAGCAGCGCAGCCGGGGAGTCTTCGGCAGCATGGGCATGGGCAACGCCGATGCTTGCACCGATGTGCACGCACGATCCGCTCTGCAGTCGCAGCGGAGCGGCGAGTCTCGTAACGATGTCGCGGGCGATTTCGCCTGCGCGGTGTACGTGCCCGGAGCCAAGCAAGACAGTGACGAATTCGTCGCCACCGAGTCGGGCCACGATATCCCCGGTGCGTACCGCCGATTCGATGACGCGGCCGACGCGGGACAAGACTTCGTCGCCGGCGGCGTGACCCAGGGTGTCGTTGACCTCTTTGAACCAATCGAGGTCGATGGCTAGCAATGCCAGAGTGCCGTGGTCGGCATGGCCGGCGAACAATCGTACGAGCGCCTCGTCGAGACCGCGGCGATTGAGCAGCCCGGTCAGGGCATCACGCTTGGCGAGTGCCTCTGCGGCTGCCACCGAGCGCTTCCGCTCGGTGATGTCATGGACGACCCCGAGCAACTGATCGGGGCCAAGCGGATTGATCGACAGCTCGATCCAGCTTCGGGCCGTCCCGGCGCGCGCTGGGAGCTCCAGATCGGCGTCGTACGATTGTGCCCCGAGCCGCGCGCAGCGCAGCATATTCTCTATCTGGTGCGTGCGCGCGCGGAGCGGCGGCAGACGGCTGAATATGTCGCCCTCGTGCGGCTCGCACTCGAGTGCCAACAGTCGCACGAACGCGGGGTTCCAGGATTGCAACGTGCCCTGGGTGTCCATAACGAACAGACCAATCTCAGTCTGGTTGAGCACCAGGCGCAGTTTGCGATCGGACATCTCGTGCTGAATGCGCAGTGTACGCTCGGTCGACACCAGTGCATCGAGGTCAGTGAGCAAACCGTTTACATCGGTGACCAACTGGCCGATCTCATCAGCCTCATTGCCACTCGGCACCTTTAGTGCGGGACTTTCGCTGGTACGCGGTCGGTGAAGTTCAGTCGACAGCCGTTTGATCGGTTCGGTGACGACCACGAAGGCCACAAGCGCCGTTCCGGCGGCGATCACCAGAACCTCCGCGGCGAGAATGGCCAACACGAATCGCGTGTAACTCCACGCCAGAGTCCGCAGGTGCTCGCGGGATAGGTATAGGGTCACGGTGCCGACAGTGCTGTGGGCGGTGAACGGAGAGTGAATGAGCTGGACAATCTTGCTGAGCTGTCCACGCGGTGCTGCGACTGGACCGCGAAACGACTGATACAGAAGTGTGCCACCTGCGCTGATGCGTACACCCCCAACGGCGTGCGTCTTCATCAAGCCCGCGGAAATTTCGCGTGCCAAGGTCTTGTCGTGTAAGAAGCAGGCGATCTGGGCGGTGTTTTCCACAGTCGCAACCAGCTGCTGCAGCTGGCTCACGAGTCGCGCGTTCTCGCGCCGCTCCACGATGCGTGCGGAGATGAGCGCAAAGACCAGTCCCAGCAGGAGTGCCAGCGCGAAAATGAGCGCGGTAGAGCGCAGCACGAGGCTGCGCGGGGCGGTGCGCGCCGCGAGGCGCCGCAGCGAATCAATGGGGGCCCAAGTCAAGGACGATCCTCACGCGAGGGGTGATGGCTGAGCGTGGCACGTAGGCGATGGCATTCAGGTTGTTCGTCACCAGTTGTACGGCAGCGCGCGCCGTGCGCACTCGAAAAGGTGGGTTCGCCTGTCCGGAAAATACCAGGCGCGCCCAGTAAGAGCTCACCTGGGCGAGACTCCAGTGCACCAGAGACAGGTGGAACTGCGCGCGCTCGGCATTGGCGGAGAGGTCTATCGGCAGCGCTGCGGATCCAGTTGGTAGTTGACGCAGCCGGCCCATTAAGGAGTTCGTGACTTGGCTGCGTGAGATATGGGTGAGATGCGCGGCCGGATTGACGATCACCACGAGATCATCCCCTGTCCCGGGCGCGATGCGTGCGGGGGCACTCAGCGCGCTCGGCAGCGCCGGGAACATCAGCAACATGATAGGCAGCAGGCGCATGGCGTCAGAATGCGAAATCTATCGCAATGCTCGCGACCGTCATGGAGTCGCGATTGGGGGGGCGGAACGTTGGTGTCAAAAATCAGCGCGGTGTGTGCGAGCCACACCTGATCGAGCTGAACTTTGCAATCCATATGTGGCGCGAAGTCGTAACGTGTCCCGAGCGACAAATCCCGCTGCGTGGTCTGAAAGAACGTCTGGGCCTGAGCGGCTCCGGCGATGAGCTGAGCGAATACGGGCAGCGGCGGCAGTCCGCTTGGCCGCGCGTGGCCAAAATTCTCGGCGACGGAAAACACGACGAATGGCGTCACGTTCCTGATTCGCCAGCCGAGCCGCAGATAGCCGGTGTTTTCGTTCGGCCCGACCGGATCGTGCGAGTCGAAACGTACCAGCATCGCTGTCGCGCGCAGGTGGGTGCCGGTGTAATTAGTGCCGGCTTCGGCGGCGTAGGTGATCTGCGGTGTGTGCAGCAGTGAGCCGGCGAGAGCCGCGTCCTGCGGGACTGAGGTAGCTCGAAGTTCTGCGGCGCGGCGCATGAAGGGCGTTGCGCTGAGCTCCGAGAGCCGCACAACGGCAACCCGGGTATCCCAGTTGCCATCGAGATAGTCGGCGGATAGGCCGAACATGTCGTTGTTGCTGAGATCGATGATGCCCCCGCCGGCAGTGGCGATCTGGAAGGGAATTTGGCCGCCGAACGCGCGCAGTCGCATCAGCGCGGCACCGAGTGCTCGGGAGTAGGTGGCGTCGGCGCCGTCGAATTCGGCGTTGGCGAGAATCCCGTAGACTTCCGGCGGGGGCCGCATGGTGAGATAGGCATAGCCTACGTCCAGCGCATCGCCGAGCAGGTAGAGGTCCAGACCGATGCGCCCGGCGCGCAGCATCCAGGCCGGACTCGGCTCGTAGCGCAGGAACGCGCGCGCGAGCTGCGGTTGCCAGCGGCCGGTGGCATCGCGTCGCGTGACGCCCTGGACTTCAGCGCTCAATCCGAAATCTGTGCTACCGGTCAGTTGTGCGCCGAGCACCGAGTCGGTGCCAAAGTCGACCTCGCCGGGGCGCGCACCCTGCCTCTGGCCGATGTCGCGACGGAACACCAGACCGGGGCTGTTCTGATACACGGCACCTGGGGTGCCGAAGGCGTTCCAGCGCAGCGGCGCATTGTCCAGGGTGTCTGCGTGTGCACCGCGCCCTGCGCCCAGCAGCAGCGCGCACAGCACCGCGAATCCCCAGGTGCCGTGGCGGTGGGGGCGTGGACTCAATGAGGGGGACCTCGCGACGGCAGAGGCCCCGAGACGCCCCCCTTTGGGGCTCGATAACTCATGGCCGCAGGATAAGTTCAACGTCCGTCTGCGGTCTGAGACTTCCTTCTCGTTCCGCAGGCGCCTGTCGTGGACCGATGCCATGGCGCTCGGCCAGGTATGCAAAAATAGGCACTTCCACCATCCCGATGCATGTTCATGACGACCCGGACAGATGGCCGTTTCATTGAGACGCGGCTGAAAAACCTTAACCTCGCGCGTGGCCGTGAACAGATTCTCCGGGCGGTCAACTGGACGGTCCGTCCGCGCGAACGGTGGGTGCTTGTGGGAGCCAACGGTGCCGGCAAAACTCAGCTGCTGAAGGTGTTAGCCGGATCAGTGTGGCCGACGCCGGACGGGGCGGACGTGCGCCAGTATCGCTGGCGTGCCGAGCTGTGGCGCACGCCGCAGGACCTGGCCGCGGAAATCGCCTATCTCGGCCCCGAGCGGCAGGACAAGTACGAGCGCTACGGCTGGAATTATACGGTGGAGCAGGTGGTGGGCACCGGCATTCACCGCACTGACATCCCGCTCGACCCGCTGGATGCGGTCGCCCGGCGCCGTGTGGTGGCGCTGCTGCATCGGCTGCGGATTGCGCCGCTTGCGGCTCGCCGCTTTCTCACTCTGTCCTACGGTGAACGGCGTCTCGTGCTGCTCGCCCGTGCGCTGGCGGCCCGGCCACGTCTGCTGCTGCTCGATGAACTGCTCAACGGACTCGACACTCTGAATCGGGCGAGAGCCCTACGCTGGCTGCAGAGCACGGCCGGCTCGGCGCTGCCCTGGGTCCTGTCGGTGCACCGGGCCGAGGACGTGCCGGCGGCGGCTACGCACGTGTTGATTCTCGATCAAGGCCAGGTCGTGTATCGCGGGGTACGGCGGCGCGCTCCGCTGCGGCGGTGGCTGTCAGCAGACCCAGGGGCGAGCGCCGTTGTCCCGACTCACCGCCGCCCAAGCGGTTCTGGCGCAGTACTGGTGCAACTGCAGAGCGCCGAGGTGTATCTCGATGAACATGTCGCGTTGCGCAACGTGACATTTACCGTTCGCACGGGCGAATGCTGGGTCGTGCACGGCCGTAACGGGGCCGGGAAAACCACGCTGCTACGGACGTTGTACGGCGATTACGGCGTCGCGGTGGGCGGGCGTATCGTGCGGACAGGACTCGAACCGGGCGTACCGCTCGAGACATTCCGCCGGCGTGCGGCGCTGGTGGCGCCGCACCTGCAGGCCGATCATCCGTTGCATCTGAGCGTTGCGGAGGTCGTGCAATCGGGCCGCTACGCGAGCATTGGCCTGAGCGATGCGCCGAGCGCCGCCGATGCGGCCGCGGCTAGGCGCGCCATGCGTGAGTTCGACGTGCTGCCGTACGCGCAGCGCACGCTGCGCGAGCTGTCCTACGGCCAGCTGCGTCGGGTGTTGTTCGCGCGCGCCTGGGTGGTGCGGCCGAAGCTGCTGCTGCTCGACGAACCGTTCGCCGGACTCGATGCGCTCACGCAACAGGCGCTGCAGACGCGGATTGAGCGTCGCGTCGCCGACGGCGCGGCCGTCGTCATGGTCTTACACCGGCGTAACGATTGGCCGCAGTGCGCGACGCACGAACTGCAGCTGGTGGGCGGAACTTTGCGCTACGCCGGCCCGGTGCGCTGAATCGAATTGAGCGGGTGATCGGCCCCAGCGCTTTTGCGCATCGCGCAGCGCAGGGGGCAGCGGGTACGCGTCCGCCCAAGCGCGCAGGGCAGAAGAGAATCTGATGAGTCCTCAGACTTGGCCCTGAACCCAGCGGTTCGCAACGATACGCGCAAGGCCAGGTTCGCAAGCGCGTCAGTCGATGGCGATCTCCGTCTGGAAGACCGAGACTGCCTGGCCGATGATCCAGACGGCAGAGACCGTGCCGCCGCTCATTTCCAGCTCGATCTGCACGCGTCCCGGGCGATGCAGCCAGCGGCCTTGCACGCCGGTGAAGGCGGCTGTGCGCCGGTCGTGAGCCATCAGCCCGTGGTGCACCAGGTACACCCCGAGCAGGCCGTGAGCATTGCCGCTGACCGGATCCTCTCCGATACCGAGCGCGGGTGCGAACATACGCGATTCGCTGAAATGCTCGCTCGACTGCGGTGTCAGTGCGAACACGAAATAGCCGGGTGCGCCAATCTGGGCCGAGAGCGTCGTCAGGCGCGTCATGTCCGGCTTGAGGTGATTTAGCGCCTCGGCGCCGCGCACCCCGATCAGCAGTCGCGGACTGCTCGTGCCGGCGATGCGCAATGGGCAGCGCGGGTCCAGATCATCGGTGGCGAGCGCCAGCGCATCGAGTACCGCCAGGCGCTCACGGTCGTTTAATTCGCGACCGAGCGGCGGGGGGTTCTGGCGGATTGCGATCCGTCGTTGCGGACCGCTGCCGCGCACCTCCACATCGACGATTGCGGCCCTGGACTTCTGCCGCAGGCGTGCCGGCGCGCCGCTGCGGGCAGCGAGCACGTGCTGTGCGGCGACGGTGGCGTGGCCGACGAAGCCGGCCTCGGTGCGAGGGGTAAAAAATCGCATGCGCACATCGTGATCGTCACCATCGGGTGCGAACGCGAATGCCGTATCGGCATTGTTCAGTTCGCGGGCGATCGCGAGCATTTGCGCATCGGTGAGGCCGTCGGCATTGAGCACCACTCCGGCGGGGTTGCCCGTGAAGCGCTCGAGCGTGAACGCATCCACCTGATGAATCTGGATCTTGCGGGTCATAGGGGTCTCAGTCGCCTCGCGCTTCTGCGCATGAGCTGCGCCGAAGGGCGGCCATTCTAGCTGATCGGGCCCGACTCGGTAGAATGCGCACCGGTGGACATTGGGATCGACATCAGCCTGTACCCGCTCGCCGAGCATTTTGCGCCGCTGATCCACGAGTGCATCGGGCGGCTGAGCGCGTACCCGGCGCTGAAGGTGGTGCCGGGCAGCCTCAGTACCCAGGTTTACGGGGAGTACGAGCAGGTGTTCGAGGCGGTTCGCGAGGCCGTGCGCGCCACCCTCGAGGCCCGCAGCGCCGAGGGCGGTAAGGCTGCCTTCGTGCTCAAGATCCTAGGACCCCTGTAATACGCCCAAGCGCAGGCACAGCAGTGGCGCGCGTTGCGCCGACCCGGCACACTAGCGCCCCCCACGCCCTGTAATACGCAGACGAATCGACTGAAGAGGTAGCTGAATGGCGCTGCTGCGAGTGATCGACCGTGACGGACAGGAACACCAGGTCGAAGGCAAGACCGGTTACAAGGTCATGGAGACCCTAAGGGACCTTGAGTACGGCGTCGCCGCGATCTGCGGCGGCATGTGTTCGTGTGCGACCTGCCACGTTTACGTCGATGCCGGCTGGCTCGCGCAGCTGCCGGAGCCGATGTCTGATGAGCGCGAGTTACTGATGGAGCTCAGCCACTACCAGGACAATTCGCGTTTGTCCTGCCAGATCGAGTTCACGCCCGCGCTCGACGGACTGCGCGTCACTATCGCGCCGGACGAGTGAGCAGCCGGGTGCCAGGCGGACAGCGGGAGCGACGCCGTGCTTGAGGCGATGATCGGATTGGGGGTGGGCGGCCTGGTCATCCTGGCTGTGCTCTATGTGCGCATTCGGCGCGGGCTGCGCGAGGGCATGGCGCGGCGCAACAGCTGGGACGAGATGATGATCGGCCGGTTGCGGGCCGAGGGCTATCATCCGTTCAAGGAATATCGGGTGGATTTCTTCCTCGGTCTGCCCGATCAGGCCGCCTGCGAGGCGGCACGCGCCGAACTCGAGCCGGAGGGCTTCCAGATCGACGTCAAGCCGATCGAGGAGGAGAGCGATCTGCCCTTCAGCCTGCACGCCGCGAAATCGATGCAGCTGCTCGTGCCGGACGTTCAGGCGGTCAGCCAGCAGATGGGCGCGCTCGCCGAGAAATACCACGGGCGCTACGACCACTGGGCCGCCTGAGGGCGGCCCAGTGGTCGGTTCGATCACTTCTTTCGCTCGGTTTGGCGCTTGACGGCTTCTGCTGCGGCCGCGATCGCAGCCGGGTCGCCCAGGTAGCGGCGGCTGAGCGGCTGTAGCTGTGCATCGAGTTCGTAGGCGAGCGGCACACCGGTCGGGATGTTCAGCTCTACGATCGCCTCCTCAGACATCTGATCGAGCATCTTGACCATGGCGCGCAGGCTGTTGCCGTGTGCGGCGACCAGCACGTTGCGGCCGGCGCGCAGCTCCGGGGCGATGCGCGCGTTCCACAGCGGCAATACGCGCTGGAGGGTGTCCTTCAGCGACTCCGCCGAGGGGATTTCGCCCGCCGGTACCCCGGCATAGCGGGCATCGAAGCGCGGATGACGCGGATCGTCGCTGCTCAGCGGTGGCGGCGGCATGTCGTAGCTGCGACGCCAGATCTTCACCTGCGCCTCGCCATGGCGCTCGACCGTCTGGGCCTTGTCCAGGCCTTGCAGCGCGCCGTAGTGGCGCTCATTGAGGCGCCAGGAGCGCTCGACCGGAATCCACATACGGTCCATCTCATCCAGCATGATCCACAGCGTGCGAATGGCCCGCTTGAGCACCGAGGTGAAGGCCACGTCCACCGTGATCTTCTCCTCGAGCAGCTGGCGACCGGCTTGCTCGGCCTCGGCACGGCCGGCCGGTGCCAGATCAATATCCGTCCAGCCGGTGAAGAGATTGTCCAGATTCCACAGGCTCTGTCCGTGGCGGACGAGGATCAGCTTTCCGGGCATGCGGGTACCTCTCGTGCGTAGGCGCTCACCTCATGCCGCGGCCGGTCACCGGCTGCGGCATGAGGGTTGGTGCGGATCGGCGAGTATAGCCGAGCGCCCGCCGGGCGCCGCTACTCGGCGAGCTTGCGCAGCGATTCGACGCCGACCGTGATCGTGGCAAAGTCGGCCGTCCCGGCCGCGCGCATCTCCGCCAGCGTGCGCTGCCAGTGCGCGAGCTTGCGCTCCTCGGCCGCCTGCCAGGCACTCACCCGCTCCGCGGCCGTACCACGACGCACCCCATCGAGCACGCGCTCGGCGAGCGCCCGGTGGATGCGCATGGCCGCATCGCGCACGCCGGTGCGGGCGGTGGCCTGCCAGGGTCCGTCGACCGAAAGCTGGTTGATCTGGGCACGCAACCAGTCAAGGCCGGCGCGCGCACCCACCTCGAAGTACACCCGCGCCGCCTCCACGACCGGTGTTCGATGCGTGGCGGAGATCTCCACGATGTCGAGCGAGGCATTGTGTGCCTCGAGGCTCGCCACGCGGGCCGCAACGCTCGCGGGCAGACCCGACTCGGTGAGCTGCTGGTGGGCGCTGTCGAAGTGCTCGCGCCACGCGCCGCTCAGCAGCGGCTGCAGTCGGGCACCGATTTCGGTCACGCCGGCGCGAAATTCCGCAACCGCGGCATCGACCTTCAGTCCCGGTCGCCGCGCGAGCAGCCAATAGGTGGCGTGGCGCAGAAGACGGCTCGTTTCGAACATCGTCGCGTACTGGATCTTCGCCGGAGCACGGTTGTCGAGCGCCTCGATGTCCTCCCAGAGGTCGCGGACCTGGAAAATCTCGCGTGCCGCGGAGAACGCACGCGCGATCTGCGCCGGCTCAGCGCCCGTGTCTTCCTGGGCGCGCAGCACGAACGTCGGTCCCATGCGGTTGATGAGGCTGTTCGTGGTGGCTGTGGCGATGATCTCACGGCGCAGCCGATGTCGCTCAATGGCTGGTGCGAAGCGCTTGCGAACAGCGGTGGGGAAGTACCGTTCCAGTTCGGCGGCGAGGTACGGGTCTTCCGGCACGTCCGAGTCGAGCAGATGGTTGTTGAGCCAGATCTTGCTATAGGAGAGCAGGATCGACAGCTCCGGGCGGGTGAGTCCGGCGCCGCTCTTGCGCCGTTCGCCGATTTCCTCGTCGTTCGGCAGGAATTCGAGCGCGCGATTCAGGCCGCCAGAGCGCTCCAGCAGGCGGATCAGGTGCTGGTACTCGCTCAGGCGTGCCTGGGCCTGAAGTTCGAGCGTGCTGATCGCCTCGCTCTGCAGGTAATTGTTGCGCAGCACCAGTGCACATACTTCACTCGACATGCGCACCAGCAGTCGGTTGCGTTCAGCGAGGGAGAGCTTGCCGGCGTGCACCAGCGGACTGAGCAGAATCTTCAGATTCACCTCGACGTCCGAGGTGTTCACGCCAGCAGAATTGTCGATGAAGTCTGTGTTGACCCGTCCACCGGCGCGTGCGTATTCGATGCGTCCACGCTGCGTGCAGCCTAGATTGCCGCCCTCGCCGATCACCTTGGCGCGCAGTTCGCAGCCGTTGACGCGCAGCGCGTCGTTGGCGCGATCACCGACCTCGGCGTTCGACTCACGGTTTGACTTGACGTAGGTGCCGATGCCGCCGTTCCAAAGCAGATCGACGGGCATCTTCAGGATCGCGCGGATGACCTCCACTGGGGTCGCCGTGGCGCCCTCCAGACCAAGCATCGTGCGGGCTTGCGCCGAGAGCGGGATCGACTTGGCGCTCCGCGGGAAGACGCCGCCACCGGTGGAGATACACTTGCGATCGTAGTCGTCCCAGCTCGAGCGCGGCAGCGCGAACATCCGCTGCCGCTCGGCGAGGCTGCGGGCCGCGTCGGGCTTAGGATCGAGGAAGATGTGTCGATGATCGAACGCCGCCAGCAGTAGCGTGTGCTTCGAGAGCAGCATCCCGTTGCCGAACACGTCGCCGGACATGTCGCCGATGCCGGCGACCGTGAATTCCTCCTTCTGGATGTCGAGACCGATCTCGCGGAAGTGGCGCTTGACGCACTCCCAGGCGCCACGGGCAGTGATGCCGAGACCCTTGTGGTCGTAGCCGGCGGAGCCGCCGGAGGCGAATGCATCGCCCAGCCAAAAGCCGTACTGCGCGGCAATGCCGTTGGCCGTGTCGGAGAACGTTGCGGTGCCCTTGTCGGCGGCGACTACCAGGTACGGGTCATCGCCGTCGCGCCGCACCACGTTCGGCGGCGGGACGATCTTGCCCGCCACGATGTTGTCGGTCAGGTCGAGCAGGCCTTGAATGAACGTGCGGTAGCAGGCAATGACCTCGGCTTGCACTTCCTCCCGGCCGCCCTGCGGCAGGTTCTTCGGCACGAACCCGCCCTTGGCCCCGACCGGCACGATTAGCGTGTTCTTGACGTTCTGCGCCTTCATCAGGCCCAGAACCTCGGTGCGGAAGTCCTCGCGCCGGTCCGACCAACGGATGCCACCGCGCGCCACATCGCCCATGCGCAGGTGTACCCCTTCCACGCGCGGGCTGTAGACGAAGATCTCGTACTTCGGTCGCGGCAGCGGCAGGTCCGGGATCGCCGCCGGGTTGAACTTGAACGACAGGTACGCGAGCGGTGCACCACTGCCATCACGTCGGTAGAAATTGGTCCGCAGCGTCGCCTGCACCAATGTCAGGTAGGCGCGCAGAATGCGGTCTTCGTCGAGACTGCTCACCTCGTCGAGTCCACTGCGGATGCGCGTCACGATCCGCTCGGCGGCGCGCTCGGCGGCCCGGCCGCGCTGCGGCTTGGCAGGGTCGAAGCGGGTCTCGAACAGCTGCACGATCGCCGCGGCGATGACGGGGTTGGCCGCGAGCGTGCGCTCCATGTACGCCTGGCTGAACGGCACGCCCGTCTGCAGCAGGTAACGGCAGTAGGCGCGCAGCACCAGGATCTGGCGTGCCGAAAGTTCGGCGCAGAACAGCAGCCGGTTGAAACCGTCGTTCTCTGCCGTGCCGTCCCAGCCGGCCGCGAGTGCCTCCTTGAAGCGCTCGGCGATGCGCGCCAGGTCGATCGCGCTGCCCTCACGGTTCTCCAGTTCGAAGTCCTGGATCCAGGCGACACCACCCTCGGGCCATGCGAGTTCGTAGGGCCGCTCGGCGATGACGCGCAGTCCGTAGTTCTCCAGCATCGGCAGCAGGTCAGAGATCGAGACCGGGTCACCGCGCTTGACGATCTTCAGATGCAAGGCGCTCGCGCCCTGCTGCGCTGCGCGGTGCAGGCTGATGCGCCGTCCGTGCGGCGCGCTGCGCAGCTGCTCCAGTTCGGCGATGTCCCCGAGTGCATCGGCGGCTGGGACATCTTCCTCGTAAGCCAAGGGGAATACGTGGCTGTAGCGCTCGGTGAGGGCGAGGCCGTCGGCTTCGCCCCGGCGCGCCACCAGCACCTCGTGCAGGTGATCACTCCAGGAGAGCGTCGCATCGGCGATCTGCCGCTCGATGGCCGCGACGTCGATTTTCAGATGCTCCCCGGGGGTGGTCCGTACCACCACATGTACGCGGGCGTGACTTGAGCTGGAGATCTGCACCTGGCTCTCAACGGAATGACCACCGAAGCCGTTGAGCACGATGCGCTCGATGTGCTGACGCACATCGGTGTTGTAGCGGTCGCGCGGGACGTAGACCAGGCAGGAGAAGAATCGATGGTATGGATCACGGCGTGAGAGCAGACGCACCGTGCGACGCTCGTACAGATTGACCACGCCGCGGCAGATGCGCACCAGATCGCGCGTATTCGCCTGGAACAGCTCATCGCGCGGGTAGGTTTCCAGCACGTTCAGCACTGATTTGCCGTCGTGGCTCTGTGGATCGAGGCCGAAATACTGGATGACGCGAGCCACCTTAAGGCGCAGCACCGGGATATCGCGCGGACTGCGGTGGTAGGCCGTGGAGGTCCACAGCCCGAGGAAGCGGTGCTCGCCGGTCACTTCGCCGCGGGCGTTGAAGGTCTTGACTCCCACGTAGTCGAGATACTCCGCGCGGTGGATGCGCGAGACCGAGTTCGCCTTGCTCAGCACGAGCAGTTCACGCTCGCGGGCTCGCTCACGGATCTCGCCCTTGAGGGCCGTGACCGAGGGCCGCTCGTGCGCATCGCGCGTGCGCAGGATGCCTAGCCCGGTGCGGGTCAGCGCCTTCAGCGAGTCCTGCCGCGTGCCGCGCTCCAGCCGATACTGCCGGTAGCCGAGGAATACGAAATGCCGCTCCGCCATCCACTGCAGCAGCTGGCACGCCTCGGTGATCTCTTCGCTCGGCAGCGACGGCGGACTGTTTTTCAGCTCCGTGACGATCGCGTGCGCCCGTTCACGCATCGGCTCCCAGTCCTCGACGGCTGCGCCGACCTCCTGCAGGGTGCGCGCGATCTCCTGGCGCAGCTGCTCCAGCGTATCGGCGTCGGTGCGGCGATCGATTTCGTACATTTCCCAGGATTCGTTCCGCGCCGCGCGCGCTCCATCGCTGCCGAATCCGCTGATGCGTCCGCGTCCGTCGCGACGTACTTCGAAGACTGGGTGCACGATCACGTGCACCGCGAGGCCGGCCCGGTTGAAGGCCAGCCCGAGTGAATCGATGAGGAAGGGCCGGTCGTCGGTGACGATCTGCACCACCGTGTGCGGGGACTCGAAGCCGTCGCGCTCGGGGTCGGGATTGAACACCCGCACCAGGGACTCGCCCGGCGCACGGCGCCGACCGAGCTCGAGGTGACCGCGCGCGGCGTGCGCCAGCGCCTGAGGCGTGCGCGCCGCCAGATCTTCCTCGCCTACTCCTCGGTAGTAGGTTCGTAGGAAATCGGCCGACACGCTCACCGCCGCCGCGTGCGGACCGCGGGGCAGGCGGATACGGGCGATTCGGTCGATCAGCGCGAGACGCGCGGGGGGGATGCTGCGCAGGTGCCGGCTATCGCCGGCGGAGGATGTGGCATGCATGGTGGGGCGCGATTATATACGTCTGTCCACAAAGAGGCGGCCAGAGTATAATAGTTGCGTCCGCAACGAAATGGCGCGCCGCGCAGAGTGCGGCCTTGAGGGAAGCACCGATGAGCCAGAATCGCGACAATCCCATGGGGACCGACGGCTTCGAATTCGTCGAATACACCGCGCCGAATCCGCAACTGCTGCGCGACCTGTTCGAGCGGATGGGATTCCCGGTCCGGGCCCAGCACCGCTCGAAGAACGTGACGCTGCACGGACAGGGCGGCATCAATTTCATCATCAATGCAGAGACGGACTCCTTCGCGCAGCAGTTTGCGCGTGAGCACGGACCGTCCGCCTGTGCGATGGGTTTCCGCGTCACCGATGCCGCATACGCTTACCGACGCGCGCTCGAACTTGGCGCTAAGCCCGGTCCGCAGCTTGCCGGCCCGATGGAGCTGAACATTCCGTGCATTGAGGGCATCGGCGGCTCGCTTATTTACCTGGTCGACCGCTACGGTGAGCGCTCGATCTACGACGTTGATTTCCGTCCCGTGGCGCCGGTGCCGGATGGGTCCGAGGCGGGCCTCACGCTCATCGACCATCTGACCCACAACGTGCGCCGCGGCAACATGAACCGCTGGGCAGGTTTTTACGAGAAGCTGTTTAATTTTCGCGAGATCCGCTACTTCGACATCGAGGGTAAGCACACCGGACTGTTCTCGCGCGCGATGACCAGCCCGTGCGGCAAGATCCGTATCCCGATCAACGAGTCGCAGGACGACAAGAGTCAGATCGAGGAATACCTGCGCGAGTACCACGGCGAGGGCATCCAGCACATCGCCCTCGCCACCGAGGACATCTACCGCACTGTCGATGTGCTGCGTGGCCACGGGATACAGTTCCAGGACTCCCCTGAGACCTACTACGAGGGGATCGAGGCACGAGTGCCCGGACACGCAGAGCCGTTGGCGGAGCTGCGCCGGCGGCGCATTCTGATCGACGGCAACCCGCAGCGCGGCGAGGGTCTGCTGCTGCAGATCTTCACCGCCAATGTGATCGGGCCGATTTTCTTCGAGATCATTCAGCGTAAGGGCAACGAAGGCTTCGGTGAGGGTAATTTCCGCGCCCTGTTCGAGTCGATCGAGCTCGATCAGGTGCGCCGCGGGGTGATCTAGTCCAAGCCGCCCGCAGCGGCGGCAGTGCATTACACTTGAGCGGATGGAAACCGTTCACGGCGGCGCTGGGGCGCGCGCGAGCGCCGCGCCATTGCGGCTCGACTACGATGCGGCCCTGCCGATCACGGCGCACCGCGCTGAGATCATCCAGGCGCTCGAGCGCCACCCGGTGATCGTGGTCTGCGGGGCGACCGGCTCGGGCAAGTCCACGCAGCTGCCGAAATTCTGTCTCGAGGCCGGCCGGGGTGTCGCCGGCCTGATCGGTCACACCCAGCCGCGGCGGATCGCCGCGCGTGCCCTGTCGAGCCGTCTTGCCGAGGAGCTCGGTACCACGGTCGGCGGAGCGGTCGGTTACCAGGTGCGCTTTACCGACCGCACTGGACCAGAGTGCCGCGTCAAGCTCATGACCGACGGCATCCTGCTGAAGGAACTCGAGAGCGACCGCGCGCTGCGTCGGTACGACACGCTGATCATCGACGAGGCGCACGAGCGCAGTTTGAACATCGACCTGCTGCTCGGTGTGCTGCGCCAGCTGCTGGCACGCCGGCCCGATCTGCGGCTCATCGTGACCTCCGCGACGATCGAGCCGCAGCGCATTGCGGCGTTCTTCGGCGCCGCACCGGTGATCGAGGTATCTGGTCGAAGCTACCCTGTGGAGGTCCGCTACCGACCGCTCGCGGCCGAGGACGAGGACGCCGCAGAGCTGTCATTGCCCGAAGGGGTGGTGGCCGCGGTGCGCGAACTCGCCTTGGCCGCGCCTGAGGCCGACACGCTGGTATTCCTCCCTGGGGAGAAGCACATCCGCGAGGCGGCCGAGGCGCTGGCGCGCGCCGAGCTGCGCCATACCGAGGTGCTGCCGCTGTATGCGCGCCTCTCGGCGGGTGAGCAGGCGCGCATCTTTCAGGGCCATACCGGGCGCCGCGTGATCCTCGCCACCAACGTCGCAGAAACCTCCCTTACCGTACCCGGCATCCGCCACGTCATCGACTCTGGCCTGGCGCGTATCAGTCGCTACAGCCCGCGCGCCAAGGTGCAGCGCCTGCACGTCGAGCCGGTGTCGCAGGCAAGCGCCGAGCAGCGCAAGGGTCGCTGTGGCCGTGAGGCGCCCGGGGTGTGCATCCGCCTGTACGCCGAGGAGGACTTTGCTGCCCGCGAGCCGTACACGGCTCCGGAGGTGCTGCGCACCAACCTCGCCAGCGTGATCCTGCGGATGGCGAGCCTGGAGCTCGGCGAGCCGCAGGATTTTCCGTTCCTCGATCCCCCTGAGGGACGATTGATCAGCGACGGCGTGCGGCTGCTGGAGGAACTGCAGGCGATGGACGCCGGGCGGGTGACGGCACTCGGACACCAGATCGCCGCCCTCCCGCTCGATCCACGTCTCGGACGGATGCAGATCGGA
>JAKCDC010000009.1 GCA_021838635.1 Pseudomonadota bacterium
ACCCATCCCAAGCCGTTCATTTGGACCAAGAGCGCTCGCGACATCCTGCAAAAGGTCATTCGCGCCAATGGCCGCTTAAGTTCCAAACAGAATGATGCACTACACTAGACGTCCGCGATTACCTGAAATGAATTTCGGCCGAGACCGCTCATCGCGCGGGTCCTGAGAACGCAATGAGCGGCACCGGTCTGGTGTGCCACCGGAGGTGTTCAGGATTCCGCATGGTGCGATGTCAAGCGCGCACGGCAGCTACCCACCGTATACCCCCCTGACTTTACGGACCCGCCCAGCCCACAGCGTCCTTGGCGCGGCGTCGCCCGAGAGATTTCTCGGGATCCTTAACCAGCTCGTGCATGCGGAAATATCTACCGCGATTCTACGCCCCAACGTTTTCGCCGAAGTGTATTCGCAGACTTCGCTTGACGGGGCTACCCCCCGAGAGGAAGCCAAATTGCCCCAACAGGTCGTTACCACCCGTAACACTTAGATACCGCATGTGCCCAATGGTGAGCGGTCATTCGACCGCTATTCGGACCCGGTAGAGCCGCGACGCGGAATACCCATGCGTTGGCGGCGCTGCCACAGTGACTTACGACTGATTCCGAGACGGCGTGCCAGTTCGGACTCAGTGAGATGTTTTTGATGACGTAGCACGAAGTCCCGGAAGTAATCTTCGAGGTTCATATCGGATGGCGAGTGCGCCGATACCGGCATCTGCCCCGCGGCCCGCGGCTGCAATCCAAGATGCTCAAGCTCGATAGTGCCGCTATCGCACAGAATCGCCGCGCGTTGCAGACAGTTCGCCAGCTCACGAACATTGCCGGGCCAGCTGTACCGCCGCAGGAACGCAAGCGTCTGTTCATCAACCGCAAGCGTCCCGCGACCAAGTCGTGCGCTGATCTGCTGAAGCATCTGCGTCACCAGCAGGTCGATATCATCGCCCCGCTCGCGCAGCGGCGGAAGCCCGATCTCGAATACCCGCAGACGGTAATACAGGTCCTCACGGAAAGAACCTGCGCCGATCATTTGCACCAGATCTCGGTGGGTTGCCGCCAACACCCGTACGTCGACCCGGTAAGAACTTGAGGCGCCCACGGCACGCACTTCGCCGTCTTGTAATGCACGCAGTAACCGTGCTTGTGCCGCAGGCGCCAGTTCACCGATCTCATCGAGAAACAACGTGCCGCCATGCGCGGCCTTGAATAGACCGGGCTTGCTGTGTGCCGCGCCAGTAAATGCCCCGCGCTCATGTCCGAACAGCTCCGACTCGATCAAGGCCTCAGGAATCGCGGCACAGTTGATCGGCACGAACGGCCCTGCGCAGCGGAGGCTGCTCGCGTGCAGCGCGCGTGCAATCAGTTCCTTGCCGGTACCAGATTCCCCGAGGATCAATACCGTAGCGTCGGTCGCTGCCACTTGCCGCACGCTCTTGGCTACAGCGCGCATTGGTGCCGATCGCCCGACGATCCCGTCAATCGGCCATTCCCGAGCAAGATCCTGGGCCATCGCCCGGTTACAGCGTAGCAATTGCCCCTGATCGAGAAGCCGACGCACTCGAAGAAGTAGCTCTTCAAAGTCAAACGGTTTGGCAATGTAGTCGGCTGCGCCCCGCTTAACGCAATCGACGGCCGAGGAGATACTTGCGTAGCTGGTTGCAATCAGGACCGGAACCCCCTCTGCAGACTCCACCAATTCAACGCCCGGAGCATCCGGCAGACGCAGATCGGCGATCACCAAGTCGAAGCCGCAGGGGTTAAGGCGCTGTGCCTCCGCGACGCTGCCTGCGGCCGCCGTACGATAGCCCTCGCGCTCTAGGCGCTTGGCGATCTCACCGCAAATCAGCGGTTCATCTTCCACGATGAGTACCCGATACGGCGCCGAGCCCTCCTGCCGGATCTGTCTGGTGGGACGAATATCGCCGGTCCTCTGCGCGTCTTGCGGGACACTCATGCCAGTTCTCCTACGCTCGCGTCAGGCAGGAACACACCCACTCGGGTGCCCGATCCTGGTTCACTCTCGATGTTTACGCGTCCGCCATGGTCGCGCACGATTCCGTACACGACCGACAGTCCGAGCCCCGTGCCGCGCCCAGGCGCCTTGGTGGTAAAGAACGGTTCGAACGCCCGCTCGCGTACTTCGGTTGGCATGCCGCAACCGTGATCCTGAACCTCTAGCGACACTCCGTCGCCATCAACTAGGACTCGGACAGTGATTTCACTTCCCGGGGCAGAAGCGTCAATCGCATTAGTCAACAGATTAACCACCACTTGCACGATTTCCTGCCGCTTACCGACCACATAGACACTTTGCGGAACATCGCTCAAGATCTTCGGCTGTCGATCAGTGGGGCGCAATCGCGCGAGCCGGACTGCCTCATCGACGCAGATCGCCAGATCAAATCGCTCGCTGCGCAGTTCGTGTTCGGCACCGGCGTGACTGAATGACAACAGCGTCGAGACGATTTGCTGTATACGGCGGATCTGCCCCAGGATTTCATCGAGAGCCGGTTGCGTCTGGGCATCTACGTCAAGTTTAAGGTTCTGCGTCAACGCGCTTATTCCGGTGAGAGGATTACCGATCTCGTGCGCCACACCTGCTGCGAGCGTGCCGATCGACGCCAGCCGCTCAGAATGAGCGAGCTCAGCCTCCAGCCGGCGCTGTTCGCTTAAGTCCTCAATCAGCACAATGTTGTCACCGTCACGCTCAGGTCCTACGCGCGCCTTGTGCAGATTCAGCCAGCTCACTCGTCCGCTGGCGTTGATCTCGACGCGATAGACATGGGAATCCAGTACGGACAGAAAACTCGTCAGCAAGTCTGCCCATGGTGCCGGCAATTCCCCAATGCCCCGGCCCAGCACGCCGTTCTCTGTCAAACCGGTCAGTTCCACCAATCGCTGGTTCCACAATCGCACACGACCTTCGCGCGACACAGAGCACACGCCGACCGGCAATTCCAGCAACATCTGCCGATGCAGTCTGCGCAGATGATTGAGCTCAGCAGCCAGACCAGTGAGGCCACGCGGTGAGTGCTCCAGATACTCCTCAATCAATCGTCCACTGGGCTCACGCGTACCGAGCACCTGGTGCGCCAAATGTGGTCCCAGTAACCCGGAGAGATTACGCTCCAAATGCGCCTCCAGCGCGAGCAGTGCGTGCGGACTTGTTTCCTGCCGCTGCAGTCCGGACTCCGTGAGGGCTCGCTGCATTTCCCGTTCGGCATTCACTGGCCCCAGAGCAATGGCCAGCCGTCGCGCCAGTTGCCCGACACTGGGAACGTGTGGATCCTCCCGTAACAGCGGGATACGCAGGCGGATCGTCTGATCCGCCAACAGCTCACGGACCCCTGGGCGCGTCGCAAGCGAGACCACTGCCAGCAGCCCCACATTAGTTGCAAGGGACCAGAACGTGAGTAGCGGCCAGTCGATAGTCGCTGCTTGTGGCACAAACCAGAGACGCACGCCGAGCAAAGGAAGCATCAGGCTGACGAACCATACCGTCATGCCGCCGCATACGCCTGTAACGAATCCCGATCCCGTGACGCGCGGCCACCAGAGCAGCGCGGCCACACCGGGCACGAACTGCGTAACCGCGAGAAAGGAGATCATGCCCATCTGCACCAGACCCTGGTTCTGGCGCATCACTACATAAGCCAGGTAACCCAGGCCGACCACTGAAACGAGCAATACACGTCGCCAACTGCGCAGCTGTCGATAAAGATCTCCCTCGCGCATCCGTCGCAGAGCGAGCGGCAGCATCAAATGGTTCAGGCACATTCCGCCGAGTGCTAGAGACTCAACGATCAGCATGCCGCTCGCCGCCGATATGCCACCGACGTAAGTCAACAGGGTAAGTGCGTGGTTACCGTAGTGCTGTGCAAGTGACAACACAAAATAGTCCGGAGGCGTTGGACTTTCGGCTTTTATGCCGGCCCATAGGATGAGTGGGATCGGTAGATTGAGAAGCAGCAGGTACATAGGGTAAAGCCACGAGGCGGTACGCAAACCGCCAGGACTATTATTTTCACAAAACAGCATATGAAAGCAGCGCGGCAGCACAAACGCTGCGCACGCCGAAAGCAGCAGAAGCGTGACCCACGTGCCACCGCCAACCGGGGCGTACATAGCTGGCAGCGTGTGCGGATTTTCGGCAAGCCATCTGCCGATACCTGACCACCCACCGAAAATTGTGACTAGGACGAACACACCCGCGACAAGCAACGCAACCAGCTTTACCATCGACTCGAACGCGATGGCCACGACCAGTCCCTCGTGGCGCGCACGCGGCTTTAAGTGACGGGCACCGAAGGCCATCGCGAACAGTGAAATCACGGCACAAAACGCGGCGGCCATGATTGGGGAACTCACCCTGGCGTGTTGCCCGGTGAGTACCTCAATCGAACTGATCACCGCGCGGATCTGAAGCGCCATGTAGGGCAGCAGTCCCACGAGCATGAACACTGTGACCAGTGGGCCGGTAAATCGATTGGCATAGCGGAACGCGAGCAGATCGGCGAGTGACTGCAGTTCCCGATCACGGACTACCCGCAGCACTGGGGCCAGCAGCACCGGCGCCGCGAGAAACGCCAGTGTCGCGCCAAGGTAAACGGTCAGGAAAAGAAAGCCGCTTCGTGCGGCGAAGCCAACGCTACCGTAATAGGTCCACGTCGTTGCATAAACTCCCAGCGACAACGACAGCACGGCCGGATGCCGAACTACGCGTGCCGGTATCGCGCCTCGCTCGGTGAGCCACGCCACCAGGAATAGCAACCCGAGATAAGCGAGTGCTGTGAGGAATAATGTCCCTAGATCAATCGGCATGACTCCGCCGATGCGCCAACCACGCGCCGGAGCAGATCAGCACGAACCAAAGCAGGTAAGGCGACCACCAGGATCTCATTGGGGACGCCCAAATCACCGCCGCCGGACTCACCAGCAGCACAATAGCTGTTGCGGTAAGCACACCTGCCTCGGCTTCGGCGTTGCGCTGTGGAGCGACGTCGCCGCCTTTCTTTCCAACCATACCCCCCCCAGACGGGTTGTTACCGAGAGTAGCACGCGGTTGCGCCTGGTAGCGAGGGAGGCTTCACCGTCAACGGGTCAACATCGGCGTCCATTTACAACTAGTTGTATTAATTATGTTTTTTTTCGTGTCCGTCGGCGTTCACATTGGCAAACAGATTGCATTCACCACCGCCGGGGGGAGATGCGTGACGGATCGGTCGGCGTCGCCCTGCAAATAACTGACAACTATCAATATTTACCAGTCTTAGTGCAGTGGAGAACAACTGATGCGAACGAAACCGTTGCTATCGAGATACAGAGTGCTGGTAGCCCCGCTAGCCGCGCTGTCAATGATCGCCGCCACCGTAGTCGCAACACCCGCCTTGGCCGCCAATCCGCCAATTGCGATCGTGGGCCCCGCGGAGTGGGATCTGCCGACCGTTCCATCGGCCAATGTATTCATGCAAACCGGAGTATTCCAGGACAGCACAAATACCTATAACGCCTCTGGACAGGAAGTATCCACCGCCAGCAGCCAGACCTATGAGGGCATCTCTCGCTGGGCCCACTTGTTCAGCTTCAAGAGCACGCCCAACACCGGTTTCTTTTGGGAATACCTACAGCCGGAAGTTTATGTGCAACTGCCAAACAATCAAAGTGCATCTGGGCTTGGTGACCCGATGTTCGACTTTGGCGTCTATCGCAACCCTACAAAGTCGCTCACAATCGGCGTGCAGCAGATCCTGTCGATTCCGATTGGACAGCAGCAAGTGACCAACCATGCATGGATCTACCTGCCCAGCATCATTCTCGACTGGCATCCTACCAGCGGTGCTGCCAAGAACTTTGCGCTCGACGGGACCTTCGGCGCCGGTGTATTTTCCGGCTTACGTGGCGTCACCGGAGCCGCGGCCGGACATGCGCCGGGTGCGCTGTACTATGCAGAGACCTCGGTGCGCTACCAGATGAATTCCTGGCTCGCTCCGTTCGTGCAGAACGTATACCAGACCGAGAGCTCCACGAATTTTTTTCAAAGCAATCATGAGGACGACATCGGTGCGGGCCTTAAAATTAACTTTACCGGCGCGCGGTGGCTGTCAATCTGGTATCTCACCGGCGCTTCGGGTGCGAACACGGGAAAGACAAATGCTCTTTATTTCCGCTTCGTAAACATCTTCTAATTAATTCTCGTCACATAGACCACAGACAACCGGTGGGGAATACCATGACTGATGAAGTAAAGCTGGGCAATCCAGCCCCTTTGGGATTAATTGCGTTCGGCCTGACTACGGTAATTCTCAGTTTGATAAACGCTGGATTGCTGCCCGCGGCAGGAATGGCGGTCGTACTACCACTCGCTTTCGCCTTCGGGGGGCTGACGCAGTTCGTCGCTGGATTACTTGAATTTCGTACCGGTAATACGTTCGGCATGGTGGCGTTTCTGAGTTACGGCGCGTTCTGGATATGGTTCTCGCTGCTCATTGTGCTCGGGTCACATGGCGTACTCGATCTGAAGGACGCGGGATCCACCATCGGCGTGACGCTACTTGGTTGGGGCGTATTCACGCTGTATATGTGGGTCAGCACGTTCCGACTCAACAAAGCGCTGTGGTGGGTATTTTTGACCTTATGGCTTGCGTTCTTCTTGCTGGGCCTCGGTGCGCTCGGCTTCCCAAGACTCACCGTGGCCGGTGGCTGGGTGGGCTTGGTCTGTGGCCTGCTCGCCATGTACACTAGCTTCGCCACTGTGACCAACGCGACTTTTGGCACCTCGACACTGCCCGTCGGTGCGCCAAAGTAACTTTTGAGTTGACACGTAACGTACGCGGGGCGAACCTCGTCGGTTCACCAAAGATGACCGACGGGGTTCTTCCTTTGGGGCTTATCGAAGCGCTAGTCGGTGCCGCTCTGAATCCAAGACTTAACATGATCCATGGACAGCGGCGCCCCACTCGCTTCAGTCTTAGAAATCTCGACGTACCAGTCCGTCACCGCTTCGATTGCGGACGGAGCGGGGCGACCTCCCTGAAGTGACCTGACCCGGAACGCCCGCCGTCCCAATTTCGGCCTCACCCGATCAGACGCTCGGAGCGCGGCGGAGTATGCGGCAAGCCGACGCGGTCACCACGCACTACGATGAGTGACGAGCGACCATCAGTTTCAATATCACGCTCAAGAGTTCGCCTTGACTCGCTGGCAATCTGACGCGGACGATAATTACCCCCGGCCATGCCTTAGGCGGAACAAGCATAACCATGCCACCGCTCGACTGAGCGACCGCAGACAATTTCCCTCCTGCGCCGAAGGCAGTCCTGCTTGCCGAGGCCGTGAATTCCAGCAGCGTTGGACTCACCCGGTGAAATATCTTCTTGTCGATGAAGGGTCGACTGTAATTCTTCAGCGGAAAATAATCTCCCTTCTCGTCCGACTTTACCCATTTTACGAATGCTGTATCTTGTTTTGGAAACAGCTGCGATATCAATTGCTCCGCAGGTATCATTCCAGATGTGCCCCCATCTATGGACGTCACCGTCACAGCTGGCCCATTAATTTTTCTACCGTATGACGGCGACACAGCATGCGGCGCGACAACTAATGTAATTTCCCCAGATCCGTACCACTCTCTGCACTGCCACCCTACTGGAGCAAATACACCAACTCCTTCAGACGCTTTGTAGTATGCGAGCGAGGCACTCAGTCCTGCCCCGGGTATGAATACGGACCCGCTATGAATGGGAGGCGCCAGTGGACCGAAGGTCCCATTCGCGGGGCAACTCACAAAGTCGACGGTACCTGCCTGCGCGAGAGTCCCTGCACAGGTGAGCATAAGAACCGAAAACCACATGAGAGTATTACTCTTGCGCATCGTCGATGACCTAAATTTGATTGATTTCGCACACGCAGTTCATCCATCGAATGAGTGATCGTCTTATATATACCCCCAACGGACCAGCGTCGCTCACCTACAAAACGCACTCAATCTGCGCCACCAGAAGCCGGCTCGTCGGACTCCGTCGGAAGGAGTATCCCACAATGCTGATAACTCGCGGGCCGTACGCGTGCGGCGCGGCTCCGATCGCACCCTGACTCGCTCTGATCGGAACTCAATTAGATCCGCTGTGCGAAAACAATGAGCGGTCTACTGACTCGACACGGTGACGATAGAGATCGGCGCGAAATGCGCACTTGAGCACCGTGATCACCGCACTCGACGACCAGATACCCCGGGTACGGCTTCGTCACCCGTCCGACGGGAAGGAGCCACCCGAGCAATTCGGGCCGAGCCTCCGAAGTGCGTGCATGGCATTCGGCCCGGGCACCCTGAATTTCCCCGCGCGCCTGAGAGTCTCGCTACCCCGCGGGCGATGTGGTCTAGCCCAACGCCTGCGATCGGCGGCAGCGACCGCCGACCGCCCCTCGCCCAATCCCCCCGACCGAGATGCTCATTGCGACCTTCCGCGTCGCTCATACCTTTCGCGCGGCACAGGAAAAAATGCGCTATCCGCAGGCTCCCCCCCCCCCGTCCCCGCCATCGCATTCGGCGCAGATCGAACCAAGTTACCGATAGCATCCCGTCGCACCGCCGACTCCGAACCCCGCTAAGGGGCGAACGGACCATTTTTTTTGCCCACGATTTGTCATAATATACCCGCATGATCGGGCGTCTTGCGCAGACTTTTCCGGGTGTCCCTCGGATTCGCGTGCTGACTGAAAATCCGCTTAAATGCGCCGGTTTTGGATCGCAGTCAGACAGGCACCGCAGGCTATTCCCGTGCGGACGTCCATGCGATATATTTTCCTCGACTGAACCGGTGGATGCGCCTCATACCACACAGGATTCCTCGACTGTCAGCCGCCCGAACACCACAACCCGGAGCGGATCCGAGCAAAAAGCGCGGCTCCTCCCCCTCCGCGTTCTTTAGCGCGCGCCACCACAAAAAAAATTGACAGCTGCGGTACTCCGCCCACCGGACCCACATGAGCTCGGCGGTTTAATCGATGGGCCTTGACTCCGAAGCACAGAAGAAGAATCGCCAAATGCCGTAATTTTGTTCGAAGCGGCAACATTCCTGGAAGACAACGCTGATTCGGGACATCAACACTATATGGTTTTCGTTCTGCCAGACGTTGGGACAGCAATAATGGCCTCTAACAATCACAGACGGGGAGAAACATGAAACACATGAAACTTATCGGAGTATTTGTCGCTGGCCTTTCGCTGGCGACTCTTTCCGGCCTGGCTCTCGGCGCCCAACCGACGGCGGTAACGGTAGGGTCGGCCGGAGTCATTAGATACCTAGAGAAGGGGCAACCGCCCGTGGTCATTCATTTGACCGTAGAGCAAGCACAGAGCATGCGTGCAGCGCATGGCGCCCACGGCAAGGGCGGCGGCAGCAGCACGACAAGCAACCTGATCTATAACGGCGGCACTGGTGGCATCGGGGTTGAGACTGCTCCGAAGATCTATCTGGTCTTCTGGGGTTCGCAGTGGACGAACAACGACCCGAGCGGCGAAGCGAGTCTTCTGGAGTCATTTCTCACCGCCGTCGGCGGCAGTTCCTGGTTAAACACCGTAACGCAGTATTGTCAGGGCCTTCCAAGTGGCACTATTTTCTGCAACGGCGCTGGCACTCCAGTCGGTAATCAAGCCTACATGTTCGCTGCCTCATGGTATGACAATGGTTCCGCCGCACCGACTAAGCCAACTCAGTCGCAGATCGCTGCTGAGGCGGTGCGTGCCGCGCAATACTTTGGTAATACGGGATCCGGCAGCAACGATACGACGCAGTACGTGATTGCGACTGCCAACGGATACAATTCCTCCGGCTTCGGCAAGCAATACTGCGCATACCACAGTTATACCACCTCGAACTATGGCGACATCGCATACACGAATCTTCCATATATCACCGATGCGGGATCGAGTTGCGGCGCGAACTTTAACGGACTCGGCCCCGATGCCGGCATCACGATTGTCGAGGGACACGAAGCAGCCGAGACCATGACCGACCAGTTCCCGAGCACCGGCTGGCTGGATTCCAGTGGCTCGGAAATCGGGGACAAGTGCGCTTGGATCTCCTCCGGGCAGGGAGCTTCGGCTGACGTCACCTTCCCGGACGGCGCGACTTATCCGGTTCAATCGCTGTGGAGCAATGCCTTCAACGGCGGCAGCGGAGGCTGCGTGCTGTCGTATTGATGAACGAACTGCAACATTAGGCACAAGCCTGCGCCGGCGGTGCACAAGGCACCGTCGGCGTCTTGTGCGCCCAACTCCCCCAATCAGGCATCGTGGACGGCGGGCACCGACTTCGAAAGTGTTAAAAAAATCCGCACTTAGTGGCCTAGTAGAGTGGTATCGCCTTTGACACTCGGTGCACCGCACTTACGCACGTGCGGAAAACGCCGAAGGGTGAACATCTACGGAACCTCACCCATCCTGCCTTGGCGGAAAGCCATCGGCCGGGACTCTGAACGCATACGGTGAAACATACCGCCATCCTCTACACTGATCCGTTTCCGGGGAGCTTCGGATCGATTTAATCTGCCCCTCTGGCAACGGCCGTGCTTGTCCCGATCAGTCGTCGTGACTGAGGCTCTCCAGGCTGTCCCGAAACCAATAACGCATCTGAGCCTTTCTCAGTTGTTCTAAAACCACTGCCAAACATACGTCAACGTCGATAAGGACATATGAAAATGGGTAGCACAACGGGAGCTGTACGAATCTTACTGCGATTGGAGGGACTCTCTGTTTTACTTTTGTGCCTACTCTTGTATGCAAAGCTTGGTGCCGGCTGGCATGCCTTTTTTCTACTATTCTTAATTCCCGATCTTTCGCTTATCGCATATACGGCGGGTATAAAATTTGGCAGTATTGCCTACAATGCTGCTCATTCGTATTGTGGTGCACTCACCTGCATAGTGATCGGAATACTCCTGCCCTCGCCAGGCGCCTTAAGCGCTGGAATCATTTGGTGCGCCCATATCGGCTTTGATAGAGCGCTGGGCTACGGATTGAAATATCCGACAAATTTTCGAGATACGCACTTGGGGACAATTGGCCGACGCACCGTCACTGCCGACAAGTAAATTACTCGATCGTTTTTCATGTCAGAGCCATGTGTTCGCTCCTGTGCTGGGGTCGGTATGCGTGTAGTTCGTGAAGCTGAAGTCAGCGCACCTTAACTTTTTAATTGACTGAGAAAATGCGCGTCGGTAACTTAGGGGGCAAATGAAGCAAGAAAGTGCGCGAGACATTGTCGGACAGAAGATGCAGTTTCCGACAGCAATGAATCCCGGGCACTGGCCGCGCCTCTGGCGTGAAGACCCGCTCAGGGCGGCACGCATTTTTCTGGTGATTCCCATAGGCGTGGTTGTGATCTCTCTCCTCCCGGATAAAGTAGCGATCGGAGTATTGATCGGGTTCGCTGTATTAATCTTTGGATGCCTGATCGCTGCGCGTGCCCGAAGAATCCGGGGCTGCAGACATCGTATGTAATCCTATAACGACACGTTAAATTGCCCTCAACGCTCTCAGTTGTCGCATGAATAAGGTTGCGTGGAGCGGACTGGAAGCACGAAGCGATGTTCAGCGCCGTTTCCCCGAACGCGCGGGTTCCGGCGAAGCATCCGCTGCGGCCGATCTGCGCGATGTCGACGGATATGCGCGCTGGCGCGGCGCGCGCATACCGATATTTCAGGGAGGATCGGGCTACGTACGCGCATCCGGCGGCCGCGCGCCGCTCACAGCGCGAGCCCTACGAGCGTGCCGATCCCGAGGTCGGCCGTAACGATCGCTGCCCCTGCGGCAGCGGCAGGAAGTACAAGCGCCACTGCGGAAGCGCAGATATCGGCGGCGAAACGGTGCATTGAGCTGCATCGTGATGTTGCATGATCAGCACATCAATTACTGATGATCAGAGAGGTCTCCACATGAAATCCCGGCACCAGAATCTCGCCTCCGCATTGCTCGTGTTGGCTCTGCTGTCTGCGCTCGCCAGGGCAACCCCACCGTCGACCAAGCTGCAGCCCGGCCTGTGGCTGTTTCACTACACGTCCACCGTGCAGATGTTCGCCGGTGGGACCCGCACCATCAACCAGACTTCTCGGGAATGCATCAAAAATGCCAATCCGGCCAAGATTCCGTTGATGGCGAAGCTGCCGCCCAACATTCAGTGCACTGCGCCGGCGCTTGAGGTCATCGCCAAGGGATATCACGTGACGATGGCCTGCGCGGCGAGTGAGCCTAATGGCATGGTGACGCACCTGGATGAGGATTTCGTGATCATGCCGGGCAACGGCGGTAGCCAGATTAGCCTCGCCGGCACCGTGCACCAGCGGATCACGGGCGCACCGGTGTCCATTCCCGCCGCGACGGTGCATATCTCGGCTCAGGGTCACCGCATCGGCCTGTGCCTGGGACCCAAACCCTGAGACGTGCATGATCAAGTCCTGGGTCGTCAATCTGCAGCAGTTCCTGCTGCCGAACGGCAAGGTCGCGCCCTTGCCGCCGCGAGCGGAGCGTCTCTTCGCCTACTGGACGGAGATCGTCTCCCAGGCCACCCAGTACGATGATCCGACGACGTTGCGGTGTCGGCGCCGACCGGGCCGAAAGCCTTGCGGCACCCTGCTCACCCTCTTCTTCGACTTCGACAACAACGATGTGCTCTGGTTCTGTCCCCGCTGTCATGACGAGGGACGCATCGCCGGGTGGGAAGGCACGTTCTGGGACAACGGGGATATCGGCGAGCATCCCTCCTAAGGTCCGTCATGGAACTCGATGCCGACCGGATCGATCAGGACGTCCCGGCGCTGCTCTCCCTCGGCCGGCACGAGGGATGCTGGGTCTGGGAGGATTTCGACTGGGCAGTCATGCACCAGCTGCACGAGCACGGCGACATCACCGATCCGATCAGTAAGGCGAAGACGGTGCAGGGGCGCGGTGCACGCCCTGCTCTGCGCCAGTGCCTCAAGATGCTCGAGGCCCGCGATACGCTCATCGTCTGCAAGCTCGACCGGCGGGGGCGCAGCCGGCGGGGGCGCAGCCTCCGAGACCTGATCCATACGCTCGATGATTTGAAGCAGCGGGGCGCGAGGTTCTGCTCGCTCGCCGAGGGGTCCAGTGAGCGTCGGTCTACACTCTTGGCCCTGCCATGGGCTCTGTCAGCAATAACACTTCGGTATAACATCGCAATGCTGCCGCACAGAGGCGCTGAATCGAGGGAAAGGCGATGACGCAACCACCCATGACAAGAAGTCATTTTCATCACAACGACCTGAGGTTTGCGTACGCGCATATCGCGCGCCAGCCCCTTGCCGCGATCGGGCGAGTGCTCAAAGACCGTGATGGTCGGGGTCATGGAACATCTCCCAAGCGCTGATGGGCTGATCGGCGCGGCAACCCGCTTCAGGGGACGCCACCGATCCGAGACACATTCTGCCCTCTGTTGTCGACGCGCGACAGGCGGTTACATCGAAAGGCCCGCCCACAGATTGCCACAGCGCCTGCGGCTCGTGTCCGGTCGCGCGAACCTATGCACCACTGACCGGCATCTCTCTACCCGGCAAGTGTCAGGGCGAGCGGCGCATCCTCTATACTTGAAGCGTTCGACGCGGTGGGATCACTCGAGGCCAACCTATTGAAAACGCTCATGCCGGCTCTGCTGGACACGCTCACGGACGCGGCACGCGCCAGTCCGCGGCACCGCAGCCACCACAATCTGCATCCGTCGCTTGAGGCACCCGTCCAGCGTCTCGCCATCGCCATGGAACCCGAAACGTACGTTCGGCCGCATCGTCACCCCCATACATGGGAGCTGCTCATTGCGCTGCGTGGGCAATTCCTGTTCACCGCCTTCGATGAGCACGGCGCCGTGCGCTGGCGACATCTGCTCGGAGGTGCCGACGGACTCGCGGCGTTCGAATTCGAGCCCGGAACATGGCACACGGTCACCTCGCTGGAACCTGGCAGCGTCATCTTCGAGGTCAAAGAGGGACCATACGTACCGGTGCCTGCGTCGGACCTGGCAGCATGGTCACCGCCGGAGGGAACACCGCAGGCGGCACACTTCGTTGCCGAACAACACGCCGCGGCACAACGGCTGCCGAAGGCCGCGGGCTACCCGGATTGAACCGCGAGTGCGAATCCGTGCTCGGCGACCTGGCGCAATCCGCCACAGCAGCTGAGGCATAAATCGCAGCACACCTCGGGGCGGGCCATGCGCAAGACACGCACGATGCTCGCCTCGTCCGCCCGGAGCTGAGCGCCCTGCCGCAGCGCGTAGCGACCGAGGCTCGCGGTCATTGCAGACCCAACGGATCCGCAAAGGCCACGCGCGTCTCAGGCGTCCCCAACCTTGGCCCGCACACCGAGCTCCTCGCGGATGATGTCCCGCAGCACCTGGGCGCTCAGTGTGAACCCGGACTGTCCGCGACGTTCATCGACGGCCAGCCATACCGCGATCACTTCATCGAGGTTGAGCCCGAGGACCGTCAGGCACAGTGCGCTCTCACCGTCCCCGGTGATCCAGTAGCTGCGCTGCACCGTACCTTGGCAGCGCCACGTGAAACATGGCTGCTCCAGGTCGGTGCGAATCGCCTCGGCATCGGGCACATTCTGTAGGAGGCGGACCATGGCCGCCTGATCGGAAAGGGACGCACGGCAGGATGAAATCGTGACATCGTCCATTCGACGAAGTCTCCGGCGTCTCAGGCGGATCGGCAGCTGCGCCGACCCCAAGGCTCCAAGCGCGATCGGCTCGGTTGCCCTACATCCGAAGACACACCGCCCCCGGCCGTACAGGCCGGAGGCGGTGTGCATTCAAGGCTGCGTATCAGTAGCGACGCGAACCGCCGCCGCGGTAGCCGCCGCCACCGCCGCCACCCGAGCGCTCGCGCTCCTGGGCTTCGTTGACCTTCAGCGCGCGCCCGTCGAAGTCCTTGCCATTCAGCGCCTGCATGGCGCGCGAGGCATCGGCGCTCGACATCTCCACGAAGCCGAACCCGCGCGGACGACCCGTGTCGCGATCCGAGATCAGAGAGATCTTCTCAACGGTCCCGTGCTGCGAGAACAGCTCACGGACAGACTCTTCGGTCGCCGTGAAGGGGAGATTTCCAACATAAAGCTTAGTCACTAGAGAATACTCACGATAGAAACGAAGGGAGAGGCAGCAACGACTGCCCCTTGGTTCGCGAAGCTTTGCGAGGGTGGCAGACAAGGCCAGAGTCGCGCCGGGCGGCGCTGGAGGCCTAGACAGTCAAGCCGAAAAGATACGAGCCGAAAGGCAGCCTACACGAGTTCGCGCGGCGGCGCCAAACTTTCGGAATGCCCGGCGCTGCCCCCCCTCTGGAGGGCGGTCTCCGAGGCCGCCTCTCAAGGCCCGGAGGGCATCGTCGCCGGTGAGAGGGCCTCAGCCGCCGCCTTCGGCGCTCAGTCGGAGGCCCCCCCCTCCCGGAGCAGTTTTGGGCACGAGCGTGCCCGGAAGACCGCGGGCCTCCCCACCTACCAGGGGACGGTTCGCCCCGAATCGTCGAGGTATTGCAGCCCGGGACGGGTACGTGCCGCACGCAAGGTCTTCAGGCCTTTCGGAATGCTCTCCGCAATGCTCAGGCGTGCATCGGGACCGCCCCGCTCGGTACGCACCCATCGGGGCGCCCTCAGCACCCGCGCCCGCCGATCCAGCGCGTGCCGCAGCGCGAAACTGCGCATGAGCATGTCCAGCGCCGCTTTGCTCCCGCCGTACAGCTCCCGTTGGCCGTTCGTATTGTTCCCGATGCTGCCCTGACCGGACGACATGACTTCGATGAGCCCATCCTCGGTCACCAGGCCGCCAATCCTCTCCACCGCCCGCATCGGCCCCAGCGCATTGGTCACCCTCACGCGCACGAACACCTCGGTCGAGACCTCACCGATCGTCTCGCGCGGATCGTTGGTGACGCCGGCAGTGACCTAAAGCACCTGGAATCCTCGGCCCGACGAGCGCATCGCGCACCCCGGTCATCTGCGCGGCGCATGTCACATCGAGTGTTTCGATCTGCACTCGTCCCGGGAGCGTGCCTTTGCCGCAGACCTGATCGGCACCGTCATGTCAGCGCTCGGCAAAGCGGTCTTAAGTCAAGGCCGGGAGATCGCCGAGGTCGATGCGCCTGCCAAAGCCACCGGGGAGATGTTCGCGGCCCACCTGAGCGCACGCGACGCTTGAGCGCCTACGCCGCACCGCGCGCATCTGCCGCCAGGCGCGAAGAGCGACCGCGGTGCGGTACACTCGGATGCACCGCACGACAATCCCTCCGCGGCAGGACCGCCACCGCACCGCGGCTGTCCGGTTCGCCGAGGAGCAGGCGCCGCGCGCCAGCGCGGGGCACAGTACAACACGTATCCGGCTTTGGGGCGCCATGGCGATCGACAACGGCTTCGACTACAGCTTCACCTTGAATGCCGGCAAGCGGCAGACCGCCGCGCCGCCGCCAGTGCGCCGCATCGTCATCGTCGGCGGTGGAACGGCAGGGTGGATGACGGCGCTGATCTTCGCACAGTCGCTGATCCTAAGGGGCGTACAGATCACCCTACTCGAATCCCCGTCGGTGCCCACCATCGGGGTCGGCGAGGGCTCCACGCCTTTGCTGCGCGGGTTCTTCGAGTTGCTGAAGATCGAAGAAGCCGAATGGATGCCGGCGTGCCATGCAACCTACAAGTGCGGCATCAGCTTCGAGGGATGGTCGAGCAAACCGGGCTTCGAGCGCTATTTCCATCCGTTCCCGTCGATGGTCGACATCATGACCCTGACGCAGTTCATCCATAACGCCGAGGCGCGCGTGCGGGGCGTGAACCTCTACGCGCACCCGGACCGGTTCTTTTTAGCGGCGCGGCTCGTGGCCGAGCAGCGCTCACCGAAGGCGCAGGAGCATTTCCCGTTCGACGTACTGCACGCCTACCACTTCGATGCCACACTGCTCGGACAATTCCTGCACAAAAAGGCTCTTGAGCGCGGCGTCCACTACAAGAGCTGTCACGTGACTCATGCTGAGGTGAGCGCCGAGGGCAACATCACCGCGGTGCATACGCGCGAGGGAGAGACGATCAGCGCGGATTTATACGTGGACTGCACGGGATTCGCGAGCCTGCTGCTGCAGAAGGCGCTGAAGGTTCCGTTCATCAGCTTTCAGAACAACCTGTTCAACGATGCGGCCGTGGCGATGCCCTCCGCGCTCGGGGAGTGCCTGCCGAGCGAAACCCGCTCCACCGCCTTGAAGCACGGCTGGGCCTGGAAGATCCCGCTCACCGAGCGCTACGGCAACGGGTATGTGTACAGCTCGAAGTTCTGCAGCGCAGATGCGGCTGAAACCGAACTGCGCGCTCACTTAGGACTCCTCGAGGCGGATCTCGAGGCGCGGCACTTGAAGATGAAGGTCGGCCGGGTCGCCTCTCCCTGGCAGGCCAACTGTCTGGCCATCGGTCTTGCCCAGGGATTCGTCGAACCGCTGGAAGCCACGGCGCTGATGGTGATTCAGTACATGGCGATGAACTTCCTCGCGCTGCTCGAGCGCGGCGAACTGAACGAGGAGGCGCACCAGCGCTTCAATGCGCTCGTGAACCGCAACTTCGAGGGCATCCGCGATTACATCTGCGCCCACTACAAGACCAATTCGCGCACCGATACCGAGTACTGGCGGGCGAATGCCGCCAACCGGGATCTGTCGGACAACCTGAAGACGATTCTCTCGCGTTGGGTGACGGGCAAGAGCATCGTATCGGGTCTGCGCGCCCAGCAATTCGGTCAGGGCTATCCGGTAATGTCGTGGTTCGCGATCCTCGCCGGCATGGGCCTGTTCCCCCAGCCGCAGGCGCTGCGCCCGCCCAGCGCCCAGGAGGCGCGCTACGAGCTGTCCGAGGTCGATGCGCTGCTGCAGCGCTGCGCCGGGAATTACCTCGATCATCGCGCGGCACTGGCGCGGATTCCTCCGGCCCGCACCCCCCTGACGCTGCAGCTGTATTTCTGGTGAGCCGCGCGTACCGGCCGGGGCGCACGCGGCTCGGCGCACTCAGGCCTTGCCGCGAATCTGCGCAGCCGCCGCCTTCAGGATCTCGACGATGCGCTGCTTCTCCTGCGTCGAGCTATGGCGCTTCTCGCGCACTGCCTGCGCCAGTGTCTCGCGCACTGCCCAGAGCTCGCGCCAACCGTCCTGTTCGTCCTCCTCCAACGCGCCCAGCGCCTGACGGACCCGACCCATCTTGCGACCCGCCTGCACGATCTGGTTCAGCATCGCATCGGCTGCTGCGCGGTTTTCCGTCAGATACGCATCACCGGCCTCGGTGATGCCGTAGAGCTTCTTCGCCCCTTCGGGCGTGACGCTCGCATAGCCCATTTCCTCCAGCCAGGTGAGCGCGGGGTACACCATGCCGGGACTCGGGCTGTAGAAGCCCTCGGACCGCTCCTCCAGTGCCTTGATCAGTTCGTACCCGTGACGGGCCCGCTCGGCGAGCAGCGCCAAGAGGACCAGCTGCAGATCCCCTGAGGCCAGTCGCCGGCCGACACGGAACGCGCCGCCGCCCATCCCCATGCCGCCCATGAAACCGGCGAATTGCCCGAATCCCCCGCCGTGCCGATGGCCCATCAGATGGAGGTGTGTCATGAAGGCTTCGCGGTGACCCGCGTGATGATGACTGGACCTGTGCATGCCGGCCGTCCTTTTTAACGAAAAATATATCTTACGATATATTTTTTGACTGTCAAGGGCAGACACGTTTGGCGGACCGCCCACGCTCACCCGGCGCGCAGCGCATCCCCATTTTTGAGTGGACGTGAAATCCCTGTCGGTATCGTAAACGACGCCAATTTATGAAGTTCACCTGTTCAGGCATTCTTTTCAGGTTTCCTTCTTATCTGCTAGGCTGCCGCCATGTCCTCCCCACACGCCCTCCCCGTCGAACCTGCCGTCGCCACCTTGGCCGCCAATCTGCGCATCGTCAGCGGCAAGCTCGCACGACGGCTGCGCGACCAGGGGCACTTCGGGGATTTCACCTGGACACAGATGAAGGTGCTCGGTCGACTGGAGCGGGATGGCCCGACCACGGTGAGCGCCCTGGCTCACGCCGAGGGCATCCGGCCCCAATCCATGGGGGCAACGGTCGCGGCGCTGAAGTCAGCCGGTCTGATCAGCGGGGCCGCCGATCCGCACGACGGACGCCAGACCCTGTTGTCGCTGACCCCTGCCTGCCTTGAGTCCATCCAGGCGGCCCGCGCCGCCCGCGAGGACTGGCTGATGGGTGCCATCGGCACCCGCCTCGATCCCGAGGAGCGCACCGCACTCGCCGCGGCCATCGGATTGCTTGAGCGACTGCTCGAACCGTAGCCGGCCGGCCCCGGCCCGTACCCGAAGCAGCACGCCCTACTCTGCGCCCCACCCGACCCCACGAGCGAACCATGGACTCCCGCACCGCACCGTCGCGCTACAAGTGGATTGCGCTCTCGAACACCACCATCGCCGTCCTGCTGGCGACGATCGACTCCTCGATCATGCTGATCGCGATGCCGGAGATCTTTCACGGCATCCGGCTCAACCCCCTTGAACCACATAACACGCTGTACCTGCTGTGGATGATTCTCGGCTATCAGGTCGTCACCAGCGTGCTCGTGGTGAGCCTCGGGCGGCTCGGGGACATGTTCGGGCGCGTGCGGATGTACAACCTCGGGTTCATCATCTATACGGCCGCCTCGCTCGCACTGACCCTGGACCCGTACACCGCCGAGCGTGGCGCGCTATGGCTGGTCATCGGCCGGATCGTTCAGGGCAGCGGCGCCGCCTTCCTGGTGGCCAACTCCGGAGCGATCCTCACCGATGCGTTCCCGCCCGAGCAGCGGGGTCTCGCCCTAGGCATCAATAACGTCGCCGGCATCAGCGGCAATTTCCTCGGACTGATTCTCGGCGGCGTACTCGCCGCAATCCACTGGCGGCTGATCTTTCTGGTGTCAGTGCCGTTCGGTCTGTTCGGCACACTCTGGTCCTATTGGAAGCTGCGCGAGATCGGTCGGCGCACGCCCACTCCGGTCGACTGGGGCGGCAACGTCACCTTCGCGACCGGACTGACGCTCATCATGATTGGCATCACCTGCGGCATCCAGCCGGCCGGCGCTCATGCCATGGGTTGGACGAGTCCGCGGGTCCTCGGGCTGCTTGGCGCAGGACTCGCCGCAATGCTCGCCTTTAGCCTCATCGAGGCGCGCGCACGCGCACCGATGTTCCGACTGCCGCTGTTTCGCATCCGGGCATTCTCCTTCGGCACGCTCTCCACATTTCTCTCGGCTATCGGCCGCGGCGGACTGATGTTCATGCTGATCATCTGGCTGCAGGGCATCTGGCTGCCGCTGCACGGGTACAGCTTCGCGCAGACTCCACTCTGGGCCGGGATCTTCATGCTGCCGCTCAGCGTCGGGTTCCTGATCGCCGGCCCGCTCGCCGGGATACTCTCCGACCGGCTCGGGGCCCGCTACTTCGCCACCGGCGGCATGATCGGCGCAGCGCTCAGCCTAGTGCTGCTGATGCTGCTGCCGATCAACTTCGGCTACGGCGCCTTCGCCGCCATCCTGCTGCTCTCGGGCATCTCCATGGGCGCCTTCGCTGCGCCGAACCGCGCCGCGGTAATGAACAGTCTGCCGGCGAGCGACCGTGGCGTCGGCGGGGCGATGAACGCCACGTTCCAGAACACCGCCCAAGTGCTGTCCATCGGGATTTTCTTCTCACTCATGATCGCCGGGTTGTCGGATACACTCTCAAGCACGCTGCAGCGCGGCCTGCTCGAGCACGGCGTGCCCGCCGGAATCGCCGCTCACATCGCCTCGCTGCCGCCGGTCAGCGTGCTGTTCGCGGCATTCCTCGGCTACAACCCGGTGCGCGCCCTGCTCGGTCCTGCCGTCCTCGCTCACCTGCCGAGCGCCGATCGCGCCGCGCTCACCGGACACGCCTTCTTCCCGCAGTTGATCGCCACACCCTTTCACGCGGGCCTCACCGCGGCCTTCTCCTTCGCCATCGTGGCCTGCCTGATCGCCGCCGCGGCGTCCTGGTCGCGAGGCTCCAAATACGTCCATAGCGAACAAGATGCCGCTTGGCCGAGTGCGCGCGAGTCAACTCCGCAGACTACCGAGACCAACATAAACACTCAACGTGAAGCGCCGAGCGGTCCTGCGCTGCCGGCAGAAACAGGAGAGCGAACATGATCGAACGAAACCAGCGAATCGAGAGCGCGCGGGGCGCGATGGACGTGTTCATCGCACGGCCGGATGGACCCGGACCCTTCCCGGTCATCGTGCAACTGATGGATGCCCTCGGCATGCGCGAGGAACTGCACGAGCACGCGCGCCGCGTCGCCCGCTGGGGCTACTGCGTGCTCGTGCCGGATCTGTTCCACCGCGCCGGACTGAAAGGCCCGCTCGATCTGACTCGCCCGGACACCTTGCCGCAGATCCGCGCGGCCATGGCGGCGCTCACCGACCCCCTGGCCACCGGCGATGTCAAGGACGCTCTGGCGCTGGCGGCGGCGGACTCGGCGGCCGACGCCACGCGCATCGGCCTGTACGGATTCTGCATGGGTGGGCGGCTTGCGCTGATGCTCGCTCAGCAGCTCGGTGCGCGCGTCGCCGCGGCCGCCTCGGTCCATCCCGGCGGGCTGGTCACCCAGGAGCCCGATTCACCCCACCAGCATCTCGATCGCATCGCCGCGGAGTTGTATTTCGGCATTGCCGATCAGGATGCGCACGCGACGCCGGCACAGATGCAGGCGCTCGAACATGCGCTGCAGGCACGGGGTATCGCCTATCAGCTCGAGTTTCATCCCGGTGCCCTGCATGGCTTCATGATGCCGAGTCGCACGGATGTGTATCGCGAAGCCGCCGCGCAGAAAGTCTGGGGCCGCATTGAAGCGCTGTTGAGGCGTGCGCTTGCGCCGCGCCACGCCTGAGTCCCGAGGCCACTTCGCAAGGGCTGCGGGGGCAGACGCCCCCGCAGCTGCACCGGCGCGCCCTGCGCAGCGATCCGACGGCAGCGCCGATACCTGCTCGACAGCACAGGATTCCAGCGGTATAAACACACTAACGCATCGTCAGAGTCCCTCATGAGGTCCGCAGCAAGTTCGCCGGACGCCGAAGCTGCACACCTGCTGCGGGCCGGACACCCCGCCCAAGCCTTGCCGCTCGCCGAGCGCGCCGTTGCCACTCAACGAGTATGTTCCGCCGCACATGGCCTCCTCGCCATGATCCTGTTGCGGCTCGGGCGCGCGCCCGAAGCCGAGGCGATGATCGACTCTGCCCTGCAGTTGCCGGCGGGTCCGGCCGAGGCGTACGGGGCGCTCGCGCAGACCGCGCGCGCCCTCGGCCAGTATGAGCGCGCCCGCGACCTGTATCTGCGGGCGACCGAGCGGAACGCGGCGATGCCGCTCTACTGGCACCAGCTGGCCAGCTGTGAACGCGCCCTCGGCAGACTCGATGCGGCCGAGGAGGCCTGTAACCGCTGCATTGCGCTCGACCCGAGGCAGTACCCGTGTTACCTCCTTCGTGCGGAACTGCGGGTGCAGACCGAGGCGAACCATCATGTAGAGCAGCTGCGGCGCGAACTGACGCGGCCGGGGATCGCGGATGCGGCACGGGTTCTGCTCGGCTATGCGCTCGGCAAGGAGCTCGATGACCTAGGACTGTATGATGAGGCGTTTGAGAACTTCGCCCGCGCGGCGAGCATTCACCGCCGGCACCTCAGCTACGATGCCGCAATCGATGAGCATAAGCTCAGGCGCATCACGGAAGTCTTCCGCGACACGGACCGACAAGCCGCCGCGCCCGAGGTGGACTCGGGCCGCTTCGTCTTCATCGTCGGGTTGCCCCGCTCGGGCACGACGCTCGTGGAGCGCATCCTGACCGGCTTGCCCGGCACGCGCTCGAACGGCGAGACGGATAATTTCGCGCGCACCCTGCTCAGCGCCGCGTCCTCAGGCGGCGGCGACGTCTTCGCGCGTGCCGCGGCAGTCGACTGGCGCCAGATTGCCGCAGACTACGCCCGCTGCGCCGGGGCCGACGGCAGCGGCACGCTCATCATCGAGAAGCAGCCGATGAACTACCTGTACCTCGGGGCGATCCGCCGCGCATTGCCGCAGGCGCGCATCCTGCTGGTCAGCCGCTCACCGCTCGACAGCTGCTTTGCGATGTACCGTACCCTGTTTGGCGAGGCCTATCAGTTCAGCTACGATTTCGAGGACCTCGCCCGGTATTACGCAGCCTACGCGCGGCTGATCGAGCACTGGCGCTGCATACTCGGGGAGTCGCTGCATGAGATTCATTACGAGCAGCTGGTGAACGATCCGGAGCCGGTCGCAGCGGCCGCCGCTGCGGCGTGCGCACTGCCGTGGCGCGACTCGGCGCTGGCCGTGGATCAGAACAGGGAAATCTGTCTCACGCAGAGTGCGGCACAGGTCCGCCGCCCCATCTACCGCTCCTCGGTGGACCGCTGGCGACACTACCACGCCCATCTCGGCCCGTTGGCGCGCGCTCTGCGGCGCTGCGGCGTACCGACGCCCGAGTTCGAGTAGGCAGCCCGCTCCCACCGGCTGTACCGGAGAGTCGCTCGCGCCCACCGTGCGCCCCGGGGCCGCGCACCGCCGGGTGCCGGGCGGGCGATTCACGCTACAATCCTCCCGACCCGCCGGATTAAGACCTGCAGCGCGTCGCCCGCCGAGTGCGCGCCGCCGGCACCGTGCGCACACCCCGGGCCGGTCCGAGCGGACCCCGGCATGCCTGAAGGAGAACGCCCATGGCTGAATTCGACTACACCCCGCCGAAAGTCTGGACGTGGAATAAGCCGAGCGGCGGCCAGTTTGCGAGCATCAACCGCCCGGTGGCCGGTCCAACGCACGAGAAGACGCTGCCCGTCGGGCGCCATCCGCTGCAGCTGTATTCCCTCGGTACGCCGAACGGCGTCAAGGTCACCATCCTGCTGGAGGAATTGCTGGCTCTCGGTCACACCGGTGCCGAGTACGATGCCTGGCTGATCCGCATCGCCGAAGGCGATCAGTTCGGTAGCGGCTTCGTGGCCATCAACCCCAACTCCAAGATCCCCGCGCTCCTCGATCGCAGCGGAGCGGAGCCGATCCGGGTGTTCGAATCAGGCTCGATCCTGGTGTATCTGGCGGAGAAGTTCGGCGCGTTTCTGCCGAGCGCGACGGCCGCGCGCACCGAGTGCCTCTCCTGGTTGTTCTGGCAGGTCGGCAGCGCGCCGTATGTCGGCGGCGGACTTGGGCATTTTTACGCCTATGCGCCGCTGAAGATCGAGTACGCCATCGATCGGTTCGCCATGGAAACCAAGCGTCAACTGAGCGTGCTGGAGCGGCGCCTGAGCGAGCACCGCTACATCGCCGGCGCCGAATACACCATTGCGGACATGGCGATCTTTCCCTGGTACGGCGGTCTGGTGATGGGCTGGCTGTACGGCACCGCGGAATTCCTCAGCGTGCAGGAATACCCCCAGGTGCGGCGCTGGGCGCAGGAGCTGCTCGAGCGGCCGGCCGTGCGCCGCGGACGGATGGTCAATCGGACCAGCGGGGAGCTCTCGAGCCAATTGCACGAGCGTCACGACGCGCAGGACTTCGAGACCCGCACGCAGGACAAGCTCACCTCCCCTCGCTGATCAGCGGGCACGCGCGGGCACGCCCGGGACGAGGCGGCGCCAGAGGAGGAACAGTCCGGTCTCCAGCGCCGTCCCGAGCAGCACCGCGGCCGCGTAGCGCGCACTCGGATGGGGCATCACGAATGGCAGCAGCCCCACGGCGAGCGCTGGCGGCACGTGCAGATCCAGCACGCGCAGAACGATCACCCCGGCAAGCAGACTGCACATCGCTCCGAGCGGCCCGGCGCCCAGCAGCGCAATCGAGGCCAGGCCGGCCGTCGCCGTGAGCACGCAGGCGAGCATCAGCGCCACGGGGCGTCGCGCCCAGGGACACACCTCGGCATGCGCAAAGGCCTCAAAGCCTATGACCACGAGCGGCGGGAACAGCACCAAGCGCCATCCGGTGACCTGGCTCAGCAACGCGCTGAGCGCGAGGAATAGCACGAAGACGGGCAGCCAGGCGAGCTTGCCCGGCGCGGATTCCACCTCATCGTCCACGCGGTCCTCGGGGGTCGGGTCCACCGCGGGGGGCGCGAACCGAGTGCGCAGCGCCGCGATCCCCGCGAGCAGCCCTGTGCCGATCAGCAGCGAGGGCGGATACCCCCAGCTGCGCACCCCGAGGACCAGCGGCAGCAGTCCGGCCGAGATCGCCGGAGCGATCGGGGATTTCAACAGCGCGATCACGACCACCGCGAACCCCACATCGAGCATCACGGCGAGCAGTCCAAAGGGCAAGTGCCGCGCCAGCAGCGTGCCGATCACCGCCGTCAGCAGCGGTGTTGCAACAAGCATCAACGGCGCCCTCGCCCAGGTCCCAGCGGGCCGCTTCAACACGTCGTGCCCCAGCGCCGCAAGCTCCGGGAACAGCACGTAGGCATGACCGCTCGCCTTTGCCACCGCCGCGATCAGCCCGATGTAGAGCACGGCCAGCGCCTCGGCCAGCGACGCCGACATGCCGCGCGGTACGCCTCTCATGAGCGCCCCCCACGGGCAGCACTCAGCACATTCGGGCCGCACCCGACGCAGCGCAGCACGGCGGACGTCATGATGGACAGCCAGGTCGGTTGAACACAGGACACACACAACTCCATGGAAAGACACCGGAGGGCGGCAGGCCGCATGCCACCGCGGGCCCGGGTCCGCCGTCCCCACCCAGCGCCTGCGCGCCCCGGGGGTCCGACGGTACGGATCAGGGCCGACGGCCGGGGCGGGAGAGCCGCTGCACGGCGCGCGCCCGGTGCGCATCGTGCATGAACCGCAACAGGATCCGGTAGGTGTCCAGATCGAACGCCGGGCGGGTCTGGCGCAGCAACTCCTCGACGTCCTGCGGGTCGCGCGCGGCCCCCAGATAGATCCACTGATCAATGACGTGTTGGACAGCGTGCGCATCGGAACCCTCGGCCAGCCCGATCGGACCGGCATAGGGCCAACGCGCGATGCGAATCGCCTGCAGCGCTTCGGCGAGGCGCAGATCGTGCTGCACGGGGCTTTCCGCACCCACGCACGCGCCGCGACAGCGCTCGAGCTGATGCCCGAAGCACGGCCCCGGTCCGCTCTGCAGACCGAGCCGGATGTCGCACAGTCCCCGCTCAGCCGCGAAGCGTTGCAGCGCTTGGCGTGCGTCGCGCGCCGTGCGGAACGCTCCGTAACTCTCCCCCGGCACCACGGCGCCTCCGCAGACCACCTCCGGCGGCTGCCCGGCCCCGAACGTCCAGGCCAGGGTGCACAACGAGCGCGTGCGACGCAGTCTGCGGTTCAGGACCGGTCTGCGCTCTTTGATCAGCCGGGACTCGAGCAGCAGTGCCGCGAGCTCCCCGGCAGTCTCGATGCTCTCGATCCGCCGGGCCTGCTGTGCCAGACGCATCTCGCGCGCGGCGCGATGATCGCTGCGAAAATGTTCGAGCACTCGACGGCGCACGTGCACGCTCTTGCCGATGTAGAGCAGCAGATCGCCCTCACCGTAGATCAGATAGACCCCAGGCCCCTCGGGCAGCGCCTCGATGGCCTCAGCCGGCAGATGCGCCGGCAGGCTCGCCAGCCGCGCCTGCGCGCGACAGGCGGCGAGGAGTTCATCGGGACGCGTCTCGGCCATGCGCGCCAGGAACTGCGCCACCCCGCGCGCATCGCCCAAGGCCCGGTGCCGATCGGCACAGATTAGCCCGAGACGCTCCATGAGTGCATCGAGCCCATGACCGCGCGACCCCTGAAACAGCGCCCGTGAGAGCTTCACGCTGCACAGCACCGCAGGTTGAAAGCGCACCCCTTCGCGCTGGAAGGCCTGTTTCAGAAAGCCCAGATCGAATCGCGCGTTGTGCGCCACCAGGATATGCCCCTCAAGGCGCGCGGACAACGCGGCGCACACCTCGCGGAACGTCGGCGCGCCCTCAAGCAACGCCGCATCGATCCCGGTGAGCGCCGTGATCTGCGCAGGGATCCAGCGCTGCGGATCGATCAGCGAGGACCACTCCTCACTCGCACCGTCGGCGTTAATCCGCACCACGCCCACCTCGGTGATCCGGTCGTAACCGGTGTGCCCGCCGGTGGTCTCCAGATCGACACAGGCGAGCGGCGCACCGAGTGCGCCCACCAATGCCGCGAGCGGCGAGTTCACGCCCGCGGCGCTGTGTCGTTGCGAGTCCAGCGCCTCACAGCGCACGGCCGTCATACGTCTGGCGTTGCAGCGCGGTGAGGAAGGCCGTCAACTGGGCCACGCGCCGCCGCCCGATCCGGCGCGCACTCGGGGTGATCAAGCGCGGCGGGATGACCGTCAGGAACGTGCGCAGCGTCTTGATCGCCGGGGCGAAACTCCCCGCCTTCGCGCCAGTGAGCGCGATCATGCGTGCCGCGCCGATAGCGCCGAGGAAATCGAGTGAATCCGCATCGTGCAGCACGATAGCCGTCGGGTTGCGGCCGGGATTGCTGTAATACATGTGTCCGCGCTCAGCCTGCTGCACGATCGCGATTTTGCGCATCGGAAAGCCGATGCGCTTGAGGATCGCCGGACTCAGCAGCGCCGCACATGCGCCATGCTCCATCTTGCGGTCCGCACAGGGATCGAAGGCCGCCATGTCGTGCAGGAAAGCCGCGGCGAACAGCGCATCCTTGTCGACGGTCAGATGATCATCGCGCGCAATCCGCACGGCCAGGCGATAATCGCGCTCGGAATGCTGCCAGCCCCATGCCGGGTGATGGAAGTGGTCGCGGGCGAGCGCATAGAGCTTGACCTTCCACGGCGCGTTGAGGCGGATCCCGGTCGCGCTACGCGCAGGAGCGCCGCTCGCCGGCGCCGCCGCCGCGCTCGCGGCGGCCCCGAGGGCCACCGCCATCAACATCCATTGGACTTTCATTCGAATCGCACTGCCCATCGAGGCCCCCCTGCAGCCTGTGGCGGTCCGCTCCCACGGTGGTGGCCCCGCCTCGCCAGAGACGGCGCCCAGACCATCGAACATAGACGAAGCCACAGCGGAACGCCAACGGCGGGCGCAATCCCCCGCCGAGACGCCCGCCGGCGCAAATGGGTGCGCATGCGACTGCCGCAACGCCCGCGCGCTGCCCGATCGGCAGCGCACGTGCGCGCACCGGGGAACACCATGGCGGCGGTGCGCACCCTGCGGGCGAACCATGCCCATCCAATCGCATGCCGGCATTGTGTGCTTGCCGTCGCGCGCCGCCTCGGCGCGGACCGCGCGGTCATCGGCCCGGTTCACACGCTGAGCAATCTGATCGCCTATTTCGGCATCCAGGTCGGCGATACACGTACCGAAGGCGTGCCGCAGGTGAGCGGCATGCGAGCCGATGCGCAGATTCCAACACCACGTGGACCCACAGCGCGCGCGCCATCGCACAGCGAGTCAAAGCCGCCGCAGTGCCGGTGCATTGATTCGCCCCGCAGGGGCGATTCCTCGGGCGGATCGGCGCGCCTGCTCAGCCTGTCGGAACGCGTCCCACCGGCGCATAGCCCAGCGCGATCATTTTGCGCCGCGAGCGCGCCGAGCAGCGCGGCGCCTCGGCGTGCGGCAGGTAACCGAGCACGAACTCGCAGTCGGCGCGCTTGATGAAATAGGCATCATCGATCCGGCGCCTGCACTGCGAGCGCCCATGGGCGCAAACCAGAATGGTGATCACCCAGACCGACATGACCGGAGTATACGCCCGATTGCGCAGGCCGATCTGACAGCGGGCCCCTCGAGGCGCCGCCTGTGTCAGGACCGAGCTTAGGCTCACGGCGGACCGACTGGAAGCATCAGTCCGCAAGGATACGATCGATCCGCTCACGCCAGCGCTGCCGCTCGGAAGGCACGCCCACGGCGAGAGCCGCTATCGACGTATCGATCGATCCCCGCGCCGCCCAGCGGCGGATCAGCCGGCCGGAGCGTCGCCTGGCGCTGCAGACGGGATGGAAAGCGTCACGGTCGTGCCGCTGCCCAACTCCGAGCGGATTTCAAGTGCCCCGTCCACCGTCAGCGTTCGCTCGCGCATCCCGAGCACACCCAGTGCATCGGCGCGACGCGGCAGTCCGGTATCGAACCCGCGTCCATCATCGCGTACGCGCAACTCGAGTTGCTCCGGACTCTGGAGTATCTCAATGTTCACCTGCGTGGCGTGCGCGTGGCGCACAATGTTGGTCAGCGCCTCCTGCAGGACTCGAAACACCACGGTGGCACCCGGCTCACCGACCTGCAGCTGTGGCGGCTCGATCCGCAAGCGCACGTCAAACGAATGCAGTTGCCGGAAGCCGTTCACCAGCCACTCGGCGGCCGCCGACAGACCGAGCACATCGAGCACCGCCGGACGCAGATCGGCCGCGACCCGTCGTGCCGAATCGATCGTCTGATCGATCAGCCCGAGCATGCCGTGCGCCTCATCACCCATCGGCGTGCCTCGCTCGCGGCAATACGTCTCCAGGTCCGCGACCTTGCATTTCAACGTCACGAGCGCCTGACCGAGCTCATCGTGCAGTTCGCGCGCCAGCCGCGCACGCTCCGACTCCCGCGCCGCGCTGCCGAGCGCCGCCGCGGCGCGCAGCTCATCGCGCGCCCGGCGCAACGCCTCGTTGGCGCTCTGCAGCTCCTCGGTGCGCGCACCGACGCGCCCCTCGAGCGAAGCGGCGAGACGATGCAATTCGGCGGTACGCTGCTCGGCGAGTCGGCGCTGCTCGCACTCGGCGGCGTGCGACTCGGCAAGGCGCCGATACAACCGACCGTTCTCCAGGATCATCACCGCGAGCAGGAAACAGGCGGCCACCAGACCGAAGGCTCGTCCGGTGTACCAGCCGAGGGAGAACCGCCCCGCGTTGAACACCGCGGCTTGCGCCAGATCGCACGCCCACGCGACGATCACCACCAGCACCCACAAGTGCAGTCCGGAGAGGCGGATACGCCGCCAGAGAAACGGCACGGTCGCGAGAATCGTGAGCCACGTTGCCCAGGCGACCACGTACTTCGCCGGCCGGTCCTGGTTTCCGTGCATGAGTTTCGGCAGCAGGTGAGCACCGGCGGTCGCCGCAAGCAGCGCGAGCGCCGCGGCGCCGAGCGCACCGAGCACCGCCACGGCGGCCGCCCAGCGCGTCACGCCCGCCGCCGCCCCACGCAACGGCCGCTCGGCGCTCAACGCGAATCCGATCACGGCCAGCGGGAAGCCCAAGTGCCAGAGGAAGTAGATCCAGGCGGTGGTCTGTCCGTTGGCCCAGAGCAATCCGGCGGGCGCGAACAGCCCGGGGAAGCTCAGCTCGTGCAGCAGCGCCATCGCGGCGCTGAACAGATAGCCGGCGGCGAGAATCAGCACACCGGTCAAACGCGTCAAGGCGAACTGTCCGAGCAGAAACACGCACGTCAGCAGGTCGCACATGACCAGCGAGGACTCGTAGATCGGCAGGTAGAGCTCGCTGCGGCCAAAGGGAATATCCGCAAACGGCGAGAGAGCCAGAAAAACCACCAGCGACAGCGCGATGCTGACGGCGGCAATACGCCGTTGGTGCTGACTCGGAGGCTCGGTGGTCAGCGCGATCATGCGCGGCGCCCGCAGCAGCGCGACGGCGCACGGCCGGGTCTCATGTGAGCTGGGTTCCTGCGCCGTCGAACACGGCAACGTCGGTTGCGATCCCGGCGCGAACACTCGCCCCGACCGTGCAGAACTCCTCGAACTGCCCGAGCACCCGCTCCAGGTGCTGCAGGGTCGCGGCGGGCGCGCCGAGATGGATCTCCACGGCGATGTGCACCACCCGCAGCCGACCGGCCTCATTGCGTCCAAGAGTGCCGCGCGCCGTGGTGCGGATGCCGCCGGAGTCGTTCTTGAACTTGCTGAGCGCGAAATACAGGCTCGAACTCATGCAACTGCCCACCGCCGCGAGCAGCAGCATCACCGGTGAGGGTCCCGCGCCGGCCCCGAGCGGTGCGGACTCATCGGAGGTCACGTGCGCCATTCCCGGTGCGAACTCGATGTCGAACTGGTAATCCCGGCGCTGACGGAGCGTGACGCTGGCAGAGTGCTGTTCGGTCATGGCCAACTCCTCGGGCGACGCACCGCCCCCGGGCGGCGCTGGCGCGGTGGCATTCGATGATACCACCGCGCCGGCCATGCCCCTGCCTCTGCTCAGTCGGGGAGAGTCACCTCCCCGGCAATGCGGAAGTGTCCGGCCACGCCAGGAGCCCCCGTGCCGGGCTGCCCACCGCCCACCGTGAGGGTGTATCGGCCCGGGGCGACGATAATCTCGCCACGCTCTGTCACCATGCTCAGATCCCGCCGCGACAGCTTGAAATGCACCACGCGGCTCTGTCCGCTCTTGAGGTAGATGCGCGTGAAGCCACGCAGCGCACGCAGCGGTGCGCCGGCCACTGGCGGGAACTGCAGGTACAGTTGAACGACCTCGGCGCCGGCGCGTGGCCCGGTATTGGTCACTTCGGCGGCCACCGCCAGGGACTCCCCGGCCTCAATTCGTACGTGCCCCAGGTGCAGATGGGTGTAGCGGAAATGCGTGTAACTGAGTCCGAAGCCGAACGGCCAGAGGGGCTTACCCTTGAAGTAACGGTAGGTACGCCCACGCATCGAATAGCTCTGGAAATTCGGCAGCTGATGCACGCTGCGGTAGAACGTGAGCGGCAGCCGGCCGGCCGGATCATTTCGCCCGCTCAGGGTCGCAGCGATCGCCGCCCCGCCCTCCTCACCGGCGTACCACGCCTCGAGAATCGCCGCGGCGTGGTGCTTCTCCCAGGGCACCGCCAGGGCGCTGCCGTTCATCAACACCACCACCAGAGGCTTGCCGGCCTTGGCCACCTCGCGCACCAGCGCCTCCTCCGGACGCGGCAGCGCAAGGCTGGTGCGATCACCGCCGTCGAAGCCCGGCTCGTGCACAGGCATCTGCTCGCCCTCGAGCCGACTGGTGAGTCCAACCACCGCGATGACGACATCGGCGCGCCGCGCCGCGGCGAGCGCAGCCGGATCGGGACGATTGTCGACTCGCTCCCAGATGAGCGCGGCCTGCGGCGCATGTTCGCCGCGATGCCCATAGGTCATGCGCACGTGGATCCGGCGGCCCTTGTGCAGATAGATTCGCCCGACGTCGGTGCCCGGGCTGTAACTGTTGATCATGTGCTCGGAGCCCAGCATCAGGCTGGCCGCCCCGTTGGTGCGCACGCCCACCTGGTAGTAGCCGGAGCGCGGAGGGGTAAAATAGCCGCTCCACACCGCACTGCGCAGCACACCGGGTGGCGGCGCCGTGCCGTGCCGGGCATCGAGGTCGATCGCACGCACGACGGCTGTGACCGGGCGCGCATGCTGCCCGGCGAACCGATACTGGACCTGCACGCCAGGCTTGCCGTCCGCGGTGCTGAACAACCGCGCCGGCACCACCGTGCCCGTGTGCGCGAGAAACTGCGTTCCGGGAACATAGGAAATCTTGGCGTGAGGAAACTGCGCGCGCAGCCCCTGCAGCACCGTCACGACGCGCGTCGGCATGCCGCTGTAGTTACCCAGCAGCACGCCGGTCTGGTTGGCGAGTGGTCCGACGACCGCGATCCGCCGCACCGTAGGCGGCAACGGCAGTATGCCGTCGTTCTTCAGCAACACCATCGACTCCTCTGCCAGATGCAGCGCAAGCCGGCGGTGGGCGGGGCTGTTCAGCTGGTCGGGATTGATGTGGTCATACGGCACCATCGCGGGCGGGTCGAACATCCCTAAGCGAAACCGCGCGGTAAACAGCCGTACCAACGCGCGGTTCACCGCGTTCACGGACAGGTAGCCCTCCTGCACCGCCTGCAGGAATGGCTCGTAATCGGCATCGCCGTGTGGAGTGCCGAAATCCGCGCACTCGTTGTCCATGCCCCGCTCGAGGGAAATCGCCGAGGCTTGCGGCTGGGTCGGGCGGTAATGGTGGCCGCTGAAAATGTCGTGCACCGCATCGCAGTCCGACACGACGTAGCCATGGAAATGCCACGCCCCGCGCAGGGTCTTTTGCAGCAGAAATTGGTTGGCGCAAGCCGGCTGGCCGTTGATCGCGACGTAAGCGCACATCACCGAGCCGGCATGACCGTGCACGATCGCGGCGCGAAACGCCGGCAGATACGTATCCTCCAGCGCGTGGCGACTGATGTCCTCGTCGGCGAAGTGCCGAGTCGGTTCCGGTCCGCTGTACGCATCGAAGTGCTTCGGGGTCGCAATCGCTCGGTAATAGTGTGGATTGGAACCCTGCAGCCCGCGCACGTAGGCCACCGCCAGCCGTCCGGTCAGGAACGGATCCTCGCCGTAGGTCTCCTGGCAGCGACCCCAGCGGGGATCGCGGCAGATGTTGATGTTGGGCGCCCAGAAATCCAGCCCGTGGAACATCCCGGTGCCGTGCCCATGGGCAGCCGCTTCGGCATAGCGGATGCGCCCTTCGATGCTGATCGCCTTGGCCATGGCGCGAATCCCGGGCGCATCGAAGGTCGCCGCCAGTCCTATCGGCTCGGGGAATTCGGTCGTGCCGTGACCGATCACCCCGTGCAGCGCCTCGCTCCACCAGTTGTAGGCGGGAACGCCGAGGCGCGGAATGGCGCGCGCCCCGTTGACCAGCTGCGACACCTTCTCGCGCAACGTCATGCGACCGACCAGATCGATGGCGCGCTGGCGCGCCGGGAGATTGGGGTTGAGCCAGGGCGCCGCCGCGCCGGACGCGGCCGAGGCGAGCGCCGCACACACGATGACTCCCGATACCAGCGCCGCTGCGGCGCGCCACATGGCTTTTTGCATGATCGATCCGGACCCCTTGTTGGTTGTCGCCGGGCTGACAGCGTGTCTCGCCCGTGAATATGGTAGCGCTATCTTATCATTGCTGGTATTGTCCGAGTTAATCTCGAACTGTCAAGCGCGACGCGTCCACGCGCGAACCTGCGATTGAGGCGCAGCAGGGGGAAAACGCATGCGTATCCAGTGGTCGATCCTGGCCTCGACGGCATTGCTGTCGATGTGCGTCGCGGCCTGCTCCACGGCGGCCGAGGCGACCCCCGCCGCGCGACCGCTCGTCGCGCAGATCGAGCTGGACCGTCCGGCCCGGCCCGTGAGCCGCTACGAATACGGCATGTTCATCGAAAACCTCGGGCAGCTCGTCTACCGCAGCCTCTGGGCCCAGATGCTCGATGATCGTAAGTTCTTCGCGCCGATTCGGCCCGCCGCAACGCGGCCCGTCAAACCGGTAAGCGGCTTCGCACGCGTCTTCGTGTTGCGCCGCTGGCACCCGATTGGCGCACCGATGGCAGTCACGATGGATCCGCGCCGACCGTTCGTGGGCGCGCACAGTCCGCGAATCGCACTCGCCGGCGACTTGGTGCGCGGCATCCGCCAGCGAGGCCTCGCCGTGCTCGGCGGCAAGCGCTACACCGGTTACATTTACCTGCGCGGCTCGCCCGATGCGCACGTTCAGGTGAGATTGCGCTGGGGCCCGGGCCACAACGGCGCGAGCAGCGTGCGCATCGGCGCGCTGGCGGGACACTATCGTCGTTACCCGTTCGCCTTCACCGCCGGCGCGAACAGCGGTGCGGCGAGCTTCTCGGTACGCGCCAGGGGACGCGGCAGCGTACACATTGGCATCGTCTCGCTCATGCCCGCGGACAACATCGATGGCTTTCGACGCGACAGCATCGATGTGCTTCGCCAGCTGCATTCGGGCTTCTGGCGTTTACCCGGCGGCAACTTTGTCTCCGACTTCAACTGGTACGATTCGGTCGGCAATCGCGATAAGCGCGCCCCGTATCTCGACCACGCCTGGAACTCGGTACAGTCGAACGACGTCGGTCTCGATGAGTTCATGACGTTGTGCCGTCTGCTTCGCGTCGCACCGTACGTCACGGTCAACGCCGGCTTCGGCGATGCGCACTCGGCCGCCGCCGAAGTGAAATATCTGAACGCACCGGCCAGTACCCGGCTCGGCGCCCTGCGCGCGCGCAACGGACATCCGCGTCCGTATCACGTGAAGTTCTGGAACATCGGCAACGAACCCTATGGTCCCTGGGAACTCGGCCACACCTCCCTGCAAGACTACCTGTGGAAGAACAACGAGTTTGCCCGCGCGATGCTTCGGGCCGATCCGCACATCGTGCTGCTCGCCTCTGGTGCCATGCCCGATGAGATGACCATCGAGGGCATCGCCCGTAAGCTCGGCCACCGGAGCGACCAAATCGCGCTGTGCTCGAAGGCGGACTGGACGTGCGCGTACCTGAAGCACTCGTGGGGCTATTTCCGCGGCATCACCGAACACTGGTACGCTCGCGCCGGCATGCGCTTCGAGCTCGCCCGGGCGCAGGCGGGACTGCGCATCGATCACATGGAACCGGGCTATGTGCCGGTGCACGAATCGGTGCTGCAGTGGGTGCGCGCCCCGGCGCAGCGCGTGCGGCTGAAGGCCCAGGAGTGGCAGGCCTACGAGCGGAGATTTCCGGCTATGCGCCGCGCTGGCATCTTCATGTCGATCGATGAGTACGCATACACCGGCGCGCCGGCGAATCTGAAACTAGCGCTCGCCTACGCCATGGTCCTCAACGAGATGCTCAGACACACTGACTTTCTGCGCATGGCCGCCTTCACCATGGGCGTCTCGACGATGAACTACACACGCACACGCGCGGCGCTGAACACCACGGGACTGGTGTTCAAGCTGTATGGGGAGCACTTCGGTGCCGGCCTGCTGCCGGTGCCGGTCGGCGGTGACTCACCGCCGCCGCCGCCGCATCAGCAGCTGGTGCCCGGCATTCAGCCGCAAAGCGCCGGTAGCCCAACCTATCCGCTCGACGTCGAGGCCGCACTGACGCCCGATCGCCGCCATCTGGTGCTTGCCGTGGTCAACGCCACCGCGCGCGCGCAGCGGCTCGCGCTGCGCCTGCACGGAGGGCACCTGCTCACCGGCGGGCACTATTGGGAGATGCGCGGACCGGGATTGCAGGCGGCAAACCGCATCGGGCATCGGCCGCAAGTGCGGGTGCGCGAACGTCGGATCACCGACCTGTCCGGTCCGCTGCGCATCGCGCCGATCAGCATCGACATTTACCGGCTGACGCTCGCCGGGGTCGCGCCATGAGCCGAGCGCTCGCCAGGACAGCTCAGCGCATCAGCGCAGCGGCGCTCTGTGCGCTCGCACTGGGGGTTGGCGCACGCTGCGCGGCCGCCACGCCGAGTCCGCCAACCCGCGCGCGTGTTGCGCAAGGCATGCTCGAGGGAGTGCGCGCCGGGCGCACCGTGGCATTCCTCGGCGTGCCGTACGCGGCGCCGCCGATCGGACCGAACCGCTGGCGCGCACCGCAGCCGCTGCGCCCCTGGAGCGGTGTGCGGCGCGCGCAGCACTTCGCACCGAGCTGCCTGCAGACACTCTCGCCACAGGGCTTCGGCCCCTGGTCGAGCGAATATGGCGTGCACGGGGCGCTCAGCGAGAACTGCCTGTACCTGAATGTGTGGACCCCGCTGCACCGCACCCACGCGCTGCCGGTCATGGTGTGGATCCCCGGCGGGGCGTTTATCTCCGGCTCCGGCTCGGTCCCGATCTACGACGGTGAACACCTCGCCGCGCACGGCATCATCGTCGTCACCGTCAATTACCGGCTCGGCGTGTTTGGCTTCCTGACCGATCCGGCACTCGCCGCCGAAGCGCTGCGGCGGCATGAACCACCCGGCAACTGGGGTCTGCAGGACATCCTCGCGGCGCTGCGCTGGGTACGCACCAATATTGGCGCCTTCGGCGGCAATCCGCGCGAGGTCACACTCGCCGGACAATCGGCCGGCGCGATCGCCGTGCAGGATCTGATGGCCTCCCCGCTCGCGCACGGACTGTTCGCGCGCGCGATCGCCGAAAGCGGCCTGCCGAACTCCCGCCTGCCCGACTCCCCGATGCACATGCCCACGCTCGCGGCCGCCGAGCGTGCCGGGGCGCGCTTTGCGCTCGCCACAGGTGCGCGCACAAGTGCCGCGCTGCGCGCGCTGCCGCCGGCGGCGCTGCGCACCACGGCCGCCCCGATGAGCAGTCCGCTCATCATGCCGAGCATTGACGGTGAGCTGCTGCCCGCCTCGCCCGAACAGCGCCTCGCCGCCGGCCGGTTCGCGCGCATCCCGGTGCTGATCGGGATGAATGCCGATGAGAACACCGGCTTTCGCGACACGCCCGAGACGCTCACCAGCGCCGCCTGGAGTGCCCGGCTGCAGCGGCGTTTCGGTGCGCTCGCGGCGCGCGTTGCGCGCCAGTTCCCGGCGCACAGCCCGCGGGCCCGGGCCCGGGCGCTGCGCGCCGTGCGGCGCGCGGTCGGACTCGCGGCGATCTACCACTGGAGCCGGCTGCGCCAGGCCCACTCGCACGCCCCGGTGTATGCCTACCTCTGGACCCACCTGGAACCCGGGCCACACTCGCATCGGTGGCGGGTGTTTCACTCCTCGGAGATTCCCTACGTCTTCGGCACGCTGCGTGCCGCTTCGCAACGGCACTTCACCCCGCTCGACCGGGTGGTCTCGCGGTACATGCTGCACTACTGGGTGAATTTCATCGCCACCGGTAATCCGAACGGTGCGGGACTGGCGCACTGGCCCGCCCTCACCCCAGAGAGGATGCGCATCATGCGACTCGGTGCGCACCCTGCGCCGCAGCCGATTCTCCCACCGCGCCTGCTGAGCGCCCTGCAGGCCTATATCGCCCGCGGCGGCATCCCGCAGCTCTACTGAACCGACGGTGCGCCGGCCGCAAAGCGATCCCTGCCCGCGACCGGCGCACCTGACTTACTTGATGAGCCCCTCGGCGCGCATCGCGGCCTGCACGCCCGGACGGGCGGCCACGCGCGCCTGGAAGGCCAGCAGGTTCGGGAACGCCCCGAGATCGACCTTGACCATGCGCGCCCAGTTCGTGACCGTGAACAGGTACGCATCGGCCACCGTGAACCTGTCGCCGAACAGGTAGTGACGCCCGGTGAGCTGCTTCTCGATGATCGCGTAGCGGCGCTGCAGATAGGCCTCGCGCTCAGCGCGGGTTTCCGCCGGCGTCGCCGGATTGAACAGCGGCGAGTAGCTCTTGTGCAGCTCGGAGTTGATGAACGTGAGCATCTCCTGCAGCCGGTAGCGCTCGAAGGACGCCGGTGGCGGCGCCAGGTGCGTCTCGGGCTTCAGATCGGCCAGATACTGCACGATCGCGGCCCCTTCGGTGAGCAGCTCGCCATTGTCGAGCTGCAGCGCCGGTACATAACCCTTGGGGTTGATCGCCAGAAAGTCGCCCTCGACTTTCATCTTCTTGCTCTTCAGATCGACGCTCTGCAGCTCGAGTGCGATGCCAGCCTCCTGGGCCACGATATGCGGCGAGAGCGAGCAGGCGCCGCTGGAGTAAAACAATTTCATGCCAATCTCCCGTTGAAAATCACAATCCACCGGAGCACTCCGGACTTGACGTTACGATTGTATATCAAATTACTTTCGGTAACTAGTTAAACGCAGTATGATGCGTCCAGGAACATCGATGTGACCGACTCAACCGACACCGTACCGTCCGATCCGACGCGCTGCCCGATGGGCGCGTGCATGCGACTGCTCGGCGGCGCCTGGACGCCGAACCTGATCTGGCAGTTAAGCGGTGGTCCGCGCCGCTTCACCGCGCTGCACAAGGACATTGCAGGGATCTCGGCGAAGATGCTGAGCGCACGGCTGCGTGAACTCGAGGCCAAGAGGGTCATCGTGCGCGAGGTGTCCCCGACCTCCCCGCCCTCAGTGGCCTATACGCTGACGCCGCTCGGGCGCGAACTGGTTCCGGTGATCGACGCCATGGTGCGGGTCGGCACCCGGCTGGTGCGCGCCCCACCCAGGGCAGCGGCCGCCGCGCGGCGCGCGCGCTGAACGCTCAACACGGACCGTTGCGATCCCCGGGGCCGCGCGCGCTGCATCCGCAGCAAGTCGACCCGGCGGCCAAATTTGTAGCCGACCGGCTCGAAGCCGCAGCGCCGATGCAGTGCAATCGATGCCGTGTTGGCTGTGTCGCCAATCACGGCAATCATCTGTCGCCACGGGCCGGCCTCGCAGCGCGCAATCAGCGCCGGCAACAGCACCCGGCCGATGCCGCGCCCGCACCAGGTGCGATCGAGATACACGGAATTCTCCACCGTGTGGCGATACGCCGGCCGCGACCGATATGCACCCGCATACGCGTAACCGACCACGGCCCCCGTCGACGGCCGCGATCAGATAGGGCATCCCGGCGGCGTGAAGCGCGGCGAAGTGCGCGTGCATTTCCCCGATATCGGGCGCACTCGGTTCGAAACTCGCTGTGCTGTCGCGGACATAGCCGGCGTAGATCTGCGCCACCGCAGGTCGGTCGCCGGCGGTGGCCTCACGGATGATCAGGCCTTCGGGCGCTACCACCATGGATGCCTTGGGCGCGTTGCGCGGACTCGCCATTAGGGTTCGGTGAGGGCCGCAGCGACAGCCGCACGGCGGGGACCGTCTTGCCGACCGGCGCGTTCAGCGGCCGCGGCACTGCTCACCCGCGCATTCAGTGGCGCGCCGGTCGGTAGCCATCGGTGAGTGTTTTCAAAAAGGCGATGACCTCGCCGATCTGTCGGCGGGTGAGTGCCGGGGGCTCGCCCGGGTGGCGGTTGAAGGGCGCATCCGTGGTGTCGACGTTGCCGCGGTAGCGCCGTGGCAGGTCGTTGAACTTCACGACCTGCCCGGAGGCATTGCGCGGATAGAAGCGCCCCGGATGCAGGTCGCGATTGACGTACCAGTCAAGCACCTGGCGGAGCGTGTGGAACACTCCGTTGTGGAAGAACACGTGCCGGGTCGCCACGTTGCGCAGCGAGGGGGTGAGGAACATTCCGCAGTACTGCGGCTCGGTGTGCAGGTTCGCTCGGTACGGACCGCACAGTCCAAGATCGTAGTAGCGCCGGTTGCGGTTCGCCGGGATCGCCGGGTTGCGCGGCACACCGAGCGCCTCGTACTGGAAATCCGTCAGCAGCGGCGGCAACCGGTCCGGGCCCGGCTGATCGAGGTGGCAAGCGGCGCAATTGCCTTTGTTTGGATCATTGAACAGCTCGTAGCCGCGCAGCTGCGCCGGTGTGAAGCGCGCCTTGCCCTGAAGCCATGCATCGAACTTGCTCGAGAACGGATGGAAACTGCGCGCTTCGATCTCAAAGCGCGCGATGGCGAACATCGCCTCGGCGACCGCCAGGTGTGCGTTGTCGAACACGGCCGGCCCAAACAGCTGGATGAATGTCTGCGCGTACGGTCCGCGGCGCAGTTCGGCCGCCACCGCGCGTGCGCTGCCGCCGTCCATCTCCGCCGGGTTGTAGAGCGGGCCGTCCGCCTGCTGTTGGAGCGTGTTGACTCGCCCGTCCCAGAACAGTCCGCCCTGCGGCACGAGATTGACCGCCGCGGCGAACGGCCGGCCTGCGCTCTTGCGCACCCGGGGGTGCATGGCGGCCGAGCGCACCTGGCGCGCCAGCGGCACCGGCACGTCGGTGCCGTTCTGCAGGTCCGGGCCGATCGTAAACGGCGGCTGGCGGTACAGATAGCGCAGCGAGGGCACGGCGCGAACGCCCGGGGTGTGCAGCCCCGGCCCGCCGAGCGCCACCGAGGCGGCGCTCGGCGGGCCATACGCATGCGCGGGGCTGTGACAGCTGGCGCACGAGAGCCGCCCGGAGCCCGAGAGACGCGGATCGAAGAACAGGTGCCGCCCGAGGCGCGCCACGGCCGAGAGCGCACGCACCGGCGGCAGGCGCAGCTTCACCGGGTGGGGGTTGAACCCCGCGGCGAGCAGGCGCTCGGCACGGATCGCGGCACTCTCGATCCGCGCCCCATGGGCCATGGCGACTGTCCCCAGCAGAGCGCCGAGCAGCGCCGCGGCCACAAGCCGCCGTGGCGCAAGACGCATCCGCTCAGGCGCCGGCCCCGCGGCGCGGCGCGAGCGGCTCGCCGGTGCGGCCGTTGAGCAGCAGCGGCGCCGCCGGCCGGCGGCGCGTGAAGTCGAACAGATTCATGATGCTGCCGGCGGTCGCATCGAATGCGCCGTCGCCGAGCCGCTCGCCATGGAGCCAGTTGTCCTCGATGAAGCGCACCACGGAGGCCTGCGAGATGCGCGTGTGGCTCACGTAGTTCACCTTGGCATATGGGGAGATCACGAGGAACGGAATGCGGGTACCCGGACCGCAGCGGCCATTGACGGGCTTGCCGTTCACGCCCGCGAGCGGCACGCCGTGGCCGCACACGCCCGGCCCATCGAGCCGGTCGGCGGTCTTGTCGTAGGAGGGGTTGGTGGGCGCGGCGAAGGCGTGATCGTACCAGCCGTCGGAGTCATCCCAGGTGATGATCACGGCGGTGCTGCGCCACGCAGCACTGCGCTCCAGGCGATTCACCACCCGCACGATCCAGGTCTGCTCATCGAGCGGGTCGGAGTACCCGGCATGCCCGTCCTCGTAGCCCGGCGCCTTCAGATAAGAGACCGCCGGCAGATTGCCGGCGCGCAGCGCGGCAAAGAAATCCCCCAAACCGTACTCGTGGTTGGCCGGATCGCGCCGGCCATCGGCATCGTAGGTGTACCCGACCGCACGGATCGAGGCCGGCAGGGCATGGGTGGGGTTGGCGGTGGCCTTGAAGTACTGGAACCAGTTGTGATGCGGGATGTAATCGCGCACTTTCTGCCCGACCACCGTCGAGTACGTGCTGCGCCGGCAGCCGCTCGTGCCGTTGGCGTTGGTGCGCGTTAAGTCGAACCCACCCATGAACCCGCCCCAGCTCACCCCCTGCGCCGTGAGCAGCTCACCGATGTTACGGCCGAGCATGCGCACTTGGTTGGAGCGGCTCGAGCACACATCGTAAGCCGGATCGACGTCGCTGATCAGCCCATATCCGCCCGCCCCATCGGGAATGTAGTAGCGGTGTGTGGTGCTCGCCACCGGCTGAACCCCGTCGGTCTGCCCGGACACCACTTCGAGCGCCCCAGGGGTCGAGGGACCGTAGGTGTCGGTGTAGGCGTTATCGCTCATCGCGAAGTGCTGCGCATCATTCCACAGCGCCGTCACGGTATTGCCGTCGAAGTAGCCCATCACCTGTCCGGGGGTACCAAACGCGCCGGCACCGCCCGGAGTGCCCCGTCCGGTGTGCAGCGGAAACAGGTCCGCCGCCCCGCCATCGTAGGCGAGCTGCTCGGCGGTGTAGCCGTGATTCTGGTCGGCGGTCGCCGCCTGCGCGCGGTCCAGCCGGAACGGATTGGTGGCGCCGCGGCCGTTGCGCCGGTTCAGGTTCGGGTTGTGGGTCAGCAGCCCCGCCCGCAGCAGGTTGTTCACCGCGGGGGTGCCCGGTGCGGCCGTGAAGCGCGGCTCGCCCGGCGGATTGGCCGCGTGCGGGTAGGTCGCGAAATAGTGATCGAACGAGACGTTCTCATCGAAGATCACGACCAGATGCTTGATCGGTGTACGCGTCGGCTCGCGCGCCGCCGGCAGCTCGCGCACGTGGGCCGAGGCGCCCGTCGCGGCGGCGAGTACGGCGAGTCCGAGCAGTGCCGGGAGACCGTTCAGAGGAGAACGCATGCGGATGTTCCTCGGTGGGGGAGATCAGGATACCGGTGAGCGCTGCGCCCGGAGCGACCCGGTCTCACGCCGCCGCGCCGAGGCTACCGGCGCAGTATGACCGATCGGTGACAGGCCCCGCCGAGCGGCGCCCGAGTGACGCCCCGGCCCGCAAGCGCCTATGATTCCCGCCACCGCCCCCAGGCCATGCGTCGTTTCCGTCAAATGCCCAGCGCACTCCTTGCAGAGCACCCGGCTGCCGTCCGCCTCGGCTGCTTCCTGGGCGTTTTCGCGCTGATGGCGCTGTGGGAGCGGCTCGCACCGCGCCGCCTGCTGCGTGAGCCCAAGGGGGCGCGATGGATGAACAACCTCGGCATCATCGCCGCCGACACGCTGCTGCTGCGCCTGATCCTACCCGGCGCAGCGCTCGCCACCGCCGTGTTTGCGGCCGAGCGCGGCTGGGGGGTGCTGCCACTGCTCAGGCTACCGGTGCCGGTACGCCTGCTGCTGACGCTCGCGGCGCTGGACCTGACCGTTTACTTACAGCACGTGATGCTGCATGCCGTACCGGCGCTGTGGCGGCTGCACCGCGTTCATCACGCTGATCTGGACTTCGATGTGACCACGGGCGTGCGCTTCCATCCGCTCGAGATCCTCCTGTCGCTGCTGATCAAATGCACCGCGATCGCACTGCTGGGCGCCAGCCCGCTCGCAGTGCTGCTGTTCGAGATGGTGCTGAACGCCAGTTCGATGTTCACTCACGGCAACGTGAGGCTCCCGGCACGCCTCGAGGCGATGCTGCGCTGGCTGCTGGTCACGCCCGAGATGCACCGCGTGCATCACTCCACCGAGACGGATGAGACGAACAGCAATTTCGGCTTCAACCTGTCCTGGTGGGACCGTCTGCTCGGCACCTATCGCGCCACGACGCGCGCGCCCCAGGATCAGATGGCGATCGGGCTGTCCGCCTGGCGTGATCCGCGCCGGTGCGAGCGGCTCTGGGCCATGCTGGTCATGCCGTTTGTGACCGACACCGACCCCTACGCAATCGATCGCCCCACCCGGAATGAACGCCCATGACACGAACCACGCTCACGCGCCTGGCGCTCACCGCGGTGCTCCTGGCCGCTGTCGTGTGGGCATTGATGCACCGCAACGCCTTCGACACCGCGTCCCTCAGCGCCGAGATCCACCGCGCCGGTCCCTGGGGCGCACTCGCATTCATTACGATTTACGCACTCGCCACCATTGCGCTGCTGCCCGGGGCTCTCCTGACGCTCGCCGGCGGCGCACTATTCGGGCCCGTGGCGGGCACCTTCTACAACCTCACCGGCGCAACCCTCGGCGCCACGGGCGCGCTCCTCGTTTCCCGCTACCTGGCAGCCGACTGGGTCCGCGCACGGCTCGGTCATCGGAGCGATCAAATCATTACCGCCGTGGAACGAGAGGATTGGCGGTTCATTGTGCTCGTGCGCCTGGTGCCCCTCATCCCCTTCAACCTGCTCAACTACGCCCTGGGGCTCACCCGGATCCGCATCTCCCGGTACATCCTCGCCTCCTATATCGCAATGCTACCCGGGACGCTCGCCTATACGTATCTCGGCTACGCCGGCCGCACGGCTCTTGCAGGCCACGCGGATTGGATCCGCAACGGACTCATTGCCCTGGGCTTACTCGCATGCGTCGCCTATCTGCCGCGCATCCTGCGCAAAACTCGCACCGTGATCCAATCCGACGCTGAAGAATAATCTGCCGACAATTGCGACCTGGTCCCACCACCGGTCGTGCCCGAGCCGCCTCATCACGCGCAGCCCGCAAACGGGCAAATGCCGGACCATGACTCCAGAGACGCCATTTTTACGGTGTCTGACGCCCGGCGGCGTCAGCGCAAAAAGGCGCACCCGGCGGATCCGGCGCGCACTGCCGTGCGGCCGCCGCCACAGGCCGCCGGGACTCGGCGGGACCTGACTCGCCTGACAGGCCGCGTGGCGGCGCCGTCACCGCCAATCAACTCGCAGCGACGCTGTTGCCGTGCCTTCCTGATACGCACCGGCTCCGGCTGCTGAAATCGCAGCCGGAGCCGGGCAGATTCCTCAGACCGGAAGGGTCTGGAATCAATCAAAGTCAGCTGTGAAACCCACGAAATACTGCCGACCGAAGATGTCGTAAGTCGCCGCGTCCGTCAGCAACGGCGCGCCAGCCACGAACGGCTCCTTCTTGTCAAACAGATTCGTGATACCCGCTCTGATCTGCAGCTCCGCATCGAGCTGATAATGGCCATTGAGGTCGAAATAGCTGTACGCCGGAACACCCGCGTCACCGCTATTGACGCCATCCATCAGATCAGCCATCGAGGAGATGAAGCGCCAATGCAACGCCACTCCAACCGGTCCATTGGCATAGCCGAGCATCGTATTGGCCTTCCAATTCGGATGCGAGAGATCGGAGATGCTCGCGCCGTCCGCCGCGATTGCCGAATACGTATCAGCAATCGAACCGGCCAGATTTACGCTCGGGGTTCCCAACCCCACCACCCGCAGCGAGCGCAGATATGAGACGTAGGTCTGCAGCAGCACTCGGCCGGAGCGGTCCGACAGTCCGAGGGCACGCAGCGGGAAGCCCCAGTGCGCCTGGATGTCGACACCATCGGTAGTGTAAGAACCGATGTTTTCCTCGAACGTTTTCAGAGTCGCGAGGCTTCCGCTCGTCTGATCACGAGAGATCTGCTGGCAGAAGAAGTTGCTGTTCGAATAGGTGGGATTGGCACCATTCGCATTGAAACAGCTCTGCAGCACCAGATCTCCGGTCACAGCCCCAACCGCACCATTGATCTTGATGTGGTAGTAGTCCACCGAAGCGCCCAGATCACGGTCAAGATCGCCGTGGAAATGCGGCGTCAGCACGAAGCCGACCGTGTAGGTGTCGGCCACCTCGGGTTTCAACTGAGTGTTGCCGGTATAGACGCCATTTGCCGATGCCTCGCCGTACGAATACGTCGAGAGCAGCCCAGCCGGCACTCCCTGCGCCTGACACAGCGCCGCGACCTGCGCTGCGTTCGCCCCGGTCCTATATGAACTGTTGTAATCGCACGGATCACCGGAAATCGGCACCTGCGCCTGAATCGACGGGTTGTAAAGATCCTGCAGGCTCGGCGCCCGGAAGGCTCTCTGGAAGCCGCCCCGGAACGTCACGGCGTTATTGACCTGCCAGTGCAGATCCGCCATCCAGGTATTGGCGCCTCCGAACAGATCATATTGCGAGTGACGACCCGCGATATCCAACGACACGTTCTTCGCGAGCAGCATATTGCGCACGACCGGCACACGCAGCTCCACGTAGACCTCACGAACGTTCTGGGTCCCGCTCGTCGAGGAGGCCAGATCGTACGACGGGGAGATGATCTGCTGCGGCAGGTTCGGCGCGTAGGCCGGCAGCGTGTTGACCGCCGGATTGATCAGCGGAGAGGCCTGGTAGTTAAATGTATCGCCGCGGTAATCGGCGCCGAGGGCAAATTTCAAATTGCCTTCGGGCAACTTCCAGAGCCTGCCGCTGATGTCGCCTTCGAAGTACTTCTGCGTCAGCACCGAGACGTTCTTCGCCGTCCCATCGACGTACTCCAGGCACCCTTTGCTCAGCGGATGGTTGCCAAGCGGATTCCAGGCATACCCGACGCAGGAATTACCGCTCCCTCCCAGATAGTTCGCCGTGCCATACATGATGGTCTCGAGCGCCGGGAGATTGATGTTATTTGCCTGGTAGTTGTTGAAATTTGTCTGGCCATAGGACCCGAACACATTCCAGACCAGGCTCGTCGAACCAATCGCGCCCTTGAGACCAGCGGTCAGCTGGTAGTCGTTGTAATCGAATTGCTCGATGCGAGGACCGAACGCCGTCGCCCACTGCTCGACCACCAGCGGCCCATTGCTCGGGGTCGTCTGCGCGGCGATCAGCGTCTGCAGTGCGGCATTGTTCTGAACGAACGGGTTGTTAAGCGGAACCAGAAGCGGCTTCGGATTGCCATTAAAGAAGGCCCCGCCCTGCAGATCCTGGGCGGTCGAGTGCATGAAATTGATCTGCCCATACGCCTGGACGTCGTGATTGAGCTTGTAGGTCACGTGTGCGAACAGGTTCACGCGCCGCGAAGGCACCTGCGCGGCGAAGTACGGACCGAGCTGAGCGACGATCTGCTGGCAGTTCGGACTGATCGCCAAACCGACAGTGTGACCGACCGGCTGGTAATTCTGCACGCAGTTCGGCGCATCCCCGGTCGTAAAGATCGTCCCGTTGTTGTTGACGCCCAAGAACCCCGGATACGCCCCGGTGCCGCTCAACGGCGTGGTTCCGGGGTATTGCGCGAGCACGGCGTTGACTGCCGAGACCGGCACGCCGCCCAATGCAAAGCGCCCCTCCGGAGGGAACGGCACGGTGCGTGCAAATTGCGGACTGTTGAAAAACGCCAGCTGCTGACCGGTCACTGAACCGCGCTCGTTGTACTCCATGTCAACGACGGCGTTACCCTTGCGGTGGGCGAAGTTCCCACCCATCAGCACGCTGAAGGAGTCTTCCTGGCCGTAGCCATGGGTCGATGCGCCGTGCTGATAGGAGAGCTGGATACCGCTGAAGTGATGCCGGAGACGGAAATTGACCACACCCGCGATGGCATCAGAGCCGTAAACCGCCGAAGCACCGCCGGTAATCACGTCGACGTTCTTGATCAGCGCCATCGGGATCACGTTCAGATCCACGGTCCCGGCCGGACTGGTCGGCACCATGCGTTGGCCGTCGAGCAGCACCAGCGTGCGCTCCGCACCCAGTCCACGCAGGTCGGCATACGACTGCCCGCCCTGGAACCCGGTCGCACCCTGGACGTCACCGACTTCTGTCTGACCCTGACCGGCGGCAAACTGCGGCATCTGACCGAGCGCGGTATCGAGGGACACCTGTCCGGCGGCGGCGATTTGCCCGGCGCCCACGGTCACCAGCGGGCTGGAGGCGGTATCGCTACGGCTCGCGATCAAGCTGCCCGTGACCACCACTTCGGCAAGCGAATGCTGCTGCCCGCCCGGGGATGATGCGGCCGCCTGCGGCAGCGCCTGCGAGGCCGGATCGGCACCGGAGGGAGGATCGCCTGCCGCGGCGGCGGTCGGCGGATCGCCGCTCAGGTCCGCGGGGGTCGCGCCGTGCTTGAGAATCATCAGCGCGCCCGTGGGCGAGCGCTTCACCGTCAGCTGCGTGCCGGCGAGCAGCCGCGTCAGCGCGTCCTGGGCGGTGTAGTCCCCGACCAGCGAGGCTGCAGGGGAACCGGCGACGACGGACTGGGTGAAAATTACGTCCTTGCCGCAAACCTGCGCGTAGGTCTGCAGCGCCTCGGACAACGACTGGTGATTGATTTCAAAGTGAAACAGCCGACCGTGCGCGGCGGCAGCGGTGGCCATCAGACCTGCCACGGTCGTGAAGACCGCGCGGGCAAACGGCCGTTGCACGCGGGCCGGACGATGCGCGAGGGCCGCGAGCGGCCCGCGCTTGCCGCCCAAGGCGGCCGACGATGAATCGGACTTGAACATGTGTTCCCCCCAGATGAATTGCGAATCGCAACACCGGCCCGCAGCGACTTTTTTCGGGCCGTCTGTGGAGTAGACGACACACTGCGCCAGATCCTCCTGGTCAGTGTCGTTTTTTGTAAAAAAACAACGTCCGGCGGCGCCGGACGCCCCTAGAGGACCGGGGGGTGCGGCCTTGCATGTGGCGGCGGGGACACCGAAGCGCCGGGCACGGCGGCCCGATAAGTCAGGATCACCGTGCCGTCGGAGCGCTCATGCGCCTTGACCGGCAGATAGTGAGTGATGGTGCCGACGAAGCCATCGACGTCCCCTTCCTGATAGACCCCGCTGATGCGCATGTTCGCGGTGCGCGGATCCCCCGCAACGATCGGCTCGGGGATGTAGCGGTCGATGCGCGTGAGGACCTGTCGCAGCTTCTCGTTCTTGAAGACCAGCTGCCCGCGCTGCCAAGCCGTCACGCGGCGCACGTTCACACGGGCGACGTGCGGCGGCGCATGTTCAGCGAGCACCAGCTGCTCGCCCGGATCGAGCGCGATGCGCTTCCAGTTCGGCGGAATGCCGGTCACCGCCACATCGACCAGCCGCGGATTGACTCCAGGCTCCCCGACCGGCACGAACGGCCTGACCGACGCGTCCGCCGGCAGGATCACCACATGGCCCCGCAGCAGCGTCACCCGCAGTTCCGAGCCAATCAGGTTGACGTCGAAGGCCGTTCCGGTGGCGACCACCTTACGGTCGCCGGCGGTGACTGTGAACGGGCGCAGCGGGTTGTGTGCCACATCGAAGCGGGCCTGACCGCGCACCAGCTGCAGCGTGCGCGCATCGGCCGTATAGCGCACCGTGACTTCGCTGCTCGCGTCGAGCACGATTCTCGAGCCGTCCACCAGTCGCACCGAGCGCTGCTCGCCGGGACCGGTGGTGTAGACGAGAGGGCGGTGCTGCCACCAGAGAATCCCGCCGATGAGCGCGATCAGCACGCTCGCCGCCGCGGCCAGGCGCACGGGCGGACGGCGCAACTTAGCGCGCAGCCAGTTGCTGCGCAGCGCGTTGTACGCATGCACCAGCGCCGTGCGGCGCAGACGCACCACACTCGGAGAGGTCGACTGCTCACCGAGAAACATCCATGGGGTCTGCACGGTCCGCCACGCCAGCTCGTTGGCCGGATCGGCGGCGAGCCAGGCGGAAAACCCCGCGCGAAACAGCTCCGGGGACTCCGTCAGCCGGACCCGCCAGGCAACGGCCTGCTCGAGGCTGCTCGCGATGGAGGATTCGGAGTGCGCGTTCACTGTCCGCCGCACCGCGTGGCCAGATGGAGCATCGCGCGCATCACGTGCTTCTCGACCGTGCTCTGCGCAATGCCGTAGAGCGCAGCAATGTCCTTTTGCTTCATGTTTTCCAGACGGAACAGGATGAACACGTTGCGGGTCAGCTCGGTGAGCTCCCCGAGCGCCTCGAGCACCTGCGCAAGACTCGCCTCCCCGAGCATCACACGCTCCGGTGAGCGCTCATCGATGAGCGCCTCTGGAGCACCCTCCTCTGAGTCCTCCAGAGGCGAGCTGACCTCCCCGGGGCGGCGCGCGGCGCGCCGTCGCAAGTCCTTCAGCAGGTTGGCCGCCACCTTGAACACATAGCTCTCGGGGCGTTCGATCGCCTCGATCTCCCCGGCACGGAACACCCGCAGCAGCACCTCCTGGGTCAGATCCTCCGCATTGTCGCGGTCCCGCACCCGCCGCAAGAAGTAGCTGCGCAGGGGTGCGGAAAACCGCTCGGCCAGCTGATTGCTGGCGATGAGCTCTATTTTTTCAGGCGGTAGGCTCATAGTACGGGCGGCGATCGATCGGTATTTTTTACGCTAGCACATCTGCGCGGTTCAGCCAAAATGGGCGAACGCGAGCAGTGCGAGGGTTACCACGATCGCCCCGCCGATGCGGATCGCGATCTGCGCAAAGGGCATCAATTCCATCCGTTCCGCGGCGGTGAGAATGGCCACCCCGCCGGTGCCGCCCTGCCCGGCGTGCGTCGCGTTCACGATCGCCGCCTCGATCGGGTACAGGTTCACCTTGCGGCCCACCCAGAAGCCGACCCCGACCAGCGTGATCACCGTGGCCGCAATGGTCACGAGATTCGCCGGCGCGAGCGCCGACAGCAGGCTCTGCCAGGGTGTCCAGGCGACCCCAACCATGAACAAGAGCGGGTACGTCCCGACCCTGGCGAACATCTGAAAGACCGCATCGGCGCCAAGCTGCAGCCGGCGGGTCACCGCCCAGCCGAGCTTCATGGCCACCGCGACAACCAGCATCACCACCGGCGCGGGCAGCTTCCACAGCTGGAAGGCCAGCTCGCCCAGCAGATACAGCGTCACGGCGGTGATCAGGCCCGAGGCGATGCTCATCACATCAAGGTGCGGCGGCGGCTCGTCGCGCCGCAGGAACTCATCGTCCGCCGCCCCCGGCTGCAGCCGCCCGCCACCACTGAGCGCCGGACGGCGCTTGCCGAGCCAGTTCAGTCCGCCGGCGAGCAGGATCGCGAACAGACTGCCGATCATCACCGCCGGCAGGATCAGGGCGAACTGGCTACCGAAGTTCTGGTGCAACACGCTCGCATAGCCGATCGACAGCGGCGCGGCGCCATCACCGACCCCCCCGGCCATCACCGGCAGCACCACGTAGAACAGCGCATGCCCGGCACCGAGTCCGAGCGCCGTGCCGACCGCAGTGCCGACGATCACCGCCGCCACCGTTCCGATCGCGAGCGGCGCGAAAATACGCACGAAGCCGCGGATCAGGATGGTGCGATCCATGGCGAACACGCTGCCGACGATCACCGCTGCAATGTAGAGGAAGAGATAATCGGACTGCTTGGTGAACTGCGAGACCACGCTGACCATGTGGGTCGGCAGGATGTGGTAGTAGACCAGCACCGAGGGCAGGAATGTCGCCAGGATGACCGCGCCGCCCACGGTGCGCAGCCCCGGGATGCTCTGGCCGACCTGCGCGCACAGGAATGACAGCAGCACCGTGATGCCGATCATCATCGGCAGGCCCATGGTGACCTTGTCGCTGGCCACGAAATACCAGAGCACCAGCGCCAGAATCACCGCGATCGGCACCGGCACGACGCCGAGCCGCCAGTCCATCATCCGCTGCAGGGCCTGAGCCCATCGTGGCGGCGTATCACGCATGTCATCTACCCCCTCTTCTGTCGACAAGCGCCGGCCCTAGCGGCACCGACCCGGGCACTTTTCGTGCGCCCTACTGGAGTACAGACGTCCGCCGGCGGCAAATCCTCCTGCTCGGCGGCACGCGGCTCTCAGGCGCCGGCGGCGCCGAACAGCCGGTCAGCCACGAACGGATTGGTTCGCCGCTCGGCCCCGAAGCTCGACATCGGGCCGTGGCCGGGCACAAAGCGCACATCATCCCCGAGTGGAAAGAGCCGCTCGCGGATGGAACGGATCAGCGCCTGTGGGTTCCCACGCGGAAAATCGGTGCGCCCCACCGACCCGGCGAACAGCACATCCCCGACCCAGGCGATGCGTGTCGGACGATGAAAGAACACGAGGTGACCTGGCGTGTGTCCCGGGCAGTGCAGCACCTCCAAGGTCTCCTCCCCCACACTCACGGTATCACCGTCTTCGAGCCAGCGGTCCGGCTCGAAGGACTCCGCCGGCGGGAACCCGTACTGGGCCGCCGCTGCCGGCAGCGCCTCGATCCAGAAGTGATCTTCCCGGCCCGGCCCCTCCACCGGCAGCCGCCGGGCGCGGGCGAGCGGCGCGGTGGCCGCGCAATGATCGAGGTGCGCATGCGTCAGCAGAATCTTCGTCAACGTCAACCCGCGCCGATCCACCTCGGCGAGCAGGCGCGGCATGTCCCCGCCCGGATCGATGAGCGCGGCCTGGCCGTGCGCATCCCACAGCAGCGAGCAGTTCTGCTGAAACGCCGTCACGGGCACGATCAAGAATTGCAGCGCGCCGCTCATCGGAGCATCTGCGCGAGCTGTAAGGCAGCCGCCTCCGGCGCCGCATCGCTCGCCACGAGCGCGCAGCTGCGGCCGCGGCGCGGCGCATACAGCTCCGGCAGGGTGACTTTAAACAGTCCGGCCGTCAGCGTATCGGTGCCCGCCCCGAGATGCATCAGACCGGAGTCTGCACACACGAAACACTGCACGGCATTGATCACCGCGGCCACCTCGCGGGTGCGGCGCGAGGAGAATCCCGGCAGCGCCGCGAGCGAGGCGCGTCCCGAGGGCGGGCGGATCTCGATGAATCGGGCCGCCGGCAGGTGCGCATGCAGCTCGGCGATCAGCCGCTGCCACCACTCGGGCGCAAAGCGTTTCGACCCGGTCGCATGAGTCGCCAGAGCGATCACCGGCGCGGTCACCTCCCCGCCGAGCAGGCGGCGCACCTCGCCGCGGCCGTAATCGCGCTCTGCATCGGTCAGCCGGACGTTGAGCGTCACCTCATCGGCACGCGCGGACTTTGGATCCAGCCCGAAAAGTGTGCGGCGCACCAGGTAGACCGGATAGGCCCCCATGTGCCGCGGCGCATCCTTGAACGGCACGCTGACGTCGACGCCCTGCACGCTGCGCGCAACGGTGAACCCGACCTTCAGCCGACCGGCCAGGTGGCGTGTGAGAAAGCGCGCCGTCCAAGAGTTCGGGCAGGGGTCGATGATGACGTCGTAGCGCTTGCGCCGCACCGCCAGCAGGGTCCGCAGGTAGTTCAGCGGATGGCGCACGCCGCGAAACGGCAGCGCGTGTACGCGCCGCACTGCGGAGAACTGCTGAAAGATCTCCGCCGCCGCCGGGCAGGCCGTGAGGATTTCGATTTGCGCCTCGGGAAGCGAGCGCTGCAGTTCCTCGACCAACGGAGTCAGCAACACCGTATTGCCCAAGCGGGTATTGGGGCGGCAGATCAGAATGGAGGCGCCCGCGCCAAGCTCGGGGCGAACGACGGGCGCAGACGCGGGGCAGGTTTCAGCCGGGGACATCCGCGCATTGTCGCCGATGTCCCCGGCCGAAAACAGGCCGCAACGCCGGCGCGCTACTGCACGCTGTAGCCGCGCGCGCTCAGGCAGGCGGCGAACGCCCGGCGATAATCGGCGCGCACGCTCGCGGAAGCCAGGGCATCCTGGCGGGCGTTCAACGGATCGAAACCACTCTGCCCGACGGCCCAGGTGTTGCAGGCGTAGCGATCGTTCGCCGTCTGCTGCGCATCCTGGCCCCTGAGCGGCGTGACACGCAGGCTGAGCACGCCCCCACCGCCACCGGAGTACTGCGGTGCGGGTCCGACAGCTTGCGCAGTCGAGGGCGTCTGGACTGCAACCGGCGGTGGGTCGGTCACGACGTAGCCGTTGTAATAGGGATTCCAGGAGTAATAGACGCGGTTGACGTAGTAGTACGGAGTCCCCCCGAACGAGAGGGTCACAGCGCCGAATGGAATGCTGGCCATGAACCAGGGGTAGTTCCAGCCGTAATTGACCGGCGGCCAGTAGTACCCGCCCCAGTATCCACCGAGCCAGGCCGCGCCGCGCCAATCACGGTGATCCCAATTGTCTCCGCCCCAGCCCGCGTGCCAGCGATTGTCGCGCCAGCCGCCGTGATGGCCGTGCCAATGGGGGTCTCCCCCCCCATGCCACTGGGCGCCGCCGCCGTGCCACTGGCCACCGCCGCCGTGCCACTGGCCACCGCCGCCGTGCCACTGACCGCGCGGGGGTCCACCGGCATGCCACTGGGCACCACCACCGCCCTGCCACTGGCCGCGCTGAGGTCCACCGGCATGCCAGGCGATCTGCGGCGCATGCCCCGCCCAATGCGGGCCTTGCCGCTGCGGTCCGCCGCCCCGCGGCCCTTGAAAAGCGCCCCCGTGCGGCCCGTGAGCCGCCGCGAAGTGCGCGTTGAAGGCATGCCCCCGCGGCGGAGCGGCATAGGCCGCACCGGATGCGAACAGCAGCGTCAGCACGGCGGTGATACCCGCCGTGCCCCGTGTGGGCCGACCGGCCGGTGCCCGCATCGTGACCGGACTTGAAGTGACCATGGTGCCCTCCTGCCATTCGCCGCCGCCCGGGTGACCGCCCAGGGCATTGCCATACTGATGATTAGACCACCCTAGGCACAGGCCGTTCAAACCGAGGCGCGGCGGCTAGCTCGCGGTGGGCTGCGCCGCCGGTGCCTCCCCGAGCGAGGGTCCCGCCCCCTCGGCCGCTTCGGGTTCGAGCGGTGCAAACGGCTCCTCGGCGCGCTGCGCACTCTCAGCGCCCTCGAGCGGCACCTCCTCGAGCGGTGCCCGCGCCTCCTCGCGTACGGCCGAGACGACCTTGACCGGTGGCGCCTCGAGATGGCGGCGCTGCAGCATGAGCGTGTTCTCCAACAGCAGCGCGATCCCTTCGGGCAGGAACTGGATCGTTTTGCTGGAGCTGCGCGGCATGGGCACGCGCATCGTCAGGCAGTAGTTGACGATGGCGGCGGCGATGAGCGGTAGGGTATAGGTGCGATCAACTACCGGCTGCTGGTTGGGCGGGCGGACCGAGAGCACCACGCTGCGTGCGCGGTCGTCCTCGCCATCGTGGACGGTGACCTCCACCAGCGCGGCGTTCGCCGGCCAGCGGCCGTGCTTGATCTCCAGTTCAATGAGCGCATCGACGACGGTATCAAAGGGCAAGAGCAGACGCCGCGACTCGTGAATGAGTGTGTTGGCCATGGTAGTCCTGCAGCGGGATCCGCAATCCCCGGGCGTATCGTGCCGAGGTTAAACGGGCGAAAGTATAGTCATTTCCTCATCCAGGCACCATGGATGCGCGCCGCGAGGCCAGCGGGCGCACGTGCGCCGCTCGGGTGCGCGCGAGGTCTGAGCGGATCAACGCGGCGCGTGACACGAGTCATCTTCGGACCCGCCGGGCTGAGGTGCTTCTACGGTGCACCGGGGGTGGCGGTGCGGCTGCGCCTCACTGCGCCGGACAGACGGTACCGGCGGCCTCGCCGAACCCGATGCGCCGCAGCCCCGCCCGCTCACACCAGGCGCGCAGAATGACGCTATCGCCGTCGGCGAGGAACGTACGAGTCTCACCGTCCGGCAGCATCAAGGGCTGCTTGCCCCCGCCCGTCAGCTCCAGCAGTGAGCCGGCCTCCTGCGGCTCGGGTCCGGACTGCGTGCCAGTGCCGAGCAGATCGCCCGGCGCGAGGTTGCAGCCGTTGACCGTGTGGTGCGTGACCATCTGCGCGAGCGACCAGTAGCAGTCGCGGAAGTTCGAGCGCGACAACTGCACCGCGGGTGCGCCGGCGGCGCGCATCCGGGCCGTCTGGAGCGCCACCGCCAGCGAGATGTCGAGTGCGCCGGCGGCGCGCAACGCCTCGCCATCCAGATACGCCAGCGGCGCCGGATCGGCCGCCGGCCGCCGCCACGGCGCACGAAACGGTGCGAGTGCCTCCAGCGTCACCACCCAGGGCGAGACGGTGGTGGCGAAGTTCTTGGCCAGAAACGGCCCGAGCGGCTGGTACTCCCAGGCCTGCAGGTCGCGTGCCGACCAGTCGTTGAGCAGACACAGCCCGAACACGTGCTGTTCAGCGCGCGCCAGCGGGATGGGCGCTCCGAGCGTGTTGCCGGTCCCGATGAACACCCCGAGTTCCAGTTCGTAATCCAACCGCTCGCTCGGGCCGAGGTGCGGACACTCGGCCCCGCGCGGCATCAACTGCCCCTGGGGTCGGCGCACCGGCTGCCCGCTGACCCCGATCGATGAGGCACGCCCGTGATAGGCAATGGGCACCCACTTATAGTTCGGCAGCAGCGGCTGCTCGGGCCTGAACAGCCGACCCACCGCGGTGGCGTGATGGATCGAGGTGTAAAAGTCGCTGTAATCACCCACCCGCGCCGGCACGGCGAACTGCGCCTGGGTCTGCGGCACCAGCGCCGAGGCGAGTTGGGCGGCGTGCGCCGAGCCGGCGCGCAGCAGCCCCGAGAGCGTGTGGCGCAGCGCCAGTGCGGCGGCGGGGCCGAGCGCCATCAGGTCATTCAGCGCCGGGGCGGCGCAGGCACCCAGCGCCTCGGCGGCCGGTCCCGAGCGCGGCGCGGCGGGCCCGAGCGCGGTCAGATCGAGCACGGCATCGCCGATCCCCACTCCACAGCGCAACGGCTCGCGGCTGCCGGCGCGGCGGAACACCGCGAACGGCAGGTTCTGCAGCGGAAAATCGCACTGCGGATGATTGGCCGAGTCCACCCAGCTGGTCAGACTCGGGTCGTGTGTTGCATCGATGCTGCGCATGGGTACCTCAGCGCGGCGCGCGCGCCTGCGGGTCGAAGCGCTTGCCGAGCCCCTGCCAGCAGCCGGCGTAGTCGCGCTGCAGCTGTGGCAAGGCGAGCGCCTGGGGCGTCGGGCGGATCAGCGTGCGCGTCTCGAACATGAACGCCATCGTCTCCTCGATGTGCTGCGGCACGGAAGTATCGGCACGACTCGCGCGCTCGAAGGTCTCGGCATCCGGGCCGTGCCCGCTCATGCAGTTGTGCAGCGACGCCCCGCCCGGCTCGAAGCCGCTTGCCTTGGCGTCGTAACGGCCGTGCACCAGACCCATGAACTCACTGGCAATGTTGCGGTGGAACCAGGGCGGACGAAACGTGTCTTGCATCACCAGCCAACGCGGCGGAAAGATCACGAAATCGACCGCATCGACCCCCGGGGTATCGCTCACCGAGTGCAGCACCAGGAAAATTGACGGATCCGGATGATCGTAGCTCACCGATCCGACGGTGTTGAAGCGGCGCAGATCGTACTTGTACGGCGCGTAATTACCGTGCCAGGCGACCACATCGAGCGGTGAATGATCGAGCGTGGCGCGAAACAGCGCCCCGCCGAACTTCGCCACCAGTTCCATCGGCCCTTCCCGCTCCTCGTACCAGGCGACCGGCGTGAGGAAATCGCGCGGATTGGCGAGTCCGTTGGCCCCGATCGGCCCGAGGTCGGGCAGTTTGAACGGCGCCCCGTAGTTCTCGCACAGATAGCCGCGCGCCTCGGCATCGAGCAGCTCGACCCGCACGCGCACGCCGCGGGGCACGACCGCGATGTCCTGGGGCTGCAGATCGAGCCGCCCGAACTCGCTCATCAAGCGCAGCCGCCCCCGTTCCGGCACGATCAAGAGCTCGCCATCGGCGTCGTAGAAGAACCGATCGTGCATGGAGCGGTTGGCGCGGTACCAGTGGATGGCGCAACCGCTGTGCGCATCGCTCGAGCCGCTGCCGCCAACGCTGAGCAGACCGTCGATGAAGTCGGTCGGCTCACGGGGCACCGGGAGCGCGCTCCAGCGCAATGGATCGGGCGCCGCGGCACAGTCTGCGAAGTGTCCGACGAGTCCCGGGTGCGCGAGCGGTTCGAACGGCCCGTGCACCGCTGCCGGCCGGATACGGTACAGCCAGCTGCGCCGGTTGGCATGGCGCGGAGCGGTGAAGGCCGTCCCGGAGAGCTGCTCGGCATACAGGCCGTAGGGACAGCGCTGCGGGGAATTACGCCCTTCGGGCAAGGCCCCCGGCAGCGCCTCGGTGGCGAAGTGATTGCCGAAGCCGCTGAGGTACTCCGGCGTTCCCGCCCGATCGGCGGCCGGTGCGGTGGCGGATGCGGAGCACATGGCAAACTCCCGGTATGCTTTGCGCTATGATGACACAAATGGTTGCGCGCGCAACCGTATGGAGGAGCTCCCGGTGACCGTCCGTCCGCCCTCCGAGCAGACGCTCGAACTGGCCGCGTTCGTGCCCTTTCGTTTGAATCGCCTCGCCACAGGCGTCAGCGAGCACTTGGCGGTCGTCTACCAGCGGCGCTTCGGACTCGACATTCCGCAGTGGCGGGTGATGGCCACCGTGGGGCCGCAGCAGGCCTGCACCGCCCAGTCCATCGCGGCCAGCACCCGCATGCACAAGACCCGCGTCAGCCGCGCGATCGCCGAGCTCGAGACCCGCCAGCTCGTCGAGCGCGCCTCGAGCACCGAGGACCGGCGCGAACGGGAGATCCGCCTGACGAAGGCCGGCCGGCGCGTGTATGGCGAGCTCGTGCCGCTCGCCCTGGCGCGCGAGGCGGCGCTCCTGGAGTGTCTCTCGCCGGAGCAGCTGTGCGGCTTTCTCGGCGCCCTCGAGACCCTCGAGCGCTATTTGCACCTGGAGAATTGATGCGAACCGTGCGAACCGTACGCGCTGCGGCACTTGCCGCAGCCCTGCTGAGTACCCTGGGCGTTGCCGCCGCAGTCACCCCCGCGGCTGATGTGCAACTGGCAAGCTCGGCGCAACTGGTGCTCGCCGGGCGCGTGCAGCGCCGCGACATCGTACTGCACGTCACCCGCGCCAGCGGCGGCGCACCGATCGAGGGCGCAGGCAACCTCAGCGCGCAGCTCGGTGGCCGTGCGGTGCCCGTGACGGCCCGCGGTGCGGCCTACATCCTCTCGACTCAGGGGTTCAAAGGCGGACCGCAGGCACTGCAGGTGGTGGTGGCCCACGACGGCATCCACGAGCTGCTCAGCGCCACGGTGCGCCTGCCGCGGCCACCGGACCGGCTGGCCGTGCTCGAGAAGCACGGCTACGCCGCCTGGTGGGTGCTGAACGTGGTGGTGCTGCTGCTGGCGGCGCGGCTGATCATGCGCCGCAAGAAGCCGACGCCGCGCGCCCCCTAGGGGCGCGCGGGCGCACTCAGTGGATGACCCGTGCGCACAGATCGAGCAACGGGGCCGGCAGCACGCCGAGCACCAGCACCGCTGCGGCATTGACGCCGAGCGCAAAACGCACCCCGAATGACCGGACCGTCTCCGGCAGCGACTCCGGCGGCTCATCGAAGTACATCAGCTTCACCACCCGCAGGTAGTAGAAGGCGCCGACCACCGAGGTCAGCACGGCGATCACCACCAACCACAGATGCTGCGTCTCCCACAAGGCCTGGATGATGCGCAGCTTCGCCCAGAACCCGACGAACGGCGGCACCCCGGCGGCCGAGAACATCAGCATGGCCATGGCGAGCGCGAGCAGCGGATCGCGCCGGTACAGGCCCTTGTAGTGCTCGAGCTTCTCGGCCTCGAAACCCTTGCGGCTCGCCAGAATGACCACGCCGAAGAATCCGAGCGCCATCAGCACGTACACCAGCGTGTAGTACAGCGCCGCGCCGTAGCCATTCACGGTGCCGGAGGCGAATCCGAGCACGATGAATCCCACGTGCGCGATCGTCGAGTAGGCCAGCATGCGCTTGATGTTCGTCTGCGCGATGGCGACGACGTTGCCGATGACGAGCGTCAGCACCGCCAGCGGCACGAGCATTGCCGACCAGTCGACCGTGACCCCGGCAAGCCCGTGCGCCAGCAGGCGCAGCGCGAGCGCGAAGTAGCCGATCTTCGGCGCCGTGCCGACGAACAGCGTGACGCTGGTGGGCGCACCGTCATACACGTCGGGCAACCACATGTGGAACGGAACGGCACCCAACTTGAAGGCGACCGCCACCACGATGAAGGTGAGTCCGAGGATCACCCCGAGGTTGTGCGGGGTGTTGAGCGCGACGGCGATCCCGTCGAGACTGAGCGTGCCGGTCAGTCCATACACGATGGACATGCCATACAACAGCATCCCCGAGGCGATCGAACCGAGCACGAAGTACTTCATGGCCGCTTCGGCGGCGAGCGGGGACTCGCGATCGAAGGCCACCATGGCGTACACCGAGAGGGCGAGCAGCTCAACGCCGAGGTACACCGTGAGCAGGCTGTCGGCGGAGATCAGCACGAAGATGCCGAGCAACGCCGAGAGCGACAGCGCGTAGTACTCGCCCTTGAGGATGTCGCGGTTCTGCAGATAGGTGCGCGAGTACAGCAGCGCCACCGCCACGGTGAGGAAGCCGGCAAGCTTCAACACGTAGGCGAGCGGATCGGCGACGTAGCTGCCGTCGAACAGCACCATGCGGTGGGTGACGTCGGCGAACTGGACCGTGAGGCCCGCGCCGATCACCAGCAGCAGCAGCGTCAGAGTGCCGGTGGCCCCGGGACGCCGATCCCCGACAAATGCCTCGAACAGCAGCACGAGGCAGATGGCCGCGGCCAGATACATCTCCGGCAGCGCGGCGGCGAGGGTATGCAGGTTAATCATGGAGTCGGGCATCGGGTCTACACCGGAATCTTGGTGGCAGCGGCCTGGCTGACCAGGTGCTGGATCGAGGGCTCCATGACCTTCAGCAGCGGCTCAGGCCACACGCCGAGCAGCAGCACCGCCACGGCGAGCACGCCGAGGATCAGGAATTCCCGCCCATTGAGGTCGGTCAGTTTGGCCACGTGATCATTGGCCACCGGACCGAACACCACTCGCTTGACCAGCCACAGCGTGTAGGCGGCCGCAAGGATGAGCGTCAGCGCCGCGAGCGCCGAGTACCAGAAGCTCGCCTTGAAGCTCGCGAGGATCACGAGGAACTCCCCGACGAACCCCGAGGTGCCGGGCAGCCCGGTGTTCGCCAGCGCAAACAGAACCATGAAGCCGGCGAAGATGGGCATGGTGTTGACCACACCGCCGTAATCGGCGATCTGCCGGCTGTGCATCCGGTCGTAGAGCACCCCGACGCACAGGAACAGCGCGCCGGAGATCAGACCGTGCGAGACCATCTGCACCATCGCCCCGTCGAGGCCCATGCCGGCATCGAGCGTGGTGCCGGAACTCGCCACGATGGCGTAGACGAGGAATGCCCCCAGCGTGACGATACCCATGTGGGCGATCGAGGAGTACGCGATCAGCTTCTTCATGTCCTGCTGCACGAGCGCGACGAAGCCGATGTAGATGATCGCGATCAGCGAGAGCGTGATCATGAGCCCGTCGAGCTCGCGGCACGCATCCGGCACGATCGGCAGACTGAAGCGCAGAAACCCGTACCCGCCCATCTTCAGCATGATGGCCGCCAGGATCACCGAGCCGCCGGTCGGCGCCTCGACGTGCGCATCCGGCAACCAGGTGTGCACCGGCCACATCGGCACCTTGACCGCAAAGGCGAGCAGGAAGGCGGCGAAGATCCAGCGCTGCTCGACGAGCGTCAGCGGCAGCGCCTGGAAGGCGGCGATCGAGTAACTGCCGGCCTTCAGGTACATGTAGATCAGCGCCGCCAGCATGAACACCGAGCCGAGGAAGGTGTACAGGAAGAACTTGATGGTCGCGTACACACGCCGCGGACCGCCCCAGATGCCGATGATGAGGAACATCGGGATCAGCATCGCTTCCCAGAAGAAGTAGAAGAGCAGCGCGTCGGTGGAGGAGAACACCCCGTTCATCAATCCTTCCATGATCAGGAAGGCGGCGAAGTACTGCGCCGGACGCTTGGTGATCACCTGCCAGCCGGCGATGATCACCGGCACGGTCATGAACGCGGTCAGCACCACGAGCGGCATCGAGATGCCGTCGACGCCGAGACCGTAGTTGGCGTGCAAGCGCGGGATCCAGGCGGCCTTCTGCACGAACTGCATGGCGGCGGTATGGGCGCTGAACCCGTGGACGAGCGGCACGCACAGCGCGAGCGTGACGAGCGAGGCGGCAAGCGCGAACCAGCGGCCCGCGACGATATTCCGATCCCCGAGCAGCAGCACCACGATGCCGGCGGCGATGGGCAGCCAGATCAGCAGGGACAGCAGGTGGTCGTGCATTCTTGTGCGTTCTCCGAAATGCTCTGCGTGGGCTTAAGCGTGGACCAGGAACCAGCCGAGCAGCACCGCCAGGCCGATCACGATCCAAAAGGCGTACGAGTAGAGATAACCGCTCTGTACGCGCCGCACCACGCCGCCAAACCAGCCGACCGTGGCGGCCGTGCCGTTGACGATGGCTCCATCGATGATGCTCTGGTCGCCGGCTTTCCACAGCCCGAGACCCAGACCCCGGCTGAAGCGCGCGATGACCTGCTCGTTGAACCAATCGAAGTAGTACTTCTGATCGAGGATGCGCTTCAGCCAGGCGAACTTCACTGCGGCCGCATTGGCCAGATCCGGGCGCTTCAGCACGAACAGCCACGCCGTGACGAACCCCGCCACCGCCAGCCAGAACGGCGCGGTGACGAACGCGTGCAGCGCGAGGGCGAGCGGCCCGTGGTAGTGCGCCGCCAGACGCCCGATGACGTTGTGCGCCGGCAGCACCTTGATCGCGTTGCCGAAGTAATTGCCGTAGAGCACCTTGCCGACCGTGAAATACCCGATCAGCAGCGACGGGATGGCGAGCGCGATCAGCGGCACCGTGACCACCCACGGACTCTCATGCGGCTCGTGCACCCCAGCGTGCGCCCCGTGCGCATCGTCTCCGTGATCGTGACCCTGCGCGGCGTGCACCTTGCGGAAGCGCTCCTCGCCATGGAAGGTCATGAACAGCAGACGGAACGTGTACAGCGAGGTGACGAATGCTCCGAGCAGTACGCACCAGTACGCGTACGTCGAGCCCCAGCGATGGCTGAGGCCGATCGCCTCGATGATGGCGTCCTTGGAGTAAAAGCCGGAGAAGAACGGTGCGGCCACCAGTGCCAGCCCACCGATCCAGCAGGTCACCGCGGTGATCGGCATGTATTTGCCGAGCCCGCCCATCTTGCGCATGTCCTGCTCGTGGTGCATGCCGATGATGACCGAACCGGCCGCGAGGAACAGCAGCGCCTTGAAAAACGCGTGCGTCATGAGGTGAAAAATCGCAGCGTTGTAGGCTGAAGCGCCGAGCGCAGCGGTCATGTACCCGAGCTGCGAGAGCGTCGAGTAGGCGATGACGCGCTTGATGTCGTTGTTGATGACCCCGAGGAGGCCCATGAAGAACGCCGTGGTCGCGCCGATCACCAGGACGAACGACAGCGCCGCGCTCGAGTACTCGAACAGCGGGGACATGCGCGCCACCATGAAGATGCCCGCGGTCACCATCGTGGCGGCGTGGATCAGCGCCGAGATCGGGGTCGGGCCCTCCATCGAGTCCGGCAGCCACACGTGCAGCGGGACCTGCGCGCTCTTGCCCATCGCTCCGATGAACAGACACACGCAGATCAGCGTAAGCGCATTGACGCCACCGAACACCGGCAGCTGCAGCTGCGCCAGGTGCGGCGCGGCGGCGAACGCCGTGGTGTAGGACAGCGAGTGCGTGAACGAGAACAGCGCCGCGATGCCGATCACGAAGCCGAAGTCGCCGACGCGATTGACGAGGAATGCTTTGAGATTGGCGAAAATGGCGCTCGGTCGGGTGTACCAGAAGCCAATCAGCAGGTACGAGACCATGCCCACCGCTTCCCAGCCGAAGAACAGCTGCATGAAATTGTTCGCCATCACGAGCATGAGCATCGAGAAGGTGAACAGCGAGATGTAGCTGAAGAAGCGGGTGTAGCCCGGATCATCGCTCATGTAGCCGATGGTGTAGACGTGCACGCACAGTGACACGAACGTCACCACCGACATCATGAGCACGGTGAGCCGGTCGATGAGGAAGCCGACCTGGATGTGCACCCCGTCGCTCACCGCCCAGGTGTACACCGGGCCGTTGAACGAGCTCACCCCGCCCGAGTACAGCTGCTTCAGCACGTACAGCGACAGGCCGCAGGCGATGGCGACGCCGGCGATGGTGAGCGTGTGCGATGCGGCGCGGCCGATGCGTTTGCCGAAAAGGCCCGCGATCACGGCCGCAATGAGCGGCGCGAGGGGGATGGCGATCAGCAGATGCGGGTTCATGCGGCCTCAGCCCTTGAGAGTATTCAGATCTTCGACATTGATGCTGCGCCGGCCTCGGAACAGCACCACGAGGATCGCCAGTCCGATGGCCGACTCGGCGGCCGCCACGGTGAGCACGAAAAACACGAACACCTGGCCAGTCAGGTCACCGAACATGCGCGAGAAGGCGATGAAGTTGAAATTGGCCGCAAGCAGCAGCAGCTCCACGCACATCAGCAGCAGAATGACGTTCTTGCGATTGAGGAAGATACCGGCCACCGCCAGCGAGAATAGGATCCCGGAGAGCGTGAGCAGGTCCGCGAGTGTGATCATGAGCGCTTCTCCGCGGAGACTTTCACCACGCGCAGCCGGTCCTCGGCGCGTACCGCGACCTGGCTCGAGACGTCCTGCACTTTCAGTCCCGGGCGGCGGCGCAGCGTGAGCGCAATGGCCGCCACGATCGCCACCACCAGCACCACGGAGGCGAGCTCGAAGGGATACAGGTACTTGGTGTACAGCACCTGTCCGATCGCCATCGTGTTGCTGTAGTTGGCCGGCTCGCTGACGAACCCGCGGTTGACGTCGATGCCGCCGAGTCCGTGCCCCCAGATGACCGCGCTGATCTCCCCGATCACCGCGAGGGCGGTGATCCAGCCGAGCCAGGCGAAGCGAGTGAAGCCCTGTTTGAGCTCCGCGACGTTGATGTCGAGCATCATCACCACGAACAGAAACAGCACCATCACCGCCCCGACGTACACCAGCACCAGCACGAGGGCGAGGAACTCCGCCTCGACCAGCAGCCAGATGGCCGCCGAGTTGATGAAGGAGAAGACCAGGAACAGCACCGAGTAGACCGGGTTGCGCGCGGTGATCACACCGAGCGCGCCGGCCACCAGAAGTGTCGCGAAGAGGTAGAAGAGAATTTCGACTAACACGGCCTCGACCTCACCGGTAGGGCGCATCGGCCGCTTTGTCGGCGGCGATCAGGGTCTCGTAGCGCTCACCCACGGCCAGCAGCTTGTCCTTGCTCATGATGTTCTCGCCACGGCTCTCCATGTGGTACTCGTGGATGCGCGTGAGCACGATGGCATCGACCGGACAGGCCTCCTCGCAGAAGCCGCAATAGATGCACTTGAACAGGTCGATGTCGTAGCGGCTCGTGCGCCGGGTGCCGTCCTCGGACACGTCCGAGTCGATCGTGATGCAGGTCGCCGGGCAGACCGTCTCGCACAGTTTGCAGGCGATGCAGCGCTCTTCGCCGTTCGCATAGCGGCGCAGCGCGTGCAGACCGCGGAAGCGCGGGGACTGTGGGGCCTTCTCTTCCGGGTAGTTCAGCGTGTACTTGCGCGTAAAGAAGGTACGCGCGGTGACGGACATCCCCTTCAGGAGCTCCGGCAGCAGAAAAGTTTTCAGCGGATTGGCCATTGCCTTCACCTTCAATGGAACCAGGGCTTGGCCCACGGTCCGATGTGGACTGCCGACATCAGCATCTCCACGCAGATCCACACCAGCGTCACGGGAATGAGCGTCTTCCAGCCAAGGCGCATGATCTGGTCGTAGCGATAGCGCGGGAACGTGGCGCGGAACCACAGGAACAGGAACAGGAACACGAACACCTTCAGGCCCAGCCAGAAGAAGCTCGGATCCGCAAGGAACGTCGTGCCGATGACCGGGTAGCCGGCGAACGGCGAGAGCCAGCCGCCGAAGAAGAACACCGCGGTGAGCGCCGAGATGAGGATCATGTTGGCGTATTCGGCGAGGAAGAACAGCGCAAACGCGATGCCCGAATACTCGACGTGGAAGCCCGCCACGATCTCCGACTCGCCCTCGGCGACGTCAAACGGCGCGCGGTTGGTCTCGGCGACCCCGGCGATCAGGTACACGACGAACAGCGGAAACAACCAGAACCAGTTCCAGGCGAGCACCCCGCCCTGCTGGTGGCCCACGATCTTGCCGAGATTCATGCTGCCGGCGGCCATCAGCACCCCGACCAGCGCGAAGCCCATGGCGATCTCGTAGGCGACCATCTGCGCCGCCGAGCGCATCGCCCCGAGGAAGGCGTACTTGGAGTTCGAGGACCAGCCGGCGAGGATGATGCCGTACACGCCCATCGAGGAGAGCGCGAGCAGATACAGCAGCCCGGCGTTGGCCTTGGAGACCACCAGCGCCGGGGAGAGCGGGATGACCGCCCAGGCCGCCAGCGCCGGCACCAGCGCGAGCGCCGGGGCGAGGCGGAAGAGGAACTTGTTCGAGCTCGAAGGAACGATCACTTCCTTGGTGAGCAGCTTGAACACGTCGGCGAACGGCTGACCGAAGCCCGGCAGCAGTCCGAAGATGCGCACGCGGTTCGGACCACGCCGCAGCTGCATCCAGCCGATGACCTTGCGCTCCCAGAGCGTGAGGAAGGCCACGCACAGGATGACCGCGATGGAGATGATCAGGATCCACACGACGGTGCGGATGAGGTCCGGAAGCGTGCCCCAGAGTGCGAGCAGATGGGTGATTGGCGTGTGCATCGTCAGTAGGTCACCGCTGTGGTACGGCCCTCGAGCGTTTTCTGCAGCGAGGGGGCGCGGCGCACGAGCGCGTCGATCTGATACATCGGCAGATCGAGCACCTTGCCCACCTCACCACCCGGCGCGACGGCATGCGTGCCGCGATAGGCCGGCGCGGCATACGCGGTCTCGGCGCCGCACAGTGCGGCCAGCTCGAGGCGAATCTGCTCGCTCGAGACGTAGTCGAACTTCTCCAGGTCGAGCAGGTTGCCGAGCACGCGCAGCACCTTCCAGCCGGGACGGGCCTCCCCAACCGGCTGCGCGGCGCCCGTCTGGCTCTGCCACAGCCCCTCGAGATTGACGTAGGTGCCCGACGTCTCGGCGAACGTTCCTGCCGGCAGCAGCACATGGGCCACACGGCGCAGCGTTTCGTTCGCAAACGGCGTGACCGCCACGACGAATTGAGCCGCCCCGAGCGTACGCTCCGCGGCGCTCCCGGGAGCATCCAGCCACGGCTCGGTCCCCACCAGCAGGTAGGCCAACAGCGGCTGGGCCAGCATCTGCGCGGCACTGAGACCGATCGTCGCCGCCGGCGTGCCGCCGGCCGCGCGGTGCGGCACTGCGCCGGCGAGGTATGCGCCCGCGGCGTTCGCGCCCTCGGCGAGCACGCCGAAGGACGCCCCGGTGATCTCGGCGATGGCGGCGGCGAGCGCGCGCAGGTCCGCGAACCGGGGATGGCGCAGGACCAGCGCCCCCAGCCACAGCGCACGCTTCTCCCCGTGCGCCAATGCGCCGGCGACGGCACGATGCGCCGCCCCGACTGAGGCGCTGGCCACCGTCTGGGCCAGGTGCCCCGGAGCAGGCGTGCCGGCCGCTTCGAGCGCGGCGGCCAGGACGGCCGCCAGGTCACTCACCAGCGTATCCGGCGCCGACTCGAGCTCAGCGGCCAACGGGAAGTAATACGGGAAGCGCGCCGGATTGATCAGCGCCACGTGGGCGCCGCGCTCGGCCGCCTTGCGCACGCGGTGCGCCAGGATCGGCACCTCGCGGCGCAGGTTCGAGCCGACAACAAGCAGCGCATCGAGCGAGTCGATGTCGGCGATCCGCAGGCCGAGGTTCGGATAGCGCGGATCGTTCGCCTGGTCGCGCACGTCGCTCTGGCGCAGCCGGCTGTCGATGTTGGCGCTGCCAAGTCCGCGGGCGATGCGCCCGGCGAGGTAGAGCTCCTCGAGGGTACTCGAGGGACTCGCCAGCACCCCGAGCGAACCGGCCTGCTGCCGCAGACCTTCGGCGGCCTTGGCGAGCGCGTTCTCCCAGTCCGTCTCCACCCACTCGCCGTTCTGGCGCACCATGGGTCGCTGCAGGCGCTCGGGGCTGTAGATGCCCTCGTAGCTGAAGCGGTCGCGGTCGGCGAGCCAGATCTCGTTGATCGCCTCGTTCTGCCGCGGCACGACGCGCATCAGCCGACCACGCAGCACGTGGCCGTAGAGGTTGCTGCCGACGCCATCATGCGGCGAGACCAGCGGCACGGCGGTCATCTCCCAGGCGCGCGCGCTGAAGCGGTAGGGCTTGGAGACGAGCGCACCGACCGGACAGAGGTCGATGACGTTGCCCGACAGCTCGTGATTGACGGTGCTCTCCAGGTAGCGGCGCACCTTCATGTTCTCCCCACGCCCGACCATCCCGAGTTCCTGCACGCCGCCGATCTGCTCGGTGAAGCGGATGCAGCGCGTGCAGTGGATGCAGCGGGTCATGTCGGTGGCGACCAGGGGACCTAAGTCCTCGTCCGCCACGGAGCGCTTGCGCTCGGAGTAGCGCGAGTAGTCGCGCCCGAAACCGACCGCCAGGTCCTGCAGCTCGCACTCCCCGCCCTGGTCGCAGATCGGGCAGTCGAGCGGGTGATTGATCAGCAGGAACTCCATCACCGCGCGCTGCGCCGCGATCGCCTTCGGCGAACGGGTGAAGACCTTCATGCCCTCCATCACGGGCGTGGCGCAGGCCGGCAGCGGCTTTGGAGCCTTCTCGACTTCCACCAGGCACATGCGGCAGTTGGCCGCCACCGCGAGCTTCTCGTGGTAGCAGAAGCGCGGCACGTACGCCCCGTTGGCGTCCGTGGCCTGAATGATCATCGCGCCCTTGCGGGCCTTGACGGGCTGTCCGTTGATCTCGATGTTGACGAATTCTTCTGCCATGTTATGCCGCCCGTGCCCCGAGCTGATCCGCGACCATGCTGCGTCCGCCGTGATCGATCATGTACTCGAACTCATGGCGATAGTGCTTCATGAAGCTCTGCACCGGCCAGGCCGCCGCATCGCCGAGTGCACAGATGGTGTGCCCCTCGATACGGTTGGCCACATCGACGAGCAGGTCGAGTTCCTCGCGGCGCGCCTGACCGGCGAGGATACGTTTGACGATCCGGTTCATCCAGCCGGTACCCTCGCGGCACGGCGTGCACTGGCCGCAGGACTCGGCCATGTAGAAGCGCGAGATGCGCTCGAGCACGCGCACCATGCAGGTGGTCTCGTCCATGACGATGACCGCCGCGGAACCGACCGCCGAACCGGCCGCGCGCAGCGAGTCGTAATCCATGTTCGTCTTGAGCATCACGTCCCCCGGCACCACCGGCACCGAGGAGCCGCCCGGAATGACGGCCTTGAGCTTGCGCCCGCCGCGCACGCCGCCGGCGAGCGCCAGCAGGTCCGCAAACGGCACGCCGAGGGGCACCTCGAAGTTGCCCGCGTGCTCGACGTGGCCGGAGACGGAGAAGATCACCGTGCCGCCGGAGTTCGCCGGGCCGAGGTCCGCGAACCACTTCGCGCCGTTGCGCAAAATGGTGGGCACCGAGGCGTAGCTCTGCGTGTTGTTGATGGTGGTCGGCTTGCCGTAGAGACCGAAGTTGGCCGGAAACGGCGGCTTGAAGCGCGGCCGGCCGGGCTTGCCCTCGAGCGACTCGAGCAGCGCCGTCTCCTCGCCGCAGATGTAGGCGCCGGCGCCGACGAAGGTATGAATGTCGCAGTCGATGCCGCTGCCGCGCACGTTCCTGCCGAGCAGCCCCGCGGCGTACGCCTCCTGCAGCGCCGCCTCGAACCGCGGCACGGGCTCGCCGAGGAACTCCCCGCGGATGTAGTTGTATCCGACCGTGGAATTCGTCGCGTAGCAGCCGATCGCCATGCCCTCGATGAGCGCATGCGGGTTGTAGCGCAGGATGTCCCGATCGTGGCAGGTTCCCGGCTCGCTCTCATCGGAGTTGCAGACCATGTACTTCTGCACGTCCGAGTTGCGGGGCATGAAGCTCCACTTCGTGCCGGTCGGGAAGCCCGCGCCGCCGCGGCCGCGCAGCCCCGAGGCCTTCAGCTCATCGATGATCTGCTCGCGCGGGGGTTTCTCGGCGAGGATCTTCTCCCACACCGAGTACCCGCCGATCTTGCGGTAGGTCTGCAGTGTCCACGAACGCTCGAGCTTCAGCGGCTCGAACACCACCAGATTCATCTTGTCGGGGCTGATGGGCATGGGACTACTTCAACTCATCGAGGATCTGATCGAGCTTCTCGGGCGTGAGATGCTCGTGGAAGACGTGATCCACCATCATCATGGGCGCGCCGGTGCAGGCCGCGAGGCACTCATGCTCGTCCTTCAGGAAGATCCGCCCGTCGGGGGTGCTCTCATCGAGTTTGATGCCGAGCTTGCGCTCGGCGTGCGCGACCAGCGCATCGGCCCCGTTCAGCATGCACGAGACGTTCGTGCAGATGCTCACGTGGTGACGGCCGCACGGGTGGGTCTCGAGCATCGAGTAGAAGCTCGCCACCTCGTACACCTGGATCGCGGGCAGCCTCAGGTACGCGGCCACCGCGTCCATCAGCGCCTTGGTGAGGTGGCCGTGGTTCTGCTCCTGCGCGGCGCGCAGCGCCGCGATGCACGCCGAGCGCTGCCGCCCCGGCGGGAACTTCGCCACCCAATGATCGATTTCGCGGCGGGTCTGCTCCGCGAGCAGTCCGATGTCGCCGGCTGCCGGCGTCGTGTGCTTATCGTTGCTCAACGGTCGACTTCCCCGAAGACGATGTCCTGCGTTCCGATCACCGCCACCACGTCGGCCAACATGTGGCCGCGCACCATTTCCTCCAGCGCCGCCAGATGCGCAAAGCCCGGCGCACGGCACTTGAGGCGGTACGGCTTGTTGGCGCCGTCGGAGACCAGATAGATGCCAAATTCGCCCTTCGGCGCCTCGACCGCGGCGTAGGTCTCCCCGGCCGGCACTTCGTAGCCTTCGGTGAAGAACTTGAAGTGGTGAATGAGCGATTCCATGTCGCCCTTCATGTGCTCGCGGCTCGGCGGACGCACCTTGCGGTCGTCGATCATCACCGGGCCGGGATTATGGCGCAGCCACTCGACGCACTGGCGGATGATGCGCGTCGACTGACGCAGCTCCTCGATGCGCACCAGGTAGCGGTCGTAGCAATCGCCATTGGTGCCGACGGGAATGTCGAAGTCCATCCGCTCGTACACTTCGTACGGCTGCTTCTTGCGCAGGTCCCACACCACGCCCGAGCCGCGCAGCATCGGACCGGAGAAGCCGAGCTGCAGCGCCCGCTCCGGCGGGACTACGCCGATGTTGACCGTGCGCTGCTTCCAGATGCGGTTATCGGTGAGCAGCGTCTCGTAGTCGGCGATCGAAGCCGGGAAACGAGCCGCGAACGCATCGATGAAATCGAGCATCGAGCCGGCGCGCGTCTCGTTCAGCCGCTCGACTTCCTTGCGCGAGCGCCACTTGGACGGCTGGTACTTCGGCATGCTCTGCGGCAGGTCGCGGTACACCCCGCCCGGACGGTAGTAGGTGGCGTGCATGCGAGTGCCGGAGACCGCCTCATACACGTCCATCAGCTCCTCGCGCTCCTTGAAGCACAGCAGGAACACCGTCATCGCGCCGATATCGAGGGCATGGGCGCCGAGCCACATCAGGTGATTCAGCACGCGCGTGATCTCATCGAACAGCACGCGGATGTACTGGGCGCGCTCCGGCGGCGTGATGCCGAGGAGCTTCTCGATGGCGAGCACGTAGGCATGCTCGTTGCACATCATGGACACGTAGTCGAGACGGTCCATGTAGCCGATCGACTGGTTGAACGGCTTTGACTCGGCCAGCTTCTCCGTCGCGCGGTGCAGCAGGCCGATGTGCGGATCGGCCTTCTGAATCACCTCGCCGTCCATCTCGAGCACCAGCCGCAGCACCCCGTGTGCGGAGGGGTGCTGCGGCCCGAAATTCATCGTGTAGTTGCGGATCTCCGCGAGCGGATGATCGTTGGTCGACTGAGCCATCAGCGGGGCAACTCCGGAGCCTTCAACGCCGGCTCGTAGCGGTTGTCGTGCCGGATCACCTTCGGTGCGAGCACGCGCGGCACGATGCTCACCGGCTCGTACACCACGCGCTTCTTCTCAGGGTCGTAGCGCGTCTCGACGTTGCCGATCAGCGGGAAGTCCTTGCGGAACGGATGGCCGATGAAGCCATAGTCGGTCAGGAGGCGACGCAGGTCCGGATGACCGCGGAACACGATGCCAAACAGATCGAATGCCTCGCGCTCGAACCAGTTCGCGCTCGACCACACATCGACCAGGGAGTCGACCATCGGTTCGCGCGTCTCGGGGCAGATCACGCGCAGCCGCAGGCGCGCGTTGTGCGTGATCGACAGCAGCTGATAGATGACCGCGAAGCGCCCGGGCATGTCCGGATCCGGCGGCGCATTGAGCTCGCGACCACGGCTGAAGCCGGTGCGGGTCGCCCCGGAGGTGAGCCACTCCTCGCGACCGTGGTGCAGGTAATCGACGCCGGCGACGTCCATCAGCGCCTCGAAGCGCAGCTCCGGCGTATCGCGCAGCGCCCGACACACCTCCAGCAGCCGGTCCGCTTCGGCCTCGAAGGCCAGATCCTGCGCGAGCGACGGCAGGCGGCGCACGCCGCTCACCCGCGCCTCGATCGTACGTGCCAGCGCCTCGATGGCGCTGCCCGCGGCAGCCTGTTCGGTGGATTGTTCCATGGTGTGCGCTCTACCTGGCGATCGTGCTGGTGCGGGCGATCTTCTTCTGCAGCTGGATGATGCCGTACACCAGCGCCTCGGCGGTCGGCGGACAGCCCGGGATATACACATCGACCGGTACGATCCGGTCGCAGCCGCGCACCACCGCGTAGGAATAGTGGTAATAGCCGCCGCCGTTGGCGCACGAACCCATGGAGATGACCCAGCGGGGTTCGGCCATCTGGTCGTACACCTTGCGCAGCGCCGGGGCCATCTTGTTCACCAGCGTGCCGGCCACGATCATCACGTCGGACTGGCGCGGACTCGGGCGAAACACCACGCCGAACCGATCCAGGTCGTAGCGCGAGGCACCGGCGTGCATCATCTCGACCGCACAGCAGGCGAGGCCAAAGGTCATCGGCCACAGCGATCCGGTGCGAGCCCAGTTGAGCAGGCTGTCGACCTGGGTCGTGAGGAATCCGCGTTGTGCGAATCCCTCTTGCTCTTGCGTCAATCCCACTCGAGCGCCCCTTTCTTCCACTCGTAGATGAAACCCACGGTGAGGATGCCGAGGAACACCCCCATGGCGATCAGACCGGCGATCCCGTTCTTCCCGAGCGCCACGGCCCAGGGGAAGAAGAACACGGTCTCCAGGTCAAAGACGATGAACAGAATCGCCACGAGGTAGTAGCGCACATCGAACTTGATGCGACTGTCTTCGAAGGCCTCGAAGCCGCACTCGTAGGCGGAGAGCTTCTCACGGTCGGCCGGGTTGCGGGCGAACAGGCGGCCGATGGTCGAGCCGAGGGCCAGCAGCACCAGCGCGATGGCGGTCGCCAGGGTGAGAAAAATGAGAATCGGCAAGTAATTGTTCAGCATGCTTCCATCGCCTGGGCAGAACCACGGAAAAAGAAGGCCCTCTCGGTGCCTCCCCTCCGAAGCTGCACATTGTAGCAGCGCACGAAAACAATTTGGTGCCGACGGTCGGATTCGAACCGACACGCCTCGCGGCGCTAGCCCCTCAAGCTAGTGTGTCTACCAATTCCACCACGTCGGCAACATCAACAATCATCGCTGCGGTACACGCCTCACGGCTTCGGCGGTGCGCCAGCCGGCGTACCGGCTGTGCCCGCCTTCTGCGACACACTCGCCGCCGGCGCCGGCGCCTTGGCGCCCGCGGCATGCGTCTGCCCCGCAAGATCCAGAATCGTCTTCTGATGCTCGTGCGTGCGCGTGCTGAGATAGGTCAGCGCCACGCTGTTGAGCATGAAGATGGCGGCGAAAATCGCCGTCGCGCGCGACAACGCCGTCGAGGCGCCGCGTGCACCGAAAACCGTGCCGGAAGCGCCCGCGCCGAAGCCGGCGCCCGCATCCGCACCCTGCCCGTGCTGCAGCATCACCAGGATGATGATGCACACCCCGGCGATCAGCTGAATCACCAATAAAACGTCATGCAGCATAATTACAACCGCTCAGCGCAACCCGCACGCAGCGAGAATCGCCAAAAATTCCTCCGCATTGAGCGACGCGCCGCCGATCAGGCCGCCGTCGACATCCGGCTGTGCGAACAGCTCGGCCGCGTTGCTCGCCTTGACACTGCCGCCATAAAGCACGCGGGTCGCTGCAGCCATTTTAGCATCCCGTTTCGCAATCCGCTCACGAATGAACGCGTGCACCGCCTGCGCCTGCTCGGGCGTCGCGGTGCGACCGGTGCCGATGGCCCACATCGGCTCGTAGGCGATCACGCCCGATTCCAACGCACCCACCCCGCACAGCTCGAGCACCACATCCAGCTGCCGTGCAACGACCTCTTCGGTCCGTCCATTTTCCCGGTCCCACAGGTGCTCCCCGACGCACAGGATCGGCACCAGCGACTTGGCCTGGGCGGCAGCAAACTTGCGCGCCACCAGCTGATCGTCCTCGTGGTAGATCCAGCGCCGCTCGGAGTGCCCGACCAGCACGTACCGGCAGCCCACGTCCTGCAACATCGCGGCCGACACTTCCCCGGTGAAGGCCCCGCGCGCCTCGGCGCACACATTCTGTGCACCCAGCTGGATCGGCGTATCGCGCACCAGGCGCGCCACATCCTGCAGGTACACAAACGGCGGGAACACCAGGCATTCGGCTGGCGCACGGTCCGGATGTCCGGCGAGCAATTGCTCAATCAGGCGCGCGTTGTCGGCGCGCGTCCCGTGCATCTTCCAGTTTCCGGCAACGATGGGGCGACGCATGCGCAAGTCCGGACTTTCGAGCGGGGGCGCGATGATAGCGGCGCGCTCTTCGCAGCGCAACGCACGACGCGCCCCGCCCCATCAGCGCGTGACGGTGCGCACCACCTCAGCGAGCTCGGCGGCGGCCGCCTTGGCGCTCGCGTCCTCGCGACTCTCCACCATGACCCGGATGACCGGCTCGGTTCCCGAAGCGCGCAGCACCACCCGTCCGGTGCTCCCGAGCCGGGCTTCGACGCGCGCGACTGCCGCGCAGACGCTCGGCACCTCGCTCGGATTGAAGCGCTCGGCGACCTGCACGTTGAGCAGCACCTGGGGGAACTTGCGCATCGGTGCGGCCAATTCGGCCAGCGAGCGACCGGTGTGCTGCATCACCTCCAGGACCTGCAGCGCGCTCACCAGACCATCGCCCGTGGTGGTGCGGTCGAGGCACAGAATATGTCCAGAACTCTCCCCCCCGAGCATGCCGCCGCTCTCGCGCAGCAGCGAGAGCACGTAGCGGTCGCCCACGGCGGCGCGGCGGAACTCGATGCCACGCTCGCGCAGCGCCACTTCCAGCCCGAGATTACTCATCACCGTGCCGACCACCGGTCCGCTGAGCGTGCCGGCTTCCAGGCGCGCGCGCGCGAGGATGTAGAGGATCTGATCCCCGTCGACGATCCGCCCGAGGTGATCGACCAGCACCACCCGGTCCCCGTCCCCATCGAGCGCCACACCGACCTGGGCGCGCACCCCGGTGACGGTGAGCTGCAGCAGCTCCGGGTGCAGCGACCCGCAGCCGTCATTGATATTGCGCCCGTTCGGCGAGCAGCCAATCGGTACGATTTCCGCGCCGAGATCGGCGAGCACCCGCGGAGCGACCTTGTAGGCCGCGCCGTTGGCGCAATCGATCACGATCTTCAGGCCCGTGAGGTCCGTCCCCTGCGGCAGCGTCGCGGCGCAGAACTCCTGGTAGTGGGTGCGGGAGCGGTCGACGCGCATCGCGCGCCCGAGGCTGCGCGAGGTGCGGGTGAGCACCGGGTTGTCGAGTTCCGCCTCGATGCGCGCCTCGAGTTCATCGGAGAGCTTGCTGCCCTCACCGTCGAAGAACTTGATGCCATTGTCATCGTACGGGTTGTGCGAGGCGCTGATCACCACACCGAAATCGCACTCGAAGCGGCGCGTCATGTACGCAATGCCCGGGGTAGGCAGCGGTCCGATCAGCATCACATTCACGCCCGAGGCGACGAAACCGGCCTCGAGCGCCGACTCGAACATGTAGCCCGAGAGACGCGTGTCCTTGCCGATCAGCACCGTGCCGCCCTCCGGGGCGAGCACCCGGCCGGCCGCGCTCGCCAGGCGCAGCGCGAAATCGACCGTCATGGGATCCTCGCCCACCCGGCCCCTGAGGCCATCGGTTCCGAAGTATTTTCTGCTCACGCGCTGCGCCTCGCCGTTGCCCGTTCACCGCGGCGCGCATTATCGACCATCGCGCCACCGACGGGCCAGCATGAACCGAACGGCCTGCGAGTGCGCTCGCAAGCCGCGGCGGTCAGGGGCGTCTCGTGCCGCGCCCGCGCACATTCCATCGCCCCCCTCAGCGCACCTCAGCGCACCTCAGCGTCGCTGAGGGTCCGGTTGAGCGCAAGTCCGGCGAGTGCATGCAGCCGTTGCGCGTGGACCCGAGGTGCCTTAAAGCGAACGAACAGCATGTGCCCGGCCCGCATTGACGGAGAGCCTACCGCGCCGAGCTAGGGCCGCCCCCAGCGCCTGGTCGGAAAGAACACCCTGACAGACTGGCGCGACCGGCAGACCAGCAGAACCTGCGGTCGCCCGATCGTGACGCCCGCGCGCCTCTCGAGGTCATAAATTTCGCCGCGCCGGATGTGGCTCGCTCGCGCCACCGGATCGCAAATCCGGGCGGTCCATCGCGCACCGCAATGAGGCTGCGGAACCCTACCACCGTTCAACGCAGCAAGGTGCCGCTGTCGATGCACTCGATACTGCTCACTCTGCCGGACTGCCCCCGCGGCGGCGGCCGCACACCTCTTGCGCTTCGCGCTGCAGAGGCGCCTCATCGATGCGCACCGATGCATGAATCGAACGGTGATCCGGCAGGTGCCGCCGCATCGTATTGCGCGCCACGCCGTGATGCGTGCCGAGTGCCTACCGCTGAGGTCACGAACACCTTGTCGATTTCGATATCGGCCGTCCGCCCGAGGACCATCGCGAGTGTCCCGCTCTGACCCTCACGCATGCACAGCCCATGGGAGCCGGGCGGTGTTGCCAGCACGCGCGCCTCCCCCCGGCGTCCCGAGGAGCGCGCACCGCAGGGCTTGGCAAGCGCCTGAACCGGCGATGGCCTGCGCCATGTAGAGGGACGTGCCGGGCAGATGCATCATGCTCACCTTCGTGCTGTCCCACGGCTGCGCGGCACCATAGTCGGCGTCCGCGCTGCACAGCGGCCCGACCCGCATTGAGAATCGCTGATCCCCAAGGCGTGTATTTCTGCGGAGCAACGACCCCTAAGGTCCGCGGCCACTATGGCGTAAGACCTTCAGCGAGCGCACCGGCAGGCCGTTCACGCCAACGCGCGGCGAGTCGGCTGCACGGCGATGACGAGTCGCACGGCGGCCGCGTGGAACGACCCGCATTAAGAGATTGTCGCAAGGCCCATGGGTATCGCCGAAACCAGCGTGGCGAGCAGCACGAACCGTCCGGCGCAGCTCATGGACCGCCCAGAAGATATTGCCATGCGTCAACGATCTGGATTCCCTCCGGCGCGGCGCGACCGCCGCGCTCATGTGTCACCAGCATTCTGCGCGCGCCGGGCATCCTCTGCCCTGCCCACTGCAATGCATCGATTTCCCGCTGCCAAGACGCATCCTTCGTCAACGACAGCACCACGTTGATCAGCGCTTGCGGACGCTCAGAGCCCAAGACCAGATCTATCTCGCGCTCGAGGCCGACATAGGCCAGATCCTCACGCTCGCGACGCGCGTGCAAGTACACCGCTGTCTCCAGCCGTCGACCGATATCAACATGGGTCTCAGGCGCAAAGGGAAATCCGAGCGCCCAGTCGATGGTGTGCATCTTTTTCGGGTTGACCGCCTGTTTGCGTACTGAACGATCCGCGATGGGCAACAGAAAGAGCAGATACGACTCCTCCAGGCAGCGCACATAGTGATAGAGGGTGTCCTTGGCGAGACTCATGCCCTGCGAGGGAAAATCGTTGTAGAGCTTGTGAACATTGAGCAGCGATGCCGGCTGTGCGAGACAGTATTTGAGCAATTGGCGCAGCGCCTGTGGATTGCTCAGCCGGTGGCGCTCGAGCAAATCCTTGTAAAAGACGAGATCGACATATTCTTTGAGGATTCGCGGGCGAAGCGTCGCATCGGCCAAGACGATTTCAGGCAAGCCTCCGGTGGTCAGATACTCAGTCGATGCCGCAGCCAGACGAGCCTCTGAGCGGCGCGAATACGGTTCGTGAACGATGTCGCGGAAGCGCAGGTATTCCGGGAACGAGAGCGGGAACACCTCAAAGGAGATGCTGCGTCCGCGCAATCCGGTGGCGATTTCGCGCGACAGTAGGTGTGCTGACGACCCGGTGAGAAAGATCTGCACGTCCTCAGTATCGTCGACCCGGCGGACGAACGTTTCCCAGCCCGGCGCGTTCTGGATTTCATCGAAGAAGAGGTACTTCTTCTGACCTGCCAGATCCGGGTAAAGCTCCTCGTGTGCACGAAGGATCAAATCGAGCTGCCGAGTTCGGATGGGCAGAATTCGATCGTCCTCGAAATTCAGATAGATCAGTCGACGCCGATCAATGCCCGCCTCGATGAGGCGCCGCATGGTGTCGTAGAGCAGATACGTCTTGCCGCTGCGCCGGATGCCGACAAGGGTGATGACCTTGCGAATGTCGATCGGCAGCTGCAGAGCGCGCGGGACACTGCGCGGCAAACGACGCGCGTCGTTCTGCACCAGAATGTATTTGAGTGTTTCCTTGTGGACAAGGATAGAGTTCAACCGGTTACTCACCCTCGCCCGCTGCAGCGGCGCGTCTATCCGGGCGCTTCCCCGCCCGAGACGGCGGCCAGGACCTTCAGTGCATCGACCGTCGCGGCCACGTCGTGTACTCTGAGAATCCGCGCACCGTTCTGGGCCGCAATGAGCGCCGCGGCAACGCTGCCGTGCACGCGCTCCTGGGCCGGCTGGCCAGTGAGCGCACCGATCATCGATTTGCGCGACAGGCCGGCCAGGAGGGGCAGGCCCTCGATGCGCAGCGCCCCGAGGCGGCGCAGCAGCGTGAGATTGTGCTCGAGCGTCTTGCCGAACCCGAAGCCAGGATCGAGCACGATGCGCTCCTCGGCGATGCCGGCCGCAAGGCAGGCGTGTACGCGCTCCTGCAGGAACGCGCGCACCTCGCCCACCACGTCACGGTAGTGCGGCGCGTGCTGCATGGTGCGCGGCTCGCCCTGCATGTGCATGACACAGATCGCGCAGCCGGATTCGGCGGCCGCCTCGAGCGCCCCGGGGGCGCGCAGCGCATAGACGTCGTTGATCAGATCGGCCCCTGCGGCGGCACAGGCGCGCATCACCTCGGGCTTGCTCGTGTCGATGGACAGGACGGCGGGGGTTCGTGGACGCAGCCGCTCGAGCACCGGCAGCACCCGGCGCACCTCCTCCTGCGCCGTCACGGGCGCGGCGCCCGGGCGGGTTGATTCCCCGCCAAGATCGATGATCGCGGCACCCTCGGCCGCCAGCGCGAGCGCCCGTTCAAGGGCCTGCGCCGGGTCGAGATAGCGACCGCCGTCGGAGAAGGAGTCGGGGGTGAGATTCACCACCCCCATTACGAGCGGACGCTCCAGGGGGAGCGTCCGTGTGCCGCAGCGCAGCCGTGCGATCACCGCGTGCCTTCGCGCCGGGCGCGCGCCGCCCGGATCGGCCTCAACCGGCCGGTGAGCCGAGCGGAGCGCCCGGCAATGGTCCCGGCGGCATCGGCGGTCGATGCGAGATCGAATCGTCCCAGCCGCTCGGCGGCTTCGGCGTGCGGCCGGCCATGATGTCCTTCAGCTGCTCGTCCTCGATGGTCTCGTACTTGATCAGCGTTTCGGCCATCGCATGCAGCTTGTCGAGCGTCGCGGTCAGGATCTCCCGCGCCCGCTTGTAGTTGCCCTCGATCACCCGCCGCACTTCCTCGTCGATGGCATGCGCGGTGACGTCGGAGACCTGCTTGTGCTGAGTGACGCTGCGGCCGAGGAACACCTCGCCGGTCTCCTCGGTGTAGGTGAGCGGCCCGAGCTTGTCCGACAGACCCCACTTGGTGACCATGTTGCGCGCCAGTTCGGTGGCCCGCTCGATGTCGTTCGAGGCCCCGGTGGTGACCGCCTCGGGTCCGAAAATCAGCTCCTCGGCCACCCGCCCCCCGAACAGCGTCGCGATCGTGCTCTCCAGGCGCCGTTTGGACATGCTGTAGCGGTCCTGCTCGGGCAGGAACTGGGTGAGCCCGAGTGCGCGGCCGCGCGGAATGATCGTCACCTTGTAGACCGGATCATGCTCCGGCACCGTCATGGCGACGATGGCGTGACCGGCCTCATGATAGGCGGTCATGCGCTTCTCTTCCTCGGTCATGACCATCGAGCGCCGCTCCGCGCCCATCATGATTTTGTCCTTAGCGCGCTCGAACTCGTCCATGCCGACGATGCGCTTGTTGGCGCGCGCGGCGAACAGCGCCGCCTCGTTGACCAGATTCGCCAGATCCGCCCCCGAGAACCCCGGGGTGCCGCGGGCGATGAGTGCCGGCTTGACGTCATCCCCGAGCGGTACGCGACGCATATGCACGCGCAGAATCTGCTCGCGGCCGCGCACGTCTGGCAGCGGCACCACGACCTGGCGGTCGAAGCGGCCCGGACGCAGCAGCGCCGGATCCAGCACATCCGGGCGGTTGGTCGCGGCGATGACGATGATGCCCTCATTGCCCTCGAAGCCATCCATCTCGACGAGCAGTTGGTTGAGCGTCTGCTCGCGCTCGTCGTGACCGCCGCCGAGGCCGGCACCACGGTGGCGGCCGACCGCATCGATCTCATCGATGAAAATGATGCACGGGGCGTGCTTCTTCGCCTGCTCGAACATGTCGCGCACGCGCGAGGCGCCGACGCCGACGAACATCTCGACGAAGTCCGAGCCGGAAATGGTGAAGAACGGCACCTTGGCCTCGCCCGCGATGGCGCGCGCGAGCAGCGTCTTGCCGGTCCCCGGGGAGCCGACCATCAGCACGCCCTTCGGGATCTTGCCGCCGAGCTTCTGGAACTTCCCCGGATCTTTCAGGAAGTCGACGATCTCGCCCACCTCCTGCTTGGCCTCATCGACCCCGGCCACATCGGCGAAGGTCACGCTGACCTGGTCCTCCCCGAGCAGCCGGGCGCGGCTCTTGCCGAAGGACATCGCGCCGCGTCCGCCGGAGGCGCCTTGCATCTGCCGGAGCATGTAGGCGAACACGACGATCAGCAGCAGCACCGGCAACAGCTGGATCAGGATCTGCTCGAGAATCCCCTCGCCCTTGGGCGGCTTGCCGGAGATATCGACGTTGTGCTGCTCGAGCGCCCCGATCAGCGCCGTGTAGTCGGTTTCGGGATTGAAGGTCTTGAACTGCTTATGGTCCTTCAAGGACCCGTAGAGCATGGTGCCCTGGAAGGTCACCGAGGAGACCTGGTTGGACTCGACGTCCTTCAGGAAGGTCGAGTAGGTCAGAGGCTGCGGCGCATTGGTGTTCGGCATGTAGCGGCTGAACACCGCCAGCAGGATCACCACGATGATCGCCCAGAGAATGATGTTCTTGGTCAGATCGTTCATTGCTTCAGCACGCTACACCAAGCGGAAGTCCTTCGCCAGCAGATACACCTCGGCACTGCGCGCACGCGAAGCGGCGGGCTTAACCAGCCGCACTTTGCCGAACCGACCACGGGCCTCACGCACCAGCGCATCGAAACCCGCGCCTTGAAATACCTTGATCAGGGCGCCACCGCCGCTCTTCAAGACCCGGCCGGCCATATCGAGCGCCAATTCCGCCAGATACATCGAGCGGGGCTGATCGACCGAGTCGATCCCGCTCATCGACGGCGCCATGTCCGAGAGCACCCAGTCGACCTGGCGCGCGGGCACTAGCGACAGGATACGCTCGAAAACGTCGTTTTCGCGGAAATCACCCTGCACGAACTCCACGTCCTCGAGCGGATCCATGGGCAGGATGTCCGTGGCCACCACCCGGCCGCTGCGGCCCAGGCGCCGGCGCAGATATTGGCTCCAGGCACCGGGCGCAGCGCCAAGATCGAGGCAGATTGCTCCCGATCGGATCATTTTCTCGCTCTTATCAAGCTCCTCGAGCTTGAAGACCGCGCGCGACCGCCAGCCCTCGGCCTGCGCCCGCTTCACGTAAGGGTCGGAAAAATGCTCCTGCAACCACCGACCGCTGCTTTTGGACCGATTCGCCATGTGAGTTCTGTACAATTCGCCGGATGTCCCCTGCACCGAATCTGACCGAGCGGCAACGCCGGCACCTGCGCGGCTTGGCGCACGCGCTCAAGCCCGTCATTCTCCTGGGCCACGCGGGCCTGACCGAGGCCGTAGCCCTCGAGACCGACCGGGCGCTCACGGACCACGAACTGATCAAGGTCAAGGCGCCCGGTGGCGACCGCGAGGCGCGCAATGCGCTGTTCGCTCAGCTCGCCGAGCGCACCGCAAGCGCGTTGGTCCAGCGCATCGGCAACGTCGCGGCGCTCTACCGGCCACGGCGTGACGTGCCGCGCATCGTCATTCCGGGCGAATAGCCCTTACTCGAGGCGGACCTCGACGATCTCGAGGGAGCGCAGGCCGCCCGGGGCCGCCACATCCACCGCATCGCCCTCGGATTTCCCCACCATCGCCCGCGCGATCGGCGAGGTGATCGAGATGCGCCCGGCACCGATGTCCGCCTCGTCCTCCCCGACAATCTGGTACACGAGCCGGTTGCCCTCCTCGTCCTCCAGTTCGACCACCGAGCCGAACACCACCTTGCCGGTCTTCGGCAGCGCACTGGGGTCGATGACCTCGGCGGTGGAGAGCTTCGCCTCGATCTCGCGGATCCGCCCCTCGATGAAGCCCTGCTGCTCGCGGGCGGCGTGATACTCGGCATTCTCCGACAGATCGCCGTGACTGCGCGCCTCGGCGATCGCCTTGATAACGGCCGGACGCGCCTCGCTCTTCAGGCGCTTCAGCTCCGCGCGCAGCGCCTCGGCACCACGCAGTGTCATGGGGGTACGTTTCATGCGCTCAGCGCTCCCTGATGCAGATCCTGCAGACGGTTCACCTCCACCTCGTCGAGATGGTCGAGCGCCTCGCAGGTCGCAAGGCCCGCCGCGAGCGTCGTGTAATACGTCACGCGCCGGTGCACCGCCTCGCGGCGGATGGAATTGGACTCGAGGATGGCGAGCTTGCCCTCGGTCGTATTGACGATGAGGTCGATCTCATCATTCTTGATCATATCGACGATGTGCGGGCGTCCCTCGCGCACCTTGTTGACGCGCCGGCACTCCAGTCCCGCGGCGCTCAGCGCCCGGGCGGTGCCCTCGGTGGCCACCAGCGAGAAACCGCGCTCGAGCAGTCGCCGGCCGAGCTGCACCGCGCCGGGCTTGTCCCGGTCGCGCACGCTGATGAAGCACACCCCGCGGCGCGGCAGCGTGACGCCCGAGGCGCTCTGCGCCTTGGCGTAGGCCTCCCCGAAGGTGCGGCCCGTGCCCATCACCTCGCCGGTCGATTTCATCTCCGGGCCGAGGATCGGATCGGCCTCGGGGAACTTCACGAACGGGAAGACCGCTTCCTTGACCGAATAATATGTCGGCGCCGGACGCTCGCTCACGCCGAGCTCGGTGAGGCGCCGCCCGCTCATCACCCGCGCGGCGATCTTCGCCAGCGGCAGCCCGGTGGCCTTGGAGACGAACGGCACGGTCCGAGAGGCGCGCGGATTGACCTCCAGGACGTAGATGACACCGTTCTGGATCGCGAACTGAATGTTCATCAGTCCGATCACGTTCAGCGCCGTGGCGAGCTTGCGCGTCTGCTCGCGCAGCTGTTCCTGCAACTGCGCGCTCAGGCTGTTCGGCGGCAGGCAGCAGCCGGAGTCCCCGGAGTGCACCCCGGCCTGCTCGACGTGCTCCATGATGCCGCCGATCAGCACCTGTTCACCATCGCAGACGGCATCCACGTCGACCTCGATGGCGACATCCAGGAACCGATCGAGCAGCACCGGACTGTCGTTGGAGACCTGCACCGCGCGGTTCATGTATCCGCGCAGATCCTCCTCGTTGAAGACAATCTCCATGGCGCGCCCGCCAAGCACGTACGAGGGACGCACCACGAGCGGGAAGCCCACCTCGCGCGCCAGCTGCACGGCCTGATCCTCGGTGCGCGCAGTCGCATTGGCCGGCTGGCGCAGTCCGAGCTGATGCACCAGCGCCTGGAAGCGCTCGCGGTCCTCGGCGACATCGATCGACTCCGGCGAGGTGCCGATGATCGGCGCGCCGGCCTGCTCGAGCGCGCGCGAGAGCTTCAGCGGGGTCTGTCCGCCGAACTGCACGATCACCCCCTCGGGCTTCTCCTTCTCCAGGATCTCCAGCACATCCTCCAGCGTGAGCGGCTCGAAGTACAGCCGATCGGACGTGTCGTAATCGGTCGAGACGGTCTCGGGGTTGCAGTTGACCATGATGGTCTCGAACCCGTCCTCACGCAGACTGAGGGCCGCGTGCACGCAGCAGTAGTCGAACTCGATGCCCTGCCCGATGCGGTTCGGGCCACCGCCGAGAATCATGATCTTGCGCCGCGTGCTCGGCTCGGCCTCGCACTCCTCCTCGTAGGTGGAGTACAGGTAGGCGGTCGAGGTGGCGAACTCCGCCGCGCAGGTGTCGACCCGCTTGTACACCGGGCGCACGCCCAGGTCGTGGCGCTTGTGGCGCACGGCCTGCTCGGGCATGTCGATGAGCTTGGCGAGGCGCGCATCGGCAAAGCCCTTGCGCTTCAGCACCCGCAGCCGCGCGGCCGTGAGGCCGGCGAGGCCCTCGGCGCTCACCGCGCGCTCCTCGTTGATCAGATCCTCGATCTGCGCGAGGAACCACGGATCGATGTGGGTGAGCTCGGCGATGCGCTCGAACGTCCAGCCGGCGCGGAACGCATCGGCGACGTACAGCAGGCGGTTCGGCCCCGGCGCACGCAGCTCGTGCGTCAGTTTGCCCTCGCACTCCTCCGCCGAGGGCGGCAGCGCCTGGGGCGTCAGCCCGTCAAGTCCGGTCTCGAGCCCGCGCAGCGCCTTGTGCAAGGACTCCTGGAAGGTGCGCCCGATCGCCATCACCTCGCCCACGGACTTCATCTGCGTGGTCAGCCGGTCGTTGGCCGCGGGGAATTTCTCGAACGTAAAGCGCGGGATCTTGGTCACTACGTAGTCGATCGCCGGCTCGAAGGACGCCGGGGTCGCCCCGCCGGTGATGTCGTTCTTCAGCTCATCGAGCGTATAGCCGATGGCGAGCTTCGCGGCGATCTTCGCGATCGGAAAGCCGGTGGCCTTCGAGGCGAGCGCCGAGGAGCGCGACACCCGCGGGTTCATCTCGATCACCAGCAGCCGCCCGTCGCGCGGATTGACCGCGAACTGCACGTTCGAGCCGCCGGTGTCGACACCGATCTTGCGCAGCACGGCGATCGAGGCGTCGCGCATGCGCTGGTATTCCTTGTCGGTGAGCGTCAGCGCCGGGGCGACCGTGATCGAGTCCCCGGTGTGCACGCCCATCGGATCGAAGTTCTCGATCGAGCAGATGATGATGCAGTTATCCTTGTGGTCGCGCACCACCTCCATCTCGAACTCTTTCCAGCCGATCACCGACTCCTCGAGCAGCACCTCGCTGGTCGGGGAGGCATCGAGTCCCCCGGCGACGATCGATTCGAGCTCCTCGCGGTTGTAGGCGATGCCGCCGCCGGAGCCCCCGAGGGTGAAGGACGGACGGATCACGATCGGAAAGCCGATCTCCCCGGAGATCCGCAGCGCATCCTCCAGGTTGCGGGCGATCTGCGAGTGCGGGGACTCCAGGCCGATCTCGCTCATCGCGTTGCGGAAGCGCTCGCGGTCCTCGGCCATGTCGATGGCCTCGCGCTTCGCGCCGATCAGCTCCACGGCGAATTTCTCGAGCACCCCCTCGCGCACCAGATCGAGCGCGGTGTTGAGTGCGGTCTGACCGCCCATGGTGGGCAGCAGCGCATCGGGGCGCTCCTTCTCGATGATGCGCGCCACGGTGCGCCAGTTGACCGGCTCGATGTAGATGGCATCGGCCATCTCCGGGTCGGTCATGATGGTGGCCGGATTGGAGTTGACCAGGATGACCCGGTACCCCTCGCTGCGCAGCGCCTTGCAGGCCTGCGCGCCGGAGTAGTCGAATTCACATGCCTGGCCGATGACGATCGGACCGGCACCGATGATCAAAATGCTCTTCAGGTCGCTGCGCTTGGGCACTGAGTCAGTCTCGTATCAGCGGGAAAGGGCCGGCTGGCGCGGCGGGTTCGGGGCGGAGCCGCCGCCGCCCGGCGGGTTCTGGCGCAGCTGCGCCTGCAGCCGGCGCACCATCAGCTGCACGAAGCGCTCGAACAGCGGCTTGACGTCGTGCGGCCCCGGACTCGCCTCCGGGTGCCCCTGGAAGCCGAACACCGCGCGGTCGGTGAACGCGAGCCCCTGCAGCGAGCCGTCGAACAGCGAGCGGTGCGTGGCGCGCACGCCCGCGGGCAGCGTCGTCTCATCGACCGCGAAACCGTGATTCTGGCTGGTGATGAGCACCCGCCCGCTCTCCAGGTCCTGCACCGGGTGATTCGCCCCGTGGTGACCGAATTTCATCTTCAGCGTGCGCGCGCCGCTGGCGAGCCCGAGGATCTGGTGCCCCAGGCAGATGCCGAACACCGGCAGGTCGGTGGCGAGGAACGCGCGCGTCGCCTCGATCGCGTAGGTGCACGGCTCCGGATCGCCCGGGCCGTTGGAGAGAAAGATCCCATCGGGGGCGAGCGCGAGGGCCTCCTCGGCACTCGTCTCCGCCGGCACCACCGTCATGCGGCAGCCGTAGTCGGCGAGCAGCCTGAGGATGTTGCGCTTGATCCCGAAGTCGTACGCCACGACGTGCAGGCGCTGATGCGCCCGCAGCGTGCGCGTGCCTTCCGGCCAGACGCTCCCGTCGTTCCACTGGAAGGCGCGTCGGGTGCTGACCACCTTGGCGAGGTCCATGCCCTTCAAGCCCGGGAACTTGCGCGCCGCGATCACCGCGGCGTTCGCGTCGGCCTGCTCACCGGTCATGATGCAACCGGACTGCGCGCCGCGCTCGCGCAGGATGCGCGTCAGGCGACGGGTGTCGATCCCGGCGATGGCGACGATGCGGCCGCGCTCGAGAAACGCCCCGAGCGATTCGCTGCCGCGCCAGTTGCTCCAGCGCGCCGGCAGATCACGCACCACGAGGCCGGCGGCGTAGATCTGCGCCGATTCCAGATCCTCGGGCGTCGCTCCGGTGTTGCCGATGTGCGGACAGGTGAGCGTGACGATCTGACGGGCGTATGACGGGTCGGTGAGGATTTCCTGATAACCCGTCATGGCGGTGTTGAAGACAACTTCGCCTGTGGTGTTGCCTTTGGCACCAATCGACTGGCCACGGAAGACGGTCCCATCCGCAAGTGCCAGTACTGCCGGTACGCTCACTTCGATGAATCCTCTCTTTAGCGCTGGGTTCTCGTGTCAGCCGGCCGGCGCGTAGATCGCCCCGCGCTGCGGAGCTCTCGGCCCAAGACCTGCAGATATACAAAGCGGGAGGAGTTCGTGCTGAACATCCTCCCGCCTTGCGTGGACTAACCCGCCGAGGATTCGAAAAACCTGCAGCGGATCGGGCGAAATTCTACGGTCGGAGGCTGCGGGTGTCCACGGAAAATTCGCCTACATGGAGGTATGAAGCCGCCGTGTAAAATTTCGCAACCTATTGATTTTTAATCAAAATATCACGCATGAAATAGCGGCCCGCCGGCCGTTGCGCCAGCCAGAGCGCAGCGGTCAGAGCGCCGCGGGCGAACACGCGCCGATCCGCCGCCCGATGGCCCAGTACGAGCGTCTCCCCGGTGCCGAGAAAGCGCACCTCATGCTCCCCGGCCACGTCCCCGCCACGCAGCACCGCGAAGCCGATCTGCCCGCTCGGCCGTGCGCCGGCGCGGCCGGCGCCGGCGGCCGCGAGTGCCGCCTCGCAGGAGAGGCCGCGCCCCTCGCCGGCCGCCCGGCCGAGCGCCAGGGCGGTCCCCGAGGGGGCATCGCGCTTCATGCGGTGGTGGGTCTCGAGGATCTCGATGTCAAACGCCTCCGGCAGCGCCCGTGCGGCGGTGCGCACCAGTTCAAGCAGCAAGGTCACCCCGAGACTGGTATTCGGCGCCACCAGCAGCGCCACATCGCGGGCCGCGGCGGCGAACTCGGCCTCGAGCGCTTGCGGATAGCCCGTGGTGCCCAGCAGCAGCGCGACCCCAGCGGCTCGGCAGGCCGCGAGGTGCTCGGCCGTCGCCTGCGGGGCGGAGAAATCGATCGCGACGTCGGCGTCCTGCAGCGCCACGGCCAGGTCCGCGCTCAGCCGGACCCCGAGCGGCGCTGCGCCGGCGAGTTCCCCGGCATCGCGCCCGAGCCCACCGCTCGCGGCCGAGGCCACCGCGGCGCTAAGCACAAGCCCGTCGAAATCCGCCGCCGCGCGCACCAGTTCGCGTCCCATCCGGCCAGCCGCTCCGATGATGACGACGCGGGTGCTCATCATCGCCGCTCAGCCGCCGAAGAAGCGCCGCACACCATCGAAGAAGCCCTTCTCCCGCGGTGAGTGGCGCGGGCCCTCCACTTTCAGGGACTCCTCGAGCGCGCGGATCAGCTCGCGCTGCTCGGCCGACAGGTGCACCGGGGTCTCGACGACCACGCGACAGAACAGGTCCCCGCGTGAGCCGCCGCGCACCGGCTTGACCCCCTTGTCGCGCAGCCGGAAGACCCGGCCCGACTGGGTTTCCGCCGGGATCTTCAGCGCCACATTGCCGTCGAGCGTCGGCACCTCCACGGTGCCCCCGAGCGCAGCGGTGGCGAAACTGACCGGGACTTCGCACGAGAGATGCTCCCCGTCCCGCTCGAAAATCGCATGCTCGCGTACGTTCACCTCGACATAGAGGTCCCCTGGCGGCCCGCCGTTGCGGCCCGCTTCCCCCTCGCCGCCGAGGCGGATGCGGTCCCCGGTGTCCACGCCGGCGGGGATCTTCACCTGCAGCTTGCGCGTGCGGCGCACCCGGCCCTGCCCGAGGCAGGTATCGCAGGGGTTGCGCACGATCGTGCCGGCACCGCGGCACTTCGGGCAGGTCTGCTGCAGCTGGAAGAAGCCCTGGGAGATGCGCACCTGGCCGCCGCCGCCGCAGGCATCACAGGTCTGTGGCGTGCTGCCCTTGGCCGCGCCGCTCCCGTGGCAGGTCTCGCACTCGGAGAGCTTCGGCACCTCGATCTCCACCGAGTGGCCAAATACCGCCTCGTGCAGATCGAGCTCGAGTTCGTAGCGCAGATCGGCGCCGCGAAACACCTGGGCGTGTCCGCCGCGGCGGGCCGCACCGAAGATGTCACCGAACACATCCCCGAAGATGTCGCTGAAGGCATCCGCGGTGTTGCCGCGGCCGCGCGCGCCGGCCGCGGCCGCTTCGAGGCCGGCATGGCCGTACTGATCGTAGGCGGCCCGCTTGTGCGGGTCGGTGAGGACCTCGTAGGCCTCCTTGGCCTCCTTGAAGCGCCCCTCGGCCTCCGCGTCATCCGGATTGCGATCCGGGTGATATTTCATGGCGAGGCGCCGGTACGCCTTTTTGATGTCCGCCTCGGTCGCCGTCTTAGGGACGTCGAGGACTTTGTAGAAGTCTTTTTTCATGCGTCTCGCACAGCGGCGGCGGGGTTCGCGCCGCGAACCCCGCCCACTATACCGACTGGCTCAACCTGGCGGTCAGGATGCCTTGCGGCCCTTGTCCTTGACCTCTTCGAACTCCGCGTCGACGACATTCTCCTTGCCGGCGGCGGCTGGCTCGCCCGACGCATCGGGTTCGGCCCCGGCCGTCGCGCCGCCCGCGGCGGCTTCCCCGGCGTAGGCCTTCTGCGCGATGCCGGCGGAGGCCTGAGCCAACGCCTCGGTCTTCTTCTCGATGACCGCCCGGTCATCGCCCTTCAGCGCGGTGCGCAGATCGGCAATCGCCGACTCGACGCTGGCGCGCTCGCCCGGCTCAACCTTCTCCCCGAGATCCTTCACGCTGCGCTCGACGGCGTGGATCATGGCATCGGCCTTGTTGCGCGTCTCGATGAGCTCACGGAAGCGCTTGTCGTCCGCGGCGTGCGCCTCGGCGTCGCGCACCATGCGCTTGATCTCGTCGTCGTTCAGACCGCTCGAGGCCTTGATGACGATCTTCTGCTCGCGCCCGGTCGCCTTGTCCTTGGCCGACACGTTGAGGATGCCGTTGGCGTCGATGTCGAAGGACACCTCGACCTGCGGCATGCCGCGCGGGGCGGGCGGGATGTCCGACAGGTCGAACTTGCCGAGCGACTTGTTGTCGACCGCCCGCTCGCGCTCGCCCTGCAGCACGTGAATGGTCACCGCCGTCTGGTTGTCATCGGCGGTGGAGAACACCTGCGCGGCCTTGGTCGGGATCGTGGTGTTCTTCTCGATCAACTTGGTCATCACGCCGCCGAGCGTCTCGATGCCGAGCGACAGCGGCGTGACGTCGAGCAACAGCACGTCCTTGACCTCACCGGCGAGCACGCCCGCCTGGATCGCCGCGCCCACCGCCACCGCCTCATCGGGGTTGACGTCCTTGCGCGGCTCGCGACCGAAGAAATCCTTCACGTACTTCTGCACCAGCGGCATGCGCGTCTGGCCGCCGACCAGGATGACCTCGGCGACCTCGTTCGCGGCGAGCCCCGCATCCTTCAGCGCGGTACGGCACGGCGCGATGGTCCTTTGCACCAGCTCCTCGACCAGCGCCTCGAGTTTGGCGCGGGTGAGCTTGATGTTCAGGTGCTTCGGCCCCGAGGCGTCCGCGGTGATGTACGGCAGGTTGATGTCGGTCTGCTGCGTGGAGGACAGCTCGATCTTGGCCTTCTCGGCAGCCTCCTTCAGACGCTGCATGGCCAGCGGGTCCTTGCGCACATCGACGCCGGACTCCTTCAGGAACTCCTCGGCAAGGAAATTGATGATGCGCAGATCGAAATCCTCGCCCCCGAGGAACGTATCCCCGTTGGTCGAGAGCACCTCGAACTGATGCTCCCCGTCGATCTCGGCGATCTCGATGATCGAGACGTCGAAGGTGCCACCGCCCAAGTCATACACGGCGATCTTGCGATCCCCGCTCTGCTTGTCGAGCCCGTAGGCGAGCGAGGCGGCGGTCGGCTCATTGATGATGCGCTTGACCTCGAGGCCGGCGATGCGCCCGGCATCCTTGGTTGCCTGGCGCTGCGAATCATTGAAGTAGGCCGGCACCGTGATCACCGCCTCGGTGACCGGCTCGCCGAGATAGTCCTCGGCGGTCTTCTTCATCTTCATCAGCACGCGCGCGCTGACCTCGGGCGGGGCCATCTTCTTGCCCTGCGCATCGACCCACGCATCGCCATTGTCGGCGCGGGCGATCTTGTACGGAACCATCTTCGAGTCGCGCTGCACCACCTCGTCCTCGAACTTCCGTCCGATGAGGCGCTTGATCGCAAACAGGGTGTTCTGCGGGTTGGTGACCGCCTGGCGCTTGGCCGGCTGGCCCACCAGCACCTCGTTGTCCTTGGTGAAGGCGACAATGGACGGAGTCGTGCGGTCGCCCTCGCTATTCTCAATCACCCGGGGCTTGCCGCCCTCCATGATGGCGACGCACGAGTTCGTGGTCCCGAGGTCGATGCCGATTACCTTTGCCATGATCTGCTCCGCCGAAATCAGTTGCTTATGGAGAGTCCGCTGGAGGACTTTCTGGGGGTATCTCCCGCCGATTCAAGGGTGGCGGGGCATTCGCTGAACCTACGTCTTGGCTTTCGCCACGATCACCCGCGCCGGGCGCAGCAGCCGTCCGTTGAGCTCGTAGCCGGCCTGCACCACCTGCAGCACGGTGTCCGGGGCGGCCTCGGCCGACTCCTGCGCCAGCATCGCCTCGTGCCGCGCCGGGTCGAACGACTCCCCGAGCGGACGGATGGCGCTCACGCCGAGCTTCTCGAGGGCCTTGGCAAGCAGCTGCAGCGTCGCTTCCTGGCCCTGCCTGAGGTTCGCCGGATCCACCTCCGGGCGCGCGGCGCTCTGGATCGCCAGCTCCAGGCTGTCCTGCACCGGCAACAGCTCGGCGGCGAATTTCTCCAGCCCGTAGCGGTTGGCCGCCTCGATGTCGCGCTGGGCGCGTTTGCGCACGTTGTCCAGTTCCGCCAGCGCCCGCAGCATCTGTTCCTGGCTCTCTTTGGCACGCTGCTCGGCCTGCGCCAGCGCCTGCTCCAGCCGCATCGTCTCGTCCGAGGCGACCGCCGCGTCGGTCTCGCGCTCGCCTGAGGGGCTCGCGCCCGCCTGATCAGTGCTCATCCGCAATCCTCTTTCCGCTCTTGCGCCGTGAAAAAAAAACGCACCCCGACCCGCGGCTCGCGCCGTGGCAACGGACAGCGCTCGGTGTGGGGATCAGCGCCGCGAATTCAAGGCGGCGCCGAGGAGTTTAGCCGTCATGTCGACGATGGGGATGACCCGCTCATAGGCCATGCGGGTCGGACCGATGACCCCGAGCACGCCGAACGCCGAGGCCGGCGTGCCGTACGGGGCGGTCACCAGGCTGCAGTCATCGAGAATGCGGTAGCCGGACTCGTGCCCGATGAAGATCTGCACCCCCTCGGCACGCAGGCTGTGATCGAGCAGGTGCAGGAAGTCACGCTTCTCGTTGAAGGCCTCGAACAAGCGCCGCAGTCGCTCAACGCTCGAGAGCTCCGCGACGCTCATCAGATTGGTCTCGCCCTTGATAACGTACTCGAGCTCCCCGTTCTGCGCGCCGCTGGCAAACACGTGCTGCGCCATCGAGATCGCATCGAGCATCACCTGATTGAGGTGCGCACGCGTCTCGCTCAGCTGACGCAGGATCTCCTGGCGCACCTCCTCCAGCGAGCGGCCACGCAGCTGCTCGTTGAGGAAGTTCGAGGCGCGGCGCAGCTCATCGTGGGAGAAGTAGCGCTCCAGCTGCACGATGCGGTTCTGCACCTCGCGCTCCCCATACACCAGCACCACGAGCACGCGGTTCTCGGAGAGCCCGACGAACTCGATCTGGGTGATGGTGGCCTGTGTGGCCCGCGGCAGAGTGACCACGCCGGCGAGGCGAGTCAGGCTCGAGAGCAGCTGCGAGACGCTGCTCACCAGGTCCTTGCCGCTCTCGCGCACCGCCTCGAGCTGCCGCTCGATCTCGGCCGCCGCGGCGGCCTCGAGGGGCTGGACCTGCAGCAGCGAGTCGACGAAGAACCGGTACCCCTTGTCAGTCGGCACCCGCCCGGCGGAGGTATGCGGCGAGGCGACGAAACCGAGCTCCTCCAGATCGGCCATCACGTTGCGGATGGTGGCGGAGGACAGCTGCAATCCGGACTCGCGCGACAACGCGCGCGAGCCGACCGGCTGGCCGTCGCGGATGTAGCTCTCCACGAGCGAGCGCAGCAGGTGCTGCGCTCGCTCGCTCAATTGTTCTTCCGGGGATTCGTGCGTCATATATACGTGCGCCGCTGCGCACACCTGCCGCTCTGGCGCCACCGACTGTTCTGAAAAGCTATAGACGCCACGCCCAAGCGTCAAGCAACCCTTGCGTCGTCCTGCTAGGATTCTCACCGATGACCCCTCCCCGTATCTGCGCTCTGGTCGGCCGCTTCACGGACCCGCGGGTGGCCGAGTCCGCGCGGGTGGCGCTTGCCCACCTGGTCGAGCGCGGGGTGACGGTGCGGGTCGATGGCGCCGCGCCGCTCGCGGCGAGCGCGGGGGCGAGCGCGGTCACGACGGCCGAGCTCAGCCCCGGGGCGGACCTGATGATCGCCGTCGGGGGTGATGGCACGCTGCTCTACGCCGCGGGGCTCGTGGCCCGCCACGGCGTGCCGCTGCTCGGCATCAACCGCGGCCGGCTCGGCTTTCTCACCGACGTGATGCCCGAGGACATCGCCGCCTGCCTCGATGCCGCCCTCGCCGGGCAGCTCGCCGCCGACGAGCGGCCGCTGCTCGCGGCTCGGCTGGAGCACGCCGACGGCACCTGCCGCCAGGCGCTGGCGCTGAACGATGTGGTGCTGCAGAAGCTCGCCACGGGCCGGATGCTGGATTTCGAGACCCGCGTCGCCGGCCGCTACGTCAACACCCACGCCGGCGACGGCATCGTCGTGGCAAGCGCCACCGGCTCGACCGCCTACGCCCTGTCCTGCGGTGGGCCGATCATCGAGCCACAGCTCGACATCGTGGTCCTGGCGCCGATCTGCCCGCACACCCTTTCCGACCGGCCCATCGTGGTGTCCGGCCGCTCGGTGATCGAGGTCCGCCTGCTCGAGCGGCCCGACACGCGCGCCCAGGTGACCTGCGATGGCAGCATCCTCGGGACGCTGGTGCCGGGGGAGCGCCTGGAGATTCGCCCCGCCGCCGAGCGCGTCACGCTGCTGCACCCGCCCGGACACGACTATTTCCGGCTGCTGCGCTCGAAACTGCACTGGGGCCGCGGCGACAGCGAGCGCTGAACGCCCTCTACCACCCCCACCCACACCCTTGCGCGATCCGCCATGCTCATCGCCCTTAAGATCCGCGACTTCGCCATCATCGATGAACTCGAGCTCACCCTGCGCACGGGCCTGACGGTGCTCACGGGGGAGACCGGCGCCGGCAAATCCATCCTGGTCGATGCGCTGCAGCTGCTCGGCGGCGGCCGCGGCGGGGCGGAAATGATCCGCCACGGCGCCGAGCGGGCCGATCTCACCGCCACGTTCGACCTGCGCGGCGCGCCCGAGGAACTGAAGGCCTGGCTGGAGCGCCAGGCGCTCGAGGGCGATGAGCTCATCGTGCGCCGCGTGCTCGGCACCGACGGACGCTCGCGCGCCTGGCTCAACGGCCAGCCAGTGCCGGTGCAGCTGCTGCGCGAGGCGGCGGATCTGCTGATCGACATCCACGGCCAGCACGAATTCCAGTCACTCACCCGCGCGGCGCGCCAGCGCGAGCTGCTCGATGAGTTCGGTGCGCTCGCCGCCGAACTGAGCGCGGTCGAGACGGCCTACCGACACTGGCGCGAACGGCACAGCCGCGCCCGTGCGCTCGCCGCGGCGGCCGAGGATCGTGATGCGCGGCTCGATCTGCTGCGCCACCAGGTCACAGAACTGCGCGCACTCGAACTGCAGGCCGATGAGCTCCAGCGCCTCACCGAGGAGCGCACCCGCCTCGCGCACCGCGGCCGGTTGGCCGAGGCCGCCCAGGGGGCCCTCGGCCAGCTCTACCAGGATGAGCCGTACAACGCCCATGGGGCGATCGGGCGGGCGCTGCAGGCGCTGCGCGCCGCGGCGGCGATCGATGCGCAGCTCAGCCCGATGGTCACCCTGACACAGGATGCGCAGGTCAACGTGCGCGAGGCGGCCCGCGAGCTCGAGCGCTATGCGCAGAGCCTCGAGCTCGACACCACACGCCAGAACAGCGTCGAGAGCCGGCTCGCGGCGATCGAGGATCTCGCCCGCAAACATCGGGTGAGCCCCGCGCAGCTGCCGGCGCGCGCCGTGGAGCTCGCCGCGGAGCTCGAGCAGCTCGAGCGCGCCGAGCTCGACCTGAAGGCGCTGCGCGGGGAGCTCGAGGCGGCGCTCGCGCACTACCACCGGCAGGCCGCGGCGCTCACCGAGGCGCGGAGCGCAGCCGGCGGCGCACTGGCCAAGGCGGTGACGGCGCACATGCAGGCGCTGGGCATGGCCGGAGGCCGCTTCGAAGTCGCCCTGACGGCGCGCGCGGACGAGCCGGCGCCGCACGGCTCCGATGACGTTGAATTCCGCGTCAGCGCCAATCCCGGCCAGCCGGTGCGCGCCCTGGCGAAGGTTGCCTCCGGCGGGGAGCTCTCGCGACTGTCGCTCGCCGTCGAGGTCGCCAGCAGCGC
>JAKCDC010000036.1 GCA_021838635.1 Pseudomonadota bacterium
ACCCGTTCGAGGCAATGGTGGTCAGCCCGGTGAGCGCGTTGTTGCTGTTCGATGCGCCGATTGCCACCAGAGCGTTCGCGCCGTGCAGCAGCAATGCGCCGCTATTCGCCCCGCCATCGCCGATCTGCGTGATCCCGCCGCTGCCCCACTGCAGCTCGGCGCCCCCGGCGTTGCCCACGAGGCTGTACTGTCCGGTGAGCGTCGCCGGCGCCGCACCGCCGACCGTCATGCGCGCCGTCGCGCCCGTGACCGACCCCCCGGTGAGATCCGTAATCCCCCCGGTACTGGTGTATGTCCCGGCCACCGAGAGCGCATCGGCAACCGTCATGCCCGGGTTACCGATACTGACGCCGCCGTCAAAGTCCTGCCCGCTCGAGAGATTCGTGAGGTTGCCGCCAATGCTCACCTGGCTGCCGCCCCCGCCGCCATAGGCGTCGATTTTCAGGCGGCTCGTGCCGCCGGATGCGAGAGTCACGGCGCCGGCGGTGTGCAGCGTCGCCGTGTTCTGCAGATCGACCAGTCCCGATCCGGAGACACTGAGCGCGCCGGTGAGCGAGGCGCTACCGGAGTAGAGCTGCCAGTCGCCCGTGCCGCCGACCGTGGCATTGCCGAAGGTCACCCCGGAGCGCAGCTGCGCGGCACCGCTTTGGATGATGGCATCAAAGGTGTTCCCGCCGGTATTGTTCGGGTAGTCCGCACCGGCATTGCAGCCACTCCAGTTCCCCGCCACAGTCCAGTTGCCGCTGTTCACCAGCGTGCAGGTGAAGTTCCCCGCGTGCCCCACGCCGACTCCGGCGGCGCAGGCCAGAAGCGCCAGCGCCACCGCACGATCAATAGCCGAGTGTGACGAGTTTGAGTGCTGCCGCGACATAGGGAACGCTCCGGTGTTGACGATGTGAGACTTCGCAGCACCATCCCGAGCCCGCCCGCAACGCCAGGATCGAGACCATGCCGCGCAACACACCGGCCGAAGCAATTCGCGTGCCAGAAGCGGCGCGATCGATATCCATCAACGAGTTACGAGCACTTCCACTGCCAACTCAGAATTTATGATCAGATCGCTCGTAAAATTCATCGACACAACATCCAACACAAGGTTACAACGTATTTGTTGTTGTGTTGTGTTTTCTAAAATGAAACGACGGCGAGCGCGCGCGCATCGCGCCGCGCGCACGCCACACCGGAGGGCTCGTGACGCCACCGCGCCCGAGCCTGTTGTTCTCCCCGCCGTACACGCCGCCGCACACGCCGCGCCCACGACAGATCCGCATGACAGTCGAATCTGCCGTACCGACGGACACGGCCTCGAACCGGCCGCTTCGCGACGGGGTACTGACTGTAGTGATCGGCGCACCCGAAACATCACATCACGCGCCCGATGCGCCGGCGCACAGGCGTTGGCGCACGCGGACGCGCCCGTTACGGATGTAAAAATCTCTGACACGGCCGCGCGATGCCGCAGAGTTCGCCAGGCGAGTCAGGCACGCGAGACACAAAGGCCCTGTAACGCACAGTGAGTGCGACAGCCAAAACATCACGGCCGAGGCGGCGCAGGCCCGATGCGGGGGGGGGCGTGAGGACCGGCGGACGGTGCGCCTCTTGGCGGCAGGCCGCCGGTGGGCAAGGCGTGCCGGGGGCGCGCCGGCCCGGCGCTCACCGCGAGGCGATCTCGACCCAGTAGCGTTCGGTCGAAACCTGTCCGTCGCGCCGGGCGCGCACGCTGAAGCGGTACAGTCCGGGCGGCAGCCCGCGGGGCGAGAGTGTGAACTGCACGAAGGGGCGTCCCTGGAGGTGGTGAAGGCGCAAGGAGCGCAGGCGCCGTACGCCGGCGGCGCCGCGGACCGTCACCTCGGCACCGCTCACCCCGCGATGCAGCACGATCTGCACCCGCAGAGGGCGCGCCGCCGGCGGCAGGCGCACCCGCTGCGGGGCCCGCGCGCTGCGCAAGCGGGCCGGACGCAACAGCAGCGTGTAGCGGGCGGCTGCGGGCGGCGCGCCCGTGCCCGTGCCGGCGCCCCACGGACCATAGCGCCACAGACCGATCCCAAGCACCCCGCAGGCAGCGAGCATCACCGCCCAGCGCAGAGGCGCCCTCGACGCGCCGCGCCGCTCACTCGCCCGCGGCACACCCGCACGCGCAAGCTGATGGGCCAGCGCGCGAGCAACACGCACCGAGGCATCCGCCTCGCCGGTGAGATTCAGTGCGCGCCCGATGCGCTCGCGCCGCCCGTGCGGACCCTCGCGGCGCGCGTACTCATCGAGCAGATCGACGCGGGCGGCCTCGAGCGAGGCTGCGAACGACTCATCGCGCAGCAGACGGCGATCGAACTCGGCCAATTCGCCCGCCGGCAGCTCCCCGAGCAGGTAGGCCAGCACCCGCTCGCGGGTCTCCTCTGTCCCGTCAGCGGACCTCTTCACGGCACCTCCTCATCTACTGTGGGCGGCACACCGCAGACGTCACGCTCGTCTTCCCCGAGGCGGGCCCGCACGGCCTGCTCGAGTCTGCGGCGCAGACGCAGCACCCGGTTGCGCAAGGTGTTGGCCGACAGTCCGAGCTCGTGTGCGAGGGCCTCCCGCGCGCGCATGCGCGCCCGGCCTCGGCCCAGGTAATAGCGCGCCATCAGCTCGCGGGTCGCCTCCGGCAGCTCCGCCAGCGCAGCCTCGAGCGCCTGCAGCATCGGTTCATCCTCGGCCGGCGCATCGCTCGGCACCAGCCGCATCAGCATCTGCTGTTCGCGCTGGGTCTTCTGGCGCTCCTCGAGCATCACCAGACGGGCGATGCCGGCCAGATAGGCCTCGATGTTCACCACCGGCTCGCCCTCGCTCAGGCGCTTGGCGAGACGATTGAACGCCTCGTCGCTCGCCTCGAGCGGGTGCGCCACCCCATGCAGCCGGAAGTAGCGGACCAGCCGCGAGCGCAACCGCTCGTACTCGCGCGCGGAGCGCTGCGGCTCGGGATCCAGCGCCCGCAGCAGCGCCTGGAAGGCCTCGGTATCGAGCTCCCAGCGCCTCGTCACCCGCGGTGCAGGCTCCCCCGTCATGCGATCGGCGCTCCGAGTCCCTGCAGCGAGAACCCCGCCCAGTAGTACGGCGCACCATAGCGCTTCGAGTGCATCATCGCCCGCTGCGCCGCCCGCAGCGCAGCGGCCGGGGTCATGCGACGCTGCAGCAGGTTGGTGTAGAAGAGTCGCATCAGGCGCGCGGTGGGGCGATCCTGAACCCGCCACAGCGTGCCGAGCACCGCATGGGCGCCGGCGAGCAAAAACGCCCGGAACAACCCGACTAGGCCCTCCCCCGGCACGTCCCGCCCGCCGAGGGTGCGGCAGCTGCTCAAGACCACCAGATCGACCGGCATGTGCAGCGCATAGATGTTGCGCAGCCAGAGCACCCCGCGCGCCCTCCTCCCGGTGCGATGATAGAGCGAGAGCACCAGCCCGGAGAGGCGGGGGTGGTCTGCATCGAGCAGCGTATGCACCGCGAAATGGGCGACGGCCACGTGGCGCCAGTCGGTGTGCTCGACCGTTGCCACCGAGGCGGCAAAGCCCAGGTGCACCTCGGCGCGTCCGCCACCGAGGCGCGCGATGGCGAGCGTCTCGCGGCGCGTTCCGGGCAGGCGCGCCAGGTGCGCCAAGACGGCGTGCGCCGACCAGCGCGGGCGATGCGCCTCGGGCCGCGGCGCACCCCGAGGCGCCCCGACCGTCATGCGCGGGTCATCGCGGCGGTAGACCGGGTCGCCGAACAGCACCATCCGCCCGCGGGCCACCCCGGACTGATGCGCCGCCAGCCAATGCAGGACCGATGCGGACGGCTCGTTGAGCACCGCGGCCGAGTGAATCAGCGCCGCGGAGGCCCCCGGGGGGCGCAGCGCGCCGATCGGCACGCCAAAGAGCGGACCGTCGAGCACGACGTACACGGTCGCGAGTCCCCGCAGGCGGGCCACCGGCGGCAGCAGTTGGGCCCCGAGCGTGCCCTCGAGGGTGAGCGCGCGCGCATCCGCGTCCGCGACACGGGTGATGCGCGCGCGCAAACTCTCTCCCACCACGGTACGCGAGCGCGCGGTCAGGGCGCGCCGCAGCGCCCGCACTTCCGGCACGAGTTGCTCGGCCCCAGGCACCCGCAGCGTGCGCACCGAGCCGTGCCGAACGAACCAGGCGTAACCCTGCTGCCGCCCAATCCAGAACTCCAGGAGCGCGGCATGCGCGCCGAGCAGGCCCTGCTGCAGTGCGCGGAGGTGCACCGGGTGCGCATCGGCGAGCGCCGCGTAGCGCCCGCTGCGCGCCCCGGCGAGTGAGCGAAGCGTGGCGGCGCGCCGGCGCAGCGCCGCGATGCTGCGGCGCAGCGCTGCGAAGCGGCGCGCACGGACCGACGGGTCCGCGAGCGCATCACGCCAGTCGGCGTAGCGCACATCGAGCTGCCCGTCGATGCGGTGCAGCTGCGCGCGCAGTCCCGCCGGGACGTGCGCCGGGTCGCCCCGCCCCGCCCCGTGCAGCGCATCGAGCAACGAGCGGGCACGGGCCCGCTCCACCCAGCGCAGTGCCGCGCGCCCGTAGCCCCGATCCGGATCGCGCGCGCGCAGCGCCATCAGGATGGACACGCAGAGGTCGTAATAGCCGTGCTCGGAGGCGAAATACTGCGTACGCAAGTGCCGCGTGGTGAGCGTCGAGCGGACCGAGCCGATCAGTCGCAGCGATTGCTCGATGCGCCGGCGCGCGCGCTGCAGCGCCCCCTGGCGCCACTCCAGGCGCGCCAGACTGCCCGCGGCGCTCGCCTCGAGGAGCGGGCTGTAGAGTGTGCGGCCGAGGGCGAGCGCTGCGAGGTACCCGGCCCGCGCGGCGCGCAAACGCCCCGCGGCGCGCTCGGCATCGGCGAGGGCGAGCTGCGCGCTTGCCTCGATCTGCACCTGCCCGATGTGGCGCGCCAGGACGATGGCCTCGCGGTCGGCCGTCTGCGCCTGCGCCGGCTCGCCGAGGGCGGCGTAATCGCGCCCCAGATCCCGCAGCAGCGTGGCGTGCTGGCGCGGCAGTCCGAGCGCGGCGGCCTGCCGGACGCTCTTCAGGTCCGCAGCGAGCGCCGCATGCCGATGGCCCTGCTCGCCGGTCATCTGCGCCAGATCGATCAACACCCGAAACAGCGCGGTCGAATCGTGCGCCGCGGTGGCGATGCGCTGAGCGCTGAGCAGCGCCGAGCGGGCCTGCTGCGGTTGCTTCAGCGCATCATAAAGCTCCCCCAACCCGATCCAGCAGCGCGCCTGGCTGTCCGGATACGGATAACGATGGATCGAGCGCAGCGCACGCTGAAAATAGGCCAATGCGCGATTGAAATCCCCACGGTCGCTGTGCAGCTCGGCGATCAGCTCCAGGTTGTAATCGACGCCCTTGCCGTCACCGATCCGCCGGGCGATGGCGAGCGATCGGTGCGCGCTGCGCAGCGCGTGCGCGGTACGCCCGATCTGCTCATAGACGCCCGCGAGGTTGCCCTCGATGATGTCCTCGCCCTGCAGCTCCCCGAGCCGCCGCGCGATGCGCACCGCCTGCCGCTCGGCACCGATCGCCGCTCCGTAGCGGGCGCGGTACTGACACACCAGCCCGTAGGCGAACAGCGCGAACTCGCGGTCGGCCAGATCCGCCCCGTAGTGCACCTGGAGCGCGGCGCGCGCGAGCCGCAACGCGCTGTGGTAGTGCCCGAGCTGATACGTGTCGAGCCGCGCCTCATCCGGCAAGGCCACGCGCAACACCCAGGGATCATCGATCCGGCGGGCCGTCGCGATGGCGGCGCGATAATGCTGCCGTGCCGCGGGCCACGCCGTGCTCGGCCCGTTCAGCTGCGCCCACTCGGCCCGGGCGAGCTCGCGCTCGGCCTGCGCGCGCAACCGATCGGCCGCGCGGGCCGGACGCGAGCGCGACACCCCTACGGTGCCGTCCGCCGAGCGCTGCTTGCAACAGTGCCTGAAGAACTTCAGCACCAGCTGAAAGACACCGCCGCGCGCACTCCACAGCGTCACGGGCAGAACGCACCCCACACCGCTTTGACAGTAGCGCGCCGTCCACGGCGCTCCGTGCGGCGGATGCACGATGAGCAACATCGAGCCGCGCTGCTGGCGAATGCGCACCTCGCGCACCGCACCGGGCGCAACACGCACGGTGAACGTGAAGGGATGGTGGTGCGTGAGGTGATACGCCGCCGTGCGTTCGGCCCGCAGGATCATCGACGACGACGCGTGCGCCGTCGCGATTGCCGCGGCACAGCACATGGCGAGCAACACACCGGCTCTGCGACTTTGATTCGCCCGCTCACGACACATCCCGAGCATGATGGTGCGATCCCGTTGCGGTACGCTGAAGCGTATCCGTTAGCGGAAGTGCGCGTCAATGAAGGGCGCGCCGGTGTGCCGTGCCGCGGTGATCCGCACGCCTGCGCGCCGGCCGATAGGCTATTCTCGATCCGGTGAGCCCCATGACCGTCGCGCAGCGCCCTTGGCGCGATTGCATCGCAGCATGTGCGCACGGGGATCTTTTCACCGCGCGCTGCCGAGCGCACCGAGAGGGCGCGTGAGCGCCGCGCGAGGGGTCCCCCGACCCACCGGCGCATGGTCCCGGCTCGGGGCGGCGTTGACGCTGAGCGCTCTGGCGTGCGCCGCGAGCGGCGCGCCGCTTTCGGCCACGAGCCGCAGCGGGCCTGCGCTGGCGCACCCGGCACAGCACCTGCCCTCGGATGCCGACCTCGAGCGCCGCGGCGCGCGCATCGGGCGGATCATCATCCGCAACAGGAACATCTTCAACCTGCACAACCCCAAGGACGACCATGCGCTCTTCCGGCTCGCCGACCGCCTGCATCGGCGCACCCGCCGCAGCCTGATCCGCAAACAGCTGCTCTTTCACAGCGGCGAGCGCTTCTCGGCCCACCTGATCGACGAGTCGGCCCGACTGCTGCGCGCCGATCCGTACTTCTACGACGCCTCGATCCGCCCGATCCGCTACCACGACGGCAAGGTCGATGTGCTGGTGTCCACGCGGGACGTGTGGACCCTCAACCCCGGCATCGACTTCTCGCGCAGCGGCGGCAAGAGCACCACCGGCGTGCAGCTGGAGGATTTGAACGTGCTCGGCACGGGCACGGAGCTGGCGCTGAAGCACCTGCACTCGGTGGACCGCACCGAGTCGGACATCTCGGCCTCGAACGCCCACCTGTTTGACGGCTGGACCACCGTCTCGGCCACCTACGGCAACCTCAGCGACGGGCGCATGCGTCAGCTGATCGTCAACCGGCCGTTCTATGCGCTCGAGACGCGCCACGCCGGCGGCCTCTCACTCACCGACACCACCTTCGATCAGCCGCTCTACGACCGCGGGCAGATCATTGACCGCTTCTCCGAGCATGCCCGCCAGCTGCAGGGCTACGTCGGCTGGTCGCGCGGCTTGGTGCGCGGCTGGACCCGGCGCTTCAGCGTGGGCTGGACGGACGATGAGCACCACTTCGCGCCAAGCTCGCTGTGGAGCGGCCCGACGCTCCTGCCGGTGAACCGCACCTTCATCTATCCGTGGCTTCAGTTCAATCTCCTGCAGGACGAGTACGCGAAGCTGCACAACCACAACCAGATCCATCGCACCGAGGATTTCGATCTGGGCGCGTATTTCACCGCTCAGGTCGGCTGGGCCGCGCGCGGCTTCGGCTCGAGCCGCTCGGAAGTGCCGTTCGCCTTCACCACCGGGGATGGTTACGTGCTGCCGCACGGGGACACGCTGCTGGTCTCCAGCAGCTTCTCCGGACGGCTGCTGCACGGCACGCTCGAGAACGGCGTGCTCAGCGTGAGCGTGGTGAACTACGCCGAGCAGGGCGCGCAGTGGCTGCTCTACAGCGCGGTGAGTGCCACGGCCGGCCGGCGCCTCACGCTCGACAACCAGATCCTGCTCGGCGGGGACAGCGGCCTGCGCGGCTACCCGCTGCGCTATCAGGACGGCACGGCGCGCGCGCTGTTCACCATCGAGGAGCGCTGGTTCAGCAACTGGTATCCGCTGCGGCTGTTTCGGGTCGGCGCGGCGGCCTTCTTCGACATGGGCCGCACCTGGGGCCGAGCGCCCCTGGCGCAGCCGAGCCTCGGGTTACTGAAGGACGCCGGATTCGGGCTGCGGCTCGGCAACGCGCGCACCGCCTTCGGCAACGTCATCCACATCGATCTCGCCTTCCCGCTCGACGGGGGCTCGAACATCAAGCGGGTGCAGTTTCTGGTGCAGACCGAGCGGCAGTTCTAACGCCGCGGCTTCATCCCGGGCGGCATCAGCACGGTGCCATCCGGCAGCCGCCGTCCGCCCGTCGCCGGCGCGGCCGGCTCGGGCACGACCGCGAGCGTCACCGGTGCGCCGGCCGGCACGGGCGGCTCCGCCAGACGCGTCGGCAGCACTTCCACCGCCAACGCGACGCTGCAGTGCTCGCCACCGCAGAGCGCCCCGACCGCCACCAGCTGGCGGGCGATCTGTTGGCCCTGCGCGTTGCGCACCGTCACCACGATGCTGTATTCGCAGGGATCCTCCCCCGCGGGGTGAGCGATCTCACCGTCCACCTCGAACGCCCGGATCGCCGCCTCCTGACGCTGCGCTGCCTCGGCATCGAAGCGCAGATGATGCCGGCAACCCGGACAGACGCTCAGGCTCTCCAGCACGACCGCCTTGCAGTGCGGACAGACGCGCGTCTTGCCCGCGCTCACCGGTCGCGCCGCAGCATTCATACCGTACCGGTGATCACCGACTCAGTCAGCGTATCGGCGTCGGCAGCGGAGTGCCAGCCGAACTCCACCTTGCCGCGCATCCGCGCCCCGGAGGCCACGGTGAAGGAGCCGGCCTTGATGTCGCCCTCGATCCGTCCGCCCTCGCGCAGATCGACCTGCTCGGCCTCGACGATGTTGCCGATCAACTCCCCGGCCACGATCACGGTTGCGGCCTTGACGTGTCCTTCGATGCGCGCACCGGGATCGAGCGAGAGCGTGCCGTCGATGTGCACATCGCCCTTGAAGCGCCCGGCGATGCGCACATGCCCGGTGCCGTTGACCTTGCCCTCGAGGGTCAGTCCGGCGGCGAGCACGGACTCCTTCGCCTCGGCACGATCCCGGGCGCTGCGCCGCGGCGCATCCGGGACCGGAGCGACGCTCGGTGCGCTCTCGCGCCCCATCGGTGCCACAGGAGCTGCGCCGCCGGCAAAGCCTGAGCCGGGCGAGTTTGAATCTTTCCACAACGCCATGAGAACCCCCAGATGTTCGGGTAGCTGAAGTCAGTTACCCGCAAGGTACCCCGATCAGGGCGCGAGAACCAGTGTCTTTAAGCGACGACACCGTCAGTGTGACGTCGCTCACACCCACCGCTCAGGCGTCGATCAACCTGAGCACTTCCTCGGTCTTCTCGCGCATCAACGCCTCGCTGCCGCGGCTCTCGACATTCAAACGCACCAGCGGCTCGGTGTTGGATCCGCGGAGGTTAAAGCGCCACTCGGCAAACTCCATCGACAGGCCGTCGGTGTGATCGACGAGAAGCGCACCGCGCGCGTAGTGACGCTGCACGCGCTCGATAATCGAGCGCGCCTCGCTGGTGAGCTTGCGGTTGATCTCACCGCTTGCCGGAAAGCGCCGCATGCGCTCCCCGACCAGCGAGGAGAGCGGCCCGCGCTCGGCGATCACCTGCAGCGCCACCAGCCAGGGGATCATGCCGCTGTCGCAGTACGAGAAGGCGCGAAAATAATGGTGTGCGCTCATCTCCCCGCCGTAGATGCCATCCACCTCGCGCATCTTCTGCTTGATGAACGCGTGGCCTGAGCGACACAACACCGCCTCACCGCCGTGCTCGCGCACCACGTCGATGGTGTTCCAGGTCAGGCGCGGATCGTGCACGATGCGCCCGCCGCGCTCGCGCCGCAGAAACACCTCGGCGAGTAGCCCGACCAGGTAATACCCCTCGATGAAGGTGCCCTGCTCGTCGAAGAAGAAGCAGCGGTCGTAATCACCGTCCCAGGCAAGGCCGACGTCCGCCCCGGTGCTGCGCACGAGCTCGGCGGTGGCCGCGCGGTTCTCCTCCAGCATCGGATTCGGAATGCCGTTCGGGAAGGTGCCATCGGGGGCATGGTTGATCTTGATGAACTCGAACGGCAGATACGGCTCGAGCGCATCGATCGCGAGTCCCGCGCCGCCATTGCCGGGGTTCACCACCACCTTGAGCTTGCGCAGTTTGCGCCGATCGACGTAACCGAGCAGGTGCTCGATGTAGCGCTCGCGGATGTCGAGCGGGTGCTCGCGACCGGGTGTGGCCGCCTTGCCCGGGAGGCGGCCGGCGGCAATCATGTCGCGCATCTCGTTCAGCCCCGTGTCGGAGCTCACCGGGCGCGCCTCCTCGCGCACGAACTTCATGCCGTTGTAGTCGGACGGGTTGTGGCTGGCGGTGACCATGATGCCGCCGTCCAACTGGTAGGCGAAGGTCGAGAAGTACGCCGCCTCGGTTCCCCAGAGTCCGATGTCGAGCGCATCGGCGCCGCAGTCGGTGAGTCCGCGGCGCACCGCGGCGGCGAGTGCGGGGCTGGTGAGGCGGATGTCATAGCCCACGGCCACCTGCCGCGGCTTGACCAGCGCGCAGAATGCCCGGGCGATGTCGTACGCCAGGGACTCGTTGATTTCATCGGGAATGCGGCCGCGGATATCGTAGGCCTTGAAGGCGTTGAGATTCGGCATGCGTGCTCCTGGCGAGAGTCCCAAGGATTGCAGGAGCCGGCAGCCAGGGCAACCCCCCGTGGTGGACCGCAGGGCGCCTCGGTGAAGCGAAATGCGCGCCCGGCGCGCTCCGCGTAGACTGCCAGTCGGTTCGCTTCCTCCCCCGGTGAGGTCCGCCATGAGCGAAGAATCGAGCAGCCGCGGCGAAGCGCGGCCCCAGCGCCACCGCATCAGCGTCGCGGACTACCACCGCATGGCCGAGCTCGGCCTGCTCAGCGCCGATGCCCCACTTGAGCTCATCGAGGGGGCGATTTTCGATCTCGCCCCGGCGAGCCACGCGCACCGCTCGACGGTGCGGCGGCTGGAGGAGCGGCTGCGCGCCGCGGTGAACGGCCAGGCGAGCGTGCTGCGCCACGCCCCGATGCGCCTCGGGGCCGATTCGGAGCCCGCCCCGGACCTCACGGTGCTGCGCTCGGTGCGCGACGGGGCGCACCCCCGGCAGCCCTCGGCGGCGGACGCCCTGCTGGTGATCGAGGTCAGCGATGCCACCTGGCATTACGACCATGACACCAAGGTGCCCTTCTACGGCCGGCACGGCATCCCCGAGGTGTGGCTGCTCGACCTGACGAGCTCCACCGTGCATTTTTTTCGTGCGCTCACCGCCGGGCGCTACGCCGATGAGTCGGTCACCGAGCATCCGGGCGTGACCTTCCTGCCGGGCCTGACCGATGCGGCGGTGGACCTCGCCGGGCTCTTCTGGGGCACCTGAGGCGCCCCCCGCCCAGAGCACGGCGCGCGATCCGGCCGGCGCTGCGCGCATCGGGTATCCTTGGCGCCCCCGATTCCGGACCCGAGACCGCAATGCTCAAGACGCTGCTTCAGGCCAAGCTCCATCGCGTACGCGTGACCGAGGCGGACCTGCACTACGAGGGTTCCTGCGGCATCGACGAGGCGCTGCTCGAGGCCTCGGGCATCGTCGAGTTCCAGTACCTGGAGCTCTACAACGTCAACAACGGCGAGCGGTTCTCGACCTATGCCATCCGTGCCCCGCGCGGCAGCGGCATCATCAGCTTGAACGGAGCGGCCGCACGCCGGGCCATGGTGGGCGATCTGCTGATCATCTGCGCGTATGCGCAGTACGCGGAGGCCGAGCTCGCCGCGTACCGCCCGGTGGTGGTGCTGGTCGATGAGCACAATCGGCCACGGCCGGCGGGGCTGAAGACAGGTTCAACCCCCTAAGGGGACTCCAAACACCCCGGCCCGCGTCTTAGGGCCGCGCGCCGTCAGTTGCGCGAGCGCAGTGTTCCCGCCGCCTCCACGCAGGTGCGAGGGTGTCCGGTCACCGGTGGGCTTTCATTCGCCTCGCGCCGCTGCAGCCCGGCAGAGCGCCCCGGGTTGAATTCGAGACATGCCGCACCACGCTTCGCGCCGGCGCAGGGCGGATCCTGGGTTTGATTTCCATTCACGCCGTGAATGATGGTAACTCACGGCGTGAATAATCTTCCGCGCCGGGTGAGTGCTGCGCGCGCGGCCTCTGGCCGCCGATCCCGGAGGCTCGTTCGGCGTGGTCCCTGGCCTCGGGGCGCTCCCTCGAACAGCACCCTTGCGGGCGGCACACACAACCTGCCACGGCCCTGCGGCAAGACCTCTTTGCAGAGCGAATCAGAACCCCTGAAGCAACAGGTCGATGGCGGCAACGACCTCATCGCGGCGATCGTTCACGTTGTAAACGGGGCTCTTCAACATCCGAATCGATACCGCGGCCATCTGCTGGGTCAGCAGCATGTAGCGCGCGTCTTCGAGCTCGAAAACAGGGTTCAGAACCTTGATGGGAAGCGGCGCGATGTCAGAATGTACGAGCGGAATCACCAGGCGGCTCTTGAGGTGACTCATCAAGTCTGCCTGCACATCGAGCAGAAACCCGTTCCCGTCGGGGTTCCTGTACACATCGAGCCGCGCCATCAGAACAACCGGTACTTCTTAAGCACCATGCCGTGCTCTTCGACGAACTCGTTGTAGCTCTGGATCGCCGCAGCGTTCTCTTGCAGCCACTGCTCGCGCCAACGGCGTGCCACCGCGGCCGCAACGCCCTCCTCGGCCGCCTGCGAGACGTTGATCCCCAGAGCCTTGGCTTGCGCCAGCAGAGGTTCTGCCAGCGACACGCTGGTGGTCTTCTTCGGCGCGACGGCAGGTGTATTCATGGGCAGCTCGGGAGTCCCTGTTCGAACACTCGCCAATGATATCCATCGCTGATATCAATCGCAATATTTATCATAATATTATCGGTTATTGACGCTGTCATTCGCAGGGGTCCGCAGGCGCTGCACGGAACGGGAACGGATGCCGAGCAGTACGTGAAGGATCATCCTGCTGCGAGGGCGTCGCCGCAGCGGCAGGGACCCTCGCCTGGCAGGAGCTTCCCGTCAGTCCGGACCTGGATCTGCAGGACCTCGCGCAGACCTGCTGCCCCACCCCCGCGCTGAGTCCGCGTCCTACGCGCCCGCCAGGTAGCGGTACTGCGCCTCAGTGAGCGGCACCACGCTCAGTCGCCCCTGACGGACCAGCGGGGAGTCGCGAAAGAGTGCGCCAGCCTTGATCTGCGCAAGAGGCACCGCCTGCGCCAAGCGCCGCGTCACTTTGATCGTGACGCGCGGCTCGCGATCCTCCGCGCCCTCGATCGACCGGACGGTCGCGGTGCCGACCGCGCTGCGCACATCGGCCGTCTCGTAGATCACCAGCCGGTCCCCGGGCTTCATCCCGCGCAACACCTTCAGCGCCGCCGGATTGGCAACACCGTCCCAGATCGTTTCCTTCTCGCGCTGCAGATCGGCGAAGGAATAATCCGCAGGCTCTGTCTTGAGCAAGTAATGGGCGGACACGGGTTCTCCTCTGGCGACGGCTCGCACCCACCCCGGAAGGGCTGGGCAATCGATCGAGATACTACGCCGGGTTCTGAACCACCCCGGGGCATTCCGTAGCACTTCGGGCCTGGATCAGGTCACAACGGCGGGCAGTCATGCAGGAGTCGTCGGGCTTGCGCAGAGCGGCGTGGAACATTAACCAGTGATGGACGGCCCTGAAACTCCTCGGGTATTCGAGGTTCCGCAAGCGAACCGAGTGGGAGTCTCCGGTCAATGCGCCTGCGCAGATCGTCCTGGTCGATGGCAATGCGGTGGAGCGAGTCAATGACACAGATCAGATCGACGATTGGGGTGGACACCGACAAACCCGTGCAACCGAGGCTCCAGGCGATCAGGAGGTGGTTTGCGCAACAGCTCAAACGGGGTCAGCCCCGTGAACACGCGGCGAATGCCTTGCCCGTTCATGACTTCCTGACGTTTGTGCGTCTGTACGGAAATGAGGTGCACTCGAACTGAGTAAACCCGACTGTAACGACCGACCGAGTTCAGCCCTGAACTGCCTCCGTAGACGTGACTCGGACCGGGTTGAGCGCCGCGGGGATGTGCAGCGGCCATCGCTATTACTGTTGATAACATATTTTATCAGGATGACCTCCGTGATATCCTTACATGACATGAGACCCTCCGAAGCGCTCACGCTGCACCGTGCCGCCTTACGAGAACTCCTGAACCGGCACGGCTTCAGGCAGCCGCGCGTGTTCGGCTCGGCACTCACCCGAACGGACACCGAGGAGAGCGACCTCGACGTGCTGGTCGAGCCCGTGCGCGGCGCGACGCTATTCACCCTGGCGACTCTCGAGGATGAAGCCCGCCAGCTGACGGGCGTGCGCGTGTCGGTGCTCACGCCCGGCTTTCTCTCGCCGAAGTTCCGCGACAGAGTACTCGAGCAGGCCCAGCCGCTATGAGCCACCCCGAGCGGCTCGGGGACTATCTCGAGCACATTGCCGGCGCGATCGAGCGCGCGATCCGCTACGTCGGCGGCCTCGAAGACCTCGCCATGCTGGAACAAGACGAAAAATCCCAGGATGCCATCGTGCGCGCCCTCACAGTGATCGGCGAAGCGGCGGTTAAGATTCAAAGGGATGCGCCGCAGTTCGTGATCGTGCATCCGGAGCTGCCGTGGAGTCAGCTGCGCGGCATCCGCAACAGATCGTGCACGACTACTTCGACATTGCTTGGGATGTCGTCTGGGACACCGTCCGGCAGGATCTCCCGCCGCTGCTTCAGCATGTCCGGTCTCTGTTGAACTGCGCGGGCGATGTGCCACTCGCAGACCGAGGGAAAAAGTGAACGCATCGTCCTCCGCACATCGGGAACTCGCTCCCGCCTCGGGTGCGGCACCGGCATCGAACCTGCACCTCACGGCAGCGGGGTCTCACCAGCTCGCCAAAGTGCCGCCGGCGAGAGAGTGGTTCACCAACATCGGCAACCCGAACACCCGCCGCGCCTAACGCAACGACCTGAAGGCCAAGCGCGATCGCGCCCTGCTCTCCCTTCGCCTGCATCACGGCCTGCGGCGCGAAGAACTCTCCGGGGTCACGGTGCAAGACATTCACCTCCGCCGCCGCGTACCGCATCTGCGCGTGCGCGGGAAAGGGAGCCACGTGCGCCACATCCCCCTACACCCGGGCAGCCAGGGGCTGCGGAGTGAATATCCGCAGGCCTCCGGCCACGGTCAAGACAAGTCCGGCCCTCTCTATCCGACCTGTCCGCAACAATCGGACTGGGGAACTCGACCGAACGCTCTGCGGCGACGGGATCTATAAGCTCGTTCGCGGCTACGCCAAGAAAATCGGCGTAGCCATCCGCGTGCACGCCCTGCGGGCCACCGCCGCAACCAACGCCCTCGAGCACGAAGCCGCTATCGCGAAGGTACAGGAGTGGCTGGGTCACGCGAGCAGTGCCACCACGCGCCTCTATGACCGGCGCAAGAGTCGGCCGGAGGATTCCCCCACCTTCAAGGTGGTGTACTGATCACGGACGGACAGTTTCGTGCAACCCGCTACCGCCGCGGCTGCAATCGGCTCCATGGGCACCCGGCGCCGTAAGCGCTCAGAAAATTCTTGATCTGAAGGCCAGCCGGATCTGCGCACTCACGACTTGGTATTTCCCCGGGCGCCAAACTTACCGATTCTGGCGGAGTTGATGCGCGCTCGCGGGGTCGGCTTGACCGCCGGCCGGCGCTTCGCGGGCGATGTCCGCGTTGCGGCAGGTCGCGCTTTGCGCGCCGGTCGCGGGGCGTCTGCCAGTTCGATGCCGAACACGCCGGCAAGATCTTCCTCGGCAATCCTCTTGCGCTGCGTCTTGCGCGCTGCGGCCCCGAGATCGACCGCCGCGCCGATCAGCTCACCGTGCTCGACGGTGCGCAGCGTGAAGAGCAGCTCCGGCTGCGTATCGAGCCGTGCGCCCACCCCATACAACACCGCCGCGACGTGCTTGCACATCGTCGCCCAGTCCGGGCAGGAGCAGGTCATCTCGATGTCCGCAGGCTTCGGGAACAGGCCCTGCCCCGGCGCAGTGACGATGCCCATCACGCGATCGGACAGCCGCCCCTCGAGCAGCTCGATCAGCGAGCCGATCTCCCCGGCGCACTGGCGCTTCAGGTCCGACCACAGGCGCGTCCCCAACGGCTTGATGTGGACCTCGACCGTATAGGGCTGTGGCCGAGATCCGGCGACGACGGCCGCGATCCGTCCCGGCGCGATCTGCAGGTCGAGCACCGCGCCGCTGCGTACGTAGCTGCGTCCGCGCGGCAGGCGATTTTCGTAGTCCCGGTAGGATTCGAGGTTCGCGCACCAGGCCTTGCCCCAGAAACTGCTCGCGACGGTGCGCCCGGTGAGCGTCACCGGGCTGAGGAGGCGGCCGGTCTTGGCGGACGCCTTCGACAGCTTCTCCCCGGCGCGCCGCGCTCGTGCGGCACGCTCAGCGACTCTGGGCGTGCGCGCGTACTGCTTCCAGTTCATCACCGTTCACCTCACCTCGCGTCCGGCCGACGCATCATGAATCGCACGCCTTGTGGATGTCGAGCGCGACGGTCGCGAGCAGTTCGGCATCGCTCATCTCGGTGAGCAGCCGCTCCCCGCCCTCGCCGAGCAACTCCTCGGCGAGGCCGCGCTTCGCTTCGATGAGGGCATCGATTTTCTCCTCCACCGTGCCGCGGCAGACGAACTTGTGCACCAGCACGTTGTGTTGCTGCCCGATGCGAAACGCACGATCCGTGGCCTGATTCTCCACCGCCGGATTCCACCAGCGATCGAAATGAATCACCTGCGAGGCGGCGGTGAGATTCAGGCCCGTGCCGCCGGCTTTGAGGGAGAGTACGAAGAACGGCGGACCGTCCTCGCGCTGAAACTGCTCGATGAGCCCCTTGCGCTGTGCGACCGGGGTGCCCCCGTGCAGGACGAGTCCGGCGCGACCAAAGACCTGTTGCAGGTACTGCGCGAGCGGCGCGGTGAGCTCGCGGAACTGCGTGAACACCAGCACGCGCTCCTGGCGCTCGGCGAGCTCCTCGCAGATCGCCCCGAGACGCTCGAACTTGCCACTGCGCGCCGCGGTGTACTCGCCCTGACCGGTCCACTGGGCCGGGTGATTGCAGATCTGCTTCAGCTGCATCAGGGATGAGAGCACCGCACCGCGGCGCTGGATGCCCTCGGTGCGCTCGAGCGCCTGCGCAAGATCCTGCACGCAGCGCTCGTAGAGTGTCGCCTGCTCACGGGTGAGACCACAGAAGGCGCGGATCTCGGTCTTCTCCGGCAGATCGGTGATGATGCGCCGATCGCTCTTCAGTCGCCTGAGGATGTACGGTTGCACCAGGCGGCGCAGGGGCGCATAGGATCCCTCGGCGCCTCGACTCATGCGCTTGGCCGCCTCGGCAAAGGCGCGTGCCCCGCCGAGCAGCCCCGGATTGAGGAAATCGAACAGCGACCAGAGGTCCGAGAGCCGGTTCTCGATGGGCGTGCCGGTGAGCGCAATGCGCGCCGCGGCATTGAGCTGCTTCACCGCACGTGTCTGCTGGGCGCCGGGGTTCTTGATGGCCTGCGCCTCATCGAGCACCGCCAGCCACCAGGCTCGCGCGCGCAGCGGCTCGGCGCGGGTGAGGACCCCATAGGTGCTGAGCACGACGTCGATTCCCCCCAGCGCCGCATCGAGCGCCGCGGCGTCGTTGAGATCAATGTCCGTCTCGGACGGATGCGCCACGAACACCGTCAGGCGCGGCGCGAAGCGCTCGAGCTCGCTTTTCCAGTTGGCGATCAGCGAGGCAGGCGCGACGATGAGGCTCGGAGCGCCCGAGGCGTCCGGGCGGCGCGCGGTGGCGCGGCCCGACCGGGCGCGCCCGTGCACCAGGAGCGCAATCACCTGGATCGTTTTGCCCAGCCCCATGTCATCGGCGAGACAGGCCCCGAGACCGAGTCCCGTGAGCAGCGCGAGCCACTGCGCGCCGATGACCTGGTAGGGCCTGAGCGTCGCGTTCAGATCCCGGATTGAGAGCGCCGCCTCGGCCTCGGGGTGGCGCAGACGCTCGAGCAGTTCGCGCAGCCACGCGCCCGCCTCGACCCCCGACCAGGCCGCCAGCGGCTCGGGGGTCTCCAGGTGTGAGCGTTCGGCGGGCGCGCCGGCCAAGAGGCGCATGCCCTCGTGGAACGACAGCCCGCCGGCGCGCACCTCGCGCTCCACGCCCTTCCAATGCTGCAGCGCCGCGGCGAGCTGCGCGCCGTCGGCCTCGACCCACCGGCCGCGCAAGCGGATCAAACCCTCCCGTGAGGCGAGCAGCTGCTGCTGCTCGGCCTCGGTGAGCGGCTCCCCCTCGAGCGTCATGCGCACCGAGAAATCGAGCAGGGCCTTGGCGCCGAGTTGCGCCGCCGGTGCGCGGCCCACCTGCGCACTCACCTGAGGCCGCGGCGCGCGCCCCGCCTTCCACCAGTCCGGGATGCGCACCACCAGACCGCAGGCCTCGAGGACGGCGGTATCGGTGAGCAGCCTGAGCGCCTCGGCGGGACGCCAGGCGAGCGGTTGGTAGATGTCGCCGCTGTCGATGAGCTCGCGCACCCACGTGAGCCGCTCGGAGGCCGCGCGGATGGGCTTGAGCAGACTCGCCAGGCGCGCGCGGTTCGCCGGGCCGGTGTATTCCTGCAGCGCACGCCCGAGCGGCAGATGCCGTGCCACGCCCTGCGCCGACACCCCGCCGGTGTAGGTGACCAGGAACGCAAACGGAAACGCCTCGTCACGCGGGTTCTCGGCGAGATGAAAGGTGACCCGGCCGACCAGCTGCCAGAGCCGGTTGCGCCGATGCAGATAGGTGCGCAGGCTCTGTCCGGCGGCCGCGGCGGCTTCGCGCAACCCGTCCTCGATGTCGCGCCAGGCCATGGCGAGCAGCGCCGCATCGAGGTATTCCAGACCGCGGATGGGCGGCGCGGCGAGCCGCAGCGCCTCGAGCTCTTCGGCCGGCGGCAGTTCCACCAGGACGCCGGGCGCATCGGGCTCGGCATCGCCGAGATGACACAGCCGGGTCATGTAGCGCTGCGCGAAGTCGCGAGCGAAGGCCAGTCCCGGCGGCAACGCGGTGGTGAGCTCCGTGGCGGCCAGCTGCACCAGTCCCGTCCCCTGACCGTGCGCGAACGCCCGCTCGATCCGCGAGGCGACCGCGGCCGGGAGGGCCGGCGTGTCCGGCGCAGCAGCGCGCTCCACGGCAAAATGCCGCCGGGCGTTGATATAGAGATCGAGAGACTCGGTCATGGTCCCGACGGCACCCAAAGGGTCCGCAGTGTACCGTTCGGAGAACTCTGGTTCAGCGCGGACACGTCCGCGGCACGCGCCCCGGGATGAGCGGCCGACACCGACGGCGCAGGGCCGGACCGCGGGCCGGGGCAGCGGGTCTACCGAGCGCCTACGACAGGCCGGTCGAGCGTCGATGAGCCGCCACACGCCGCCGAGCGGCTCGCGCCGCAGCCTCATGGCGTGCAAACACTCCTCTGACGCTTTGGGCAACTAGTTTAAATTTATACTTTTAAATCGCTATTATGCCCTTAAGAGTGTATAAAAAAACCTATTATGAGACTTGAGATTCATCTGGACGGGACGTGGCACGCGTGCGCCGAGGTTGAACCGACGACGGAGAACTCGTCCCTCCAGGGCACCGTGCGGATCCGCTACGAGGCCGACTACGCCCTACAGCACCTCCTGGCGCGAGATTACCGGGCGTTGAGCGTGCGAGCCCCGGTCGACCTGGGGGTACGCGAATTGCCGCATTGGCCCTCGTTCCTCGTCGACCTGCTGCCGCAAGGTGCGGCACGCAGGAGGATAGAGCGTGATGCACCGGCGCCGCAGTCACCTTGGATGCTCCTGGAACACGGCGCGGTGAATCCGGTGGGAAACCTGCGGGTACACCCGGCGCAGCCACGCATCGCGCCTGCCGAGCACCCCGGGTTCGCGCTTCAGGAGATGATCGAGCGCGGTGATGTGTTCGTCGACTACGCTCTGGCGCTGGGCGCAGCGGTGGCCGGAGCCACGGACACCCAGGGTGATGCCCCGAAATTCTGGATCGTCGAAGACGAGTACGGCAAGTGGCACCCCGACAACGGAGCGCTGGCTTTCCGCCCGCGTCGGTATGCGTTGTTGAAGTTTTCGGTAACTGAGGCCGGCATCCGCGCTGAGGATATCCTGCGCCACGAAGCGGTGTACCAAAAGGTGGCACAGCGCTGCGGACTACGCGTCACGCGTGAACTCCCCACCTTCAGCGCAGGCGCGCTCTTGATCCCCCGCTTCGACCGGCGGATCGTGGGCGCACGAGAAATTCGCCTGGGTGTCGAGAGCCTTTATTCGGTCACTGGGGTGATCGACTCGGCCACGTCCCCCTTGCGGCATGATCAGGCACTCATTGCACTGGCCCGACACGTGACAGACTTCCCCCGGGAATTTCGCGAATACGTCCGGCGTGATCTATTCAACCTCGCCCTCGGCAATCGGGACAATCATGGGCGCAACATGGCGCTCTTGAAGGACGTGGACGGGACGATCGCGCTGGCCCCGATCTACGACTTCGGTCCGGCCTATCTCGACGCACGAGCCATCGCGCGGGTCATTCGCTGGGACGGAGAAGCGCCGGGGGGCGGAGATTGGAAGAGCGTCGGCGAACGGCTGGACATCAGATTCGAAGAGGCCGGACTTCAGCCGCCCGCCTCTGAGTTTGCGGCCGTTGCGGCTGAGACCGTCGTTCAGCTGCGCACATTGCCCGATCTGATGCGCGAATGCGCAGCAGATGCGCACGTCGTAGACCGAAGGAGCCCCGAGATCGAGAGGCTCGCGACGGCACTTGGCGAGTTGGGAGCCTGAGTGATGCAACGGGTACATCGCAACCTCAGCCGTGGCGAGATCGAGGGGCTTCGTGACAAACTCGCCGACCTCATCCCACAAGCGCACATGAGCATTCCCGAGGTCATCAAGACCCTGCGGCTCATCACGCGAAAGTCCCAGGCCGAATATGCTGCGTTGTGCGGTGTCGCACCCAAGGTGCTGGCCACCATTGAGCGCGGACAATCCGCACCGACGACGAAGACACTGGAGAAGCTGCTACGGCCCTTTGGACTTGGCATCGGGGTCGTTTCCCTTCCGCAGGAGCGCGGACCGTAACGGCGCATCGGCGCTTCGAGGAACGCGAGAGCGCCAGAGCAGTCCGGATGACTCCGATACTGGCCCGCCCAGCCTCAGGAGTGCGAGCGCCCTGACCACCGTTCCTCCCGCTGCTGACGCAGGAACGGCCGATCAATTTGATCGGCGTATTGCTCGATGTCCGCGGCCGTCACCCCGCATGCTTGAAAATGCTCCTTCCAGCCACTCACCACTGCCGCGACTCTGTTGACTTCGATTAACGCATCGTCTGGTTTCAGGGCAAACAGGTTCGACATCGAAAGCGCATTCTCCAGAGTCGAGTCCGCTTCCTGATGGCCGACGCGCATCTGCTGAAACCCGAGCGCCTGGCCCGCGGGCAGCACGTCGTAGGCAGGCGAGAGTTCGTACTGCTGCTCTGCGGTCACGATGAGCGCATGATTCTTTTCATGATCATCGGTGTTATCGATCAGAATATTGAAGATCATGCGGCGAAACAATTCTTGCATATCCGCAACGTAACGCTCGCCGCGCGCAACGCCCTTGCGGCGCAGCAACTGCGCAAGTTCAGGGTATCCGAACGGTTCTGCAGCCGCTCGCAGCGCTACCGCTGCCGACAGACAGTGCCGCCGTTCCCCACGGCTGCGATCGAAGCGCTTGACCGCGATGGCATGGCCATCCGTCAGGCGCACGGCCATGCTCGTGGCGGTGCGTATGTTTGCCCGACGTGCCAGGGTCATCGTCGCATGCTCGATGAGCGGCGTGTCCGCAGGTTCGCCGTCGGAGAACTTGATCACCCACTGCTCGCCCTCGATCTGAAGCAGCGCCTTGGGGCGTGCGCCCCCTAAGGTCACGCCCGGGGAGATGAGTCTTTTCAGCGCCGGGGGCACCGGCTCACTGTCCTGGATGCAACGCACGAGCTGATAAATCTGGTCCGCTTCAGCGAGTACCGGAAGCGGTCCGAGACGCCGGGGCAGATAGCGTTCGGCCGAGGTCGAGACGCCGAGCGCGCCGAAACGATCATCTCCGGCGTAGTAGAGATACTCGAGCAGAGACAGCCGGGGCGGCTTGTCGACAAAGCGGATGACGCGCTCGCCCCACCGATCCGGCCGGGCATCGTCCACTGCGCCGGCAACCGTGTTACGCACGGCCGGCACGAATTCCTCGTCAATGAGCGGCAGGTCCTCGCTGAGCGCAAAGCCCTCAGCGAGCCAGCTCGGCGAATAACGGAGCGACACACTCTGATTGGCGCGCACGAGCCGCAGCTCGCCGACCACGCACGGTCGTGCGGGATCGGTCAGGATCCACAAATGGAGCCTATCTTGTGGTTCGTAGGTCATGACTCCCGTCGTCCGAGACGCGCCGCCGCCGAAGCTGCCGACCGTTTTGCGCGCCGCTGCAACGCCGTGCGAACTTCACTCTCGAGTGCTCCGAGGTCTTCCCCAGGCGCCGCCAGCTGCGGCAGCGCCGACACGCGGCCCATCAGCCACAACGCCGTCGCATACAGCCCCATTCCGACCCCGGGGTCACCGCGCTCCAACCGGATGAGCGTCGGTACCGAGCACCCGAGACGCCGAGCCCAGATGCGCTGGGATTCTCGTCGCCGAACCCGTGCGACGGCGAGATTCTCACCGAACTCGCGCAGCGCCCGAGCGACGGCCGGCGGAAGCGTATCCAGCGCAGGAGCCGATTTTGGCATACATATAGTTTATCAATTGAATTAAATTGATCAAATTTATATTATCACCCGATCCTCCCGGGCAGGGGCGGCCCGGTGCGCGATACCGTTGCTGACCGCCGGAATCCTCATCCATACCCGCGAGACCCGCGGTCCCGGACAGTCCTCCGGGCGGCCGGCGCGCTGAGGACACGACTGCAGCCGGAAAGTCCGCCCGGCACGACCACCCGAGACGCGACGGACCCGCGGGCCCATCGCCTCGACTCCCCTCCGAGCGCAAAGCGGTGAACCGCCGGGTGACGGATAGAGGCTGCGATGATAGGGATATTGCGTGCGGCGCAAGGGGAGCGGTCGGCTCAGACGGGATGCAGATCATCAGCTGCGCTGTGAGCCGTTCGAGCCAGTCGGGGTGCGAGGAACGGCAGGTCAACTGCCGGCAGCCATCCCAACCGTCTCCCACGCGGCACACGCCTCGCGGACTCTGTCCGCTGAGTGCGCATCGAGAGGGTGATCTTCGTGCCAGAGGCGCCCGGGGTCGAGCAGCCCTCGGCCCGCATCGAACGGTCGGAGCAGCGCCCCCGCATGATGGCGCTCGACCCCTCGGCACGGATACCTCATCCAGCGCCCAGCAGGCCAAAACGGTCGGTCCACCTCTTCGGTGCTCTTCTGCGTGAATGGCAGCCCCCGAGCACCACCCGCGACTGCGTCACCCGCCGGAGAGATTCACCCACATGGGGACGTCAGCTCGTCGTGCCCTGACGTCCGTACTGATCCTCGAGCCGCACGATGTCGTCCTCGCCGAGATAGGACCCGGACTGGATCTCGATGATGTGCAGCGGAATCTTCCCCGGATTCTCGATGCGGTGGCGCACCCCGATCGGGATGTAGGTCGACTGATTCTCCTCGAGGAGGAACACCTCATCGCCCCGCGTGATGCGCGCCGTTCCCGACACCACCACCCAGTGCTCGGCGCGGTGATGGTGCAACTGCAGCGAGAGCACCGCGCCGGGCTTGACCTTCAGGCGCTTGACCTGAAAGCGCGGCCCGGACTCGATGCTGTCGTAGCTGCCCCAGGGCCGGAACACTTCCCGGTGCAGGCTGTGCTCGTAGCGGCCCGCCTCCTTCAGGCGATGCACCAGCTTCTTCACGTCCTGCACCCGGTTCTTCGGGGCCACCAGGACCGCATCCTTGGTCTCCACCACCACGTGATCGGTGAGCCCCACGGCCGAAACCAGTCGGCTCTCGGCGTACAGGTAGCACCCCTCGGAATCCTCGCAGATCACATCCCCGCGCAGCACGTTGCCGTGACCATCGGCATCGCTCGCCTCGTGCAGCGCCGACCAGGACCCCACGTCACTCCAACCGGCCGCGAGCGGGACGACGACCGCATCGGCCGTCTTCTCCATGACCGCATAGTCGATGGAGTCCGCCGGGCAGGTCTCAAAGCGCTCCGGCGCGATGCGCGTGAAATCCAGATCCGCACGCGCCGCGGCGAACGCCTCGGCGCACACCCGCGCCATGTCCGGGGCGAGCCGCGCGAGCTCCTCCAGATAGCGCTTTGCGGAAAACAGGAACATGCCGCTGTTCCAGTAATACTCGCCCGAGGCCAGGAATGCCCCGGCCCGCTCGGCATCGGGCTTCTCGACGAAGCGGGCAATGCTGAAGGCCGCACCCTCAGGCGCCCCGCGCTGGATGTAGCCGTAGCCGGTCTCGGGGCTCGTCGGCACGATCCCGAAGGTCACCAGCCGTCCCTCGCCGGCAGCCGCCAGCGCCGCTTTGACGGCCTTCTGGAAGGCCGGAACGTCGCGAATGACGTGATCGGCCGGCAGCACCAGCAGCAGAGGATCGGCGGCGCCGGAGCGCTTCAGCGCCGCATGCGCCGCGAGCGCGATGGCCGGCGCCGTATTGCGCCCCATGGGCTCGAGCACGATGGACTGCGGGGCCACGTGAATCTCGCGCAGTTGCTCGGCGACCAGGAAGCGGTGCGCCTCGTTGCACACCACCACCGGGGCGGCGGCCGAGAGGCCCTCGAGCCGCAGCGCGGTCTGCTGGATCATGGTCCGCTCGCCGGTGAGGCTGAGCAGCTGCTTCGGGTACAGCTCGCGCGAGAGCGGCCAGAGTCGGGTTCCGGCGCCGCCGGAGAGGATCACGGGAGTCAGCACGGCAGTCACCTTGAACCCTCAGGCCTTTGTGCGCTGGATCGAGCGGCCACGCCCGATCGCGTAATACGCCAGTCCAAACCGCTCCACCCCCTGCGGATCGTAGAGGTTACGGCCGTCGAAGATCACCGGACTCTTGAGGCTTTGACGCAGCCGCTCGAAGTCCGGACTGCGAAACTCCTTCCACTCGGTGATGATGGCGAGCGCATCGGCCCCCTGGACCGCCCCGTAGGCGCTGCTGGCGAGGGTCAGATCGGGCCGCTCGCCGAAGAGGCGCCGCGCCTCGCTCATGGCCACCGGATCGTAGGCCTGCACGCGCGCGCCGGCCGCCCACAGCGCCTCGATCAGCGCCCGGGAGGACGCTTCGCGCATGTCGTCGGTGTCAGGTTTGAAGGCCAGTCCCCAGAGCGCGATCGTGCGCCCGGCGAGCTCGCCCTTGAAGTACCGCTGGATCTTGGCGAACAGCACCTGTTTCTGGCGCGCATTGACCGCCTCGACGGCATCGAGCAGCGTCGGCTCGTGGCCCGCATCGTGCGCCGAGCGGATCAGCGCCTTGACGTCTTTCGGAAAGCAAGACCCGCCGTAGCCCGCGCCCGGATAGATGAACCCGTAGCCGATGCGCGGATCGGAACCGATCCCGAGACGCACCTTCTCGATGTCCGCGCCCAGGCGCTCGGCGATGTTGGCCAGCTCGTTCATGAAGCTGATCTTGGTGGCGAGCATGGAGTTCGCCGCGTACTTGGTCAGCTCCGAGGAGCGGATGTCCATGACGATGAGCCGGTCGTGGTTGCGAGTGAACGGCTCATACAGCTCGCGCATCAGATCGGCAGTCGCCGGATCGTCGGTCCCGACCACCACGCGATCAGGCTTCATGAAGTCCGCAATCGCCGCGCCTTCCTTCAGGAACTCGGGGTTGGAGACGACGTTGAACGGGACCTGCGCGCCGCGCGTCGCAAGCGTGGTGTCGATCTCGCGGCGCACCTTGTCGGCGGTGCCCACCGGCACCGTGGACTTCGTCACCACCACCGTGTGGCGTTTCATGTGAGTGGCGATCGTGCGCGCCGCGGCGAGCACATGGCGTAAGTCCGCCGAGCCGTCTTCATCGGGTGGGGTTCCGACCGCGATGAACTGGAACAGCCCGTGGGCCACCGCGCGTTCGGCATCGGTGGTGAACTCGATGCGGCCGGCCTCGGCATTGCGATGCAGCAGCGCATCGAGGCCGGGCTCGTGGATGGGCACTTCGCCGCGGTTCAACCGCTCGATCTTGCCCGCATCGACGTCGACGCAGACCACGTGGTTGCCGGCTTCCGCCAGGCATGCGCCGGTCACGAGACCGACATATCCCGAACCAAAAATGGTGACTTTCATGGCGGGCGAGAGGGTAAAGGAAGGAAGAATCCCTCACAAGCGCACCGCCTCCGCGCTGCCAATCCCATCGCGCCCGGCATGAGTTCGGCGTGACGCGCCGCACGTGCCCTCTCCGGCTGCGGACGCGCGCACACAAAAGGGAACCGCCAGGCGAGATTCCGCAACTTCGCGGGTTTAAAAGGCGCATGCGCCCCGCTATACTGCGCCGGCACCGAGAAAAGGCACGATTTGGGGGGAACCGTGTCCCCCGGGCGCGCGGAGGCGGCCTGTTGGCAGGATGAACGAATTGAAGCAAGGTGTCGCTAATGCCAGAAACTTCGGTCCCCCGCAGCGGTTTGCCTCTGCGGACTGGCTAGATTCCTGCCTGAAATCCCCGCGTGATGCAGTCGCGTGCAGCGGCTGTCGCGGGAACTCGACATCGAATCGATATGCGTTGCGCTTGAGCCACGGGGGTCAACGCTCGCCAGCGCGAATCGTTACTTGGAAAATGTGCAACACGTCCCGGACGGGGGAGCGCATGAAGGATCACACTGACCGGGACTTTTGTCGCCTGATTGCGACAGTCCTGTAGCAAGAAGGGAGTTTATCTTGTCGACGCAGGCGGACGAAGTCATCACCACGCACGTGGTCGCGGAAGCCCCGGTACGCAAAGGGAATCCTCGACCGCACTTGATCTTAAAAGAGCAGCGTATGACTTTCGACGGAACAGGTCCGGAACTCATGGCCGATGCAGTGTCCTTCGATGAGGCGTTGCAGCCTCGGACGCAGCCGCACATCTGGCCGGCGCCTGCTCGCACCACAACACGCTTTGCACCACGCTCACGCGCCTATCGACCGCTGAAGCGGGTGCTCGACATCGTCGGTGCGCTGGCGATCGGACTCGCGTTCTCACCGCTGATCCTCGTGATCGCCGTACGCATGGGCGTCGAGGACGGCCCCATTCTGTTCCGCCATCGCCGCATCGGCCAGGGCGGGCGCACGTTCGAGTGCCTGAAGTTCCGCACCATGGTGCCGAACGCCGAGCAGATCCTGCACGACCTGCTCGAGCGCGATCCCGAGGCTCGGGCCGAATGGCTGCGCGACCATAAGCTGCGCTCTGATCCGCGCGTGACGCGTCTCGGGCGATTTCTGCGCAAAACCAGTCTCGATGAACTGCCGCAGATCTGGAACGTGCTGCGCGGAGAGATGAGTCTGGTGGGTCCGCGGCCGATTGTGAAGGACGAGATGCTCCGCTATGGGCGCTACCTGCCGGCCTACATGGCCGCGAAACCGGGAATCACCGGGCTCTGGCAGGTCACCGGACGCAACGATACCAATTATCGGCGCCGGGTGGTCATGGACACGTACTACGTACGCAAGCAGACGCTGCTGATGGATTTACGCATTCTTCTCAAGACTGTGAAAGTCGTGTTGTGGGGAAGCGGTGCATATTGATTCTACCACCACCAGAACACCTGTAATTCGCCCCTCATGATCCGTCCTTGTCAGGAAATCCGCTAACAAGCGCGTGTCCGCACCCCAACAGCATGGGCAATACCAAGCCTGACGTACTCGTCATACTTGCAGCATTTAACGGCGCCAACTGGCTCGAAGAACAAGTTGAATCAATACTGTGTCAAACAGGCGTCAATGTAACACTCATAATTGGCGACGACGCATCCACAGACAATACTTCGAGCCTACTCAACAAACTCGCCCAAGACCCCCGAATCCGCTTACTTCCGAGCCCATACCCTACAGGATCCGCAGCAAACAATTTTTTTAGACTTTTCCAACATTGCGACTCAAAAAATTTCGACCTTGTCGCATTCTCTGACCAAGACGATATCTGGATAAGAACAAAGCTTCAAAGAGCATATACAGCTCTTCAGCAACACCCGGATGCCGACGGCTATTCCAGCGCGACAATCGCCGCTTGGCCAGACGGACGCGAGCGATTGCAGAAGCAATCTACACGCATCACCCAACGTGACTTTCTATTCGAGGGCGCCGGCCAGGGGTGCACATTTGCTCTGCGACCCACATTTTACGAACAATTTCGCAAAGTAATATGCGAAAATCCAGCACCAATAAGCCTAATTCACTACCACGATTGGGCCGCTTACGCAGTTGCACGCGCAACCAATCACACATGGATCTTCGATTCCGAACCCACCGTAATTTACCGGCAACACTCTGAAAACGATACAGGAGCACGTCGCAGCACAAAAGGCGTCATGCGTCGTCTCAGACTCATCTCAAACGGCTGGTATAAAACTCAGATAATCGCGATTAGTGCTATAACTCATGCTGCTAATCCGTCAAACAGCTCACTCAAAAGCTGGGCGGCGCTGACAAAGTCACCAACAACCATCGCACGTCAACTGAAACTCTGCCGTTTCATACTCGCAGGCGGGCGCAGGAAGATCATTGACACAATGCTTATTGCGTTTGCCGCATTGTTCGGAATGATTTAACGCTTAATGAACGACCTTCTTGTGAATCACCATTTTAAAACACTTGAATGCCTCAAGAAGACAGAAAATGCGTCTCCGCAACTGTCAATTGCAGTACGAGTAAAGAATGAAGCAGCCA
>JAKCDC010000086.1 GCA_021838635.1 Pseudomonadota bacterium
TCTTTTGCCGGTTGCAACCCGGCCAAGAGCGAACGGGAAGATGTCTCCGGTAACATCACTGATGACGCAGCCGGTAACAGAATTATGTGAGGCAATACGAGGGGATGTCGCGCAGGTCCAGGGTCCTGGGCCCGGCGGGACGTCGCTGGACGGCAGAGGACACCCGATCGGACGGGGGGCGGTGTCCTCTTCGACGCGACGGCAGTTCAGGTGCTGCGGGAGATTCTCGACTCAAGCGGAAAATCGCGGTGAGCCGCACGCTCGTTGCGAAGGCACGCCTCTGGCGTTGGTCTGCGAATCCACTGCGCGATCCGGCGCCCTGGCATGTTCTGTTTTCGAAGCAGTGGCGATCCTTTTTTTTGCGCTCTTGCGCGGTGCCTCAAAAGTCAATTCGCCTCATCTCAAGACCACGATGGCGATCGCGAATCAACTGCTGACGTGCACTGAGGCTCTCGAGCAGCGCTCGGGACTCTGTCGCGGCCTGCGGGGAAATAGCAATTGATCAGGCGCCAGGCGTTCTGGTCACTTTGGGGTGATCCGTGGCGCGAGCATCGTGTAGGCGATTGAGGAGCGTGCTTTTGGGGCACGTGCGCACGAACCGCCGTCCTAAAGAGGATCGCCGCCTGCGGCCGCAGCGGCCCGCGCCGCCTCGTCTACGCCACCGAAGAATCGCTGGTAGAGCACGATGTACAGCCCCTGCAGCGCCGCAGCGAGCATGAACGGCGCGGTGAACTCGCCACGATGGATCAGCCAGCCGCCGATGACCGGGCCGATCGCGCGCGGGATCTGCATCGAGAGGTTCTGCACGCTCGCCGCCGTGCCGCGCCGTTCGGCGCGGGTCAGCCCCGCGGCCACCGCCTGGCGCACGCCTGCCGTGCCGCGATTGAACAGACCGCGCGCTGCGTACAGCGCCGCGGCCAGACCGAAGTCGGGCGAGAAGGGAACGCAGAGCATCAGCGCAAGTCCGACCAGGCGCATTGCCGTCACGGCGCGGACCGTCCCGATGCGCTGGCTCAGCTGGTGGGCGAGCACCGCCCCGAGTGTCGCCAGCGCGAAGCTCGCCGCGAGTGCCGGTCCAATGGCCGCGGGGCCTTCCCCATAGCGGCGCAGGAACCAGTACGCGATCAGCGGGGCGATGATGCCGATCGCCAGTCCGTTGACGGCGTTGGTGACGGCGAGCTTGCGGATGCGGCGGTTCTCATCACGCTTGATCTGCGCCTCGTGGGGATCCGCCCGCGCAGCTGCCGTCGCCACCTGCGGTGCCTCGCGCGTCCAGCTGATCAGCGCCAGTGAGGCGAGCGAGCCGAGCAGCGGCAGAGTGAAGAGGATACGAAAGCTGGTCAGATCGGGGTAGCCGAAGCCCAGCAGCGGCGGCACGCCGACGAGCAACGCGCCCACCCCCATCCCGACGAATCCGAGCGTTGCGTTGTAGGACAGGGCGCGCCGGCGCGCCTCGCCGTCGACCTCGCGGGCGAGCCAGGCTTGTTCGACGGGCGAGAAGGGGCCGGCTGCGCCGTTGGCGCCGCGGCCGAAGCCGGCGAGGGTGGCGGCGGCGATCAGGATCGCCTCGTTGGGCGAGACGATCGCCGCCAGCGCGGCGCCAGCCGCGGCGAACTCGTAGATGATGAGCAGCCGGCGCCGGCTCACGCGGTCGCTCAGCGGGCCGACGAATAGCGTCAGCAGCGCCCCGAAGGCCAGACCCGCCATGAGCACCAGGCCGATCGCCGCGCCGGTGAAGCCGAGCGCATGCAGATACAGGCTGAAGCTCGCCACGGTGGCACCCTGGCCGACGCTGCGCACCGCGCGCGCCGAGAGCAGGCAGCGAACGTTATGGGGAAGACGCTGGGGCACCGCGGAGCATCCAAGCCGGGGCCGCTCAGTATCGGCTCAGCGCGCGCGCCGGCGCAACCGGCGCGCCCCGCCGCCGGGCGAATCAGCCCAACAGTTCGGCGCGGTGCTGGCGCAGACGCTGCAGCCAGGGCTCGAAGTCGGTCGGGGACATCGCCTTGGCGAGCAGCCAGCCTTGCGCCAGGGTGCAGCCGAACTGGCGCACCAGCTGCCAGTCCTGCAGGGACTCGACGCCCTCGGCGACGGTCTCCAGCCCGAGCTCGCTCGCCATGTCGAGCGCCGAGCGCAGGATGACCTGCAGGCTTTCGCGATCGGCGGCGCCGTGCACGAAGCTGCGGTCGATCTTCAGTTCGGTGAACGGGATGCGTGCCAGCTGCTGCATGGATGAGAAACCGGTGCCGTAGTCATCGAGCGAGAGCCGGAAGCCGCGCAGCCGCAGCCGCGTCAGCACGCCAAGGGCGACGGCCAGCTCGCGCAGCAGTGTGCTTTCGGTCACCTCGAGCACCACCTGCTCGGCGCGCAGCCCATGCTTGCGCTGCAGGTCGGAGATTTCCTGTACGAGCTCGCCCCGATCGAGCAGCAGTGGGGAGATGTTTACCGCGATCGACAGGTCGAGTCCCTGCAGCGCCCATTGCGCGGTCTGCGCCATGGCAAGGTCCATCACGCGCAAGGTCAGGACGTGGATCAGTCCGTGCTGCTCGGCCACCGGGATGAAAGCGTCCGGGGGGATCCACCCGCGCGTCGGATGGTGCCAGCGGGCCAGCGCTTCCAGGCCACGCACCTTGCAGGTGCCGATCTCCACCTGCGGGTGGTAGAACGCGGTGATATCGCCGCGCTCGAGCGCGCTGCGCAGCTCCTGCGGATCGACCGGCGGGGTGCTGCGCGGTTCGCGCGCGGGCGTAGTGCCCGGCTGGCGCTGCAGGAGCGTGCCCAGACCCTCCTGCGTCAGTGGCTTCGGCAGGCTGCCGAGGATGCGCAATCCGAGCGCGGTGCCCATGTCTTCGACGGAATGACGTAGCGAGCTCTCGCGCGAGGAGGCGACGATGACCGGGGAGCGCAACCGTCGCGCCGAGAGCTCCGAGAGCAGCTCCGGCCCGTCCATGTTCGGCATCTCCAGATCGACGATGAGCAGATCCGGAGGCGCCGGCAGCGCATCGAGCAGGGCGAGCGCGGCCACGCCGTCCTCGGCCTGGTGGATCTGGCGGATGCGCATCTCGCGGCACAGCGCCGCGCCAATGCTCCGTTGGACGCCGCTGTCGTCGACAATCAGCACTGAATCGATGGCATGCAGCGCGGCGGTTGCAGACATAGTCGCGATAAACCCCTAAGCCGCCCAACTGGCAGGGGGCGACATTCGTCTCACAGCCTGTATCGACTGGTCCGGTCCGAGACTTGAGTCGCATTGCACCGCTTGAGTGTGACGTCTGTCTCAGTGCGGTGGTGGAAACGACCAAAGGGCCCGGGGGGCTGCCGGTCGTTGCGTCCGGCAGCCTTCGTGGATAGACTTGCCGTCCCTCAAGGGATGGGCGGTTAGCTCAGCGGTAGAGCACTGCTTTCACACGGCAGGGGCCACTGGTTCGATCCCAGTACCGCCCACCATCAAAAAGTCCAGCAATATCAGTAGATTGATGATCGCCCGGCCTTGGCACCGGCGAGGTTTTCCCGCGTCCTGACGCCGGCACCGCAGATCGGCTCGAAGCCGGCCCATTCAGCGACCGTCTGTCCGCTCCGGGGTACCGTCCGCTCGGTCAAGCCGCTCTCGAAGCGGAACGTGGCCTCAGGACCGCTGCGACGGGTACCGTGAGTGATCTGCCCGGGGAGTCGCGCGCTCGGGAAACAGTGGCCGGCTATGGGCGCTGACCCAATTGTGGGCGGCGATGAAGGCGAGCGGCACTGTGCGCAGCGGACGGACTTCCCGCAGGCGCGTGTCGTGTTTCAGGCGCCGCCCGCGAGAGCCGCGGTGACGCGGGCACTCGAACGCGAGGGGACGCCAGATGCGCGAGCGTGGCGAGTGCGCTGCGCCTGCGGCTGTGTCCCCGAGATGCCAGGAAGCCCTTACGCTGCGCACTCTTGAGGACCGCCCAGTCCAAGACGTGAGACGGCCTCTGGCGATCAGGGATCGGATGGCCAAGATCTATGGGGTGCGGGCGCTCGGCGTCGCTGCGGGAAACGCTCGAGCGCGCCGAGCGCAGCTTCATGTTCTGCGCCTCTTCGGCAGTCCCCTCGATGGCACCCCAGACACCGGCATAGCGCTTTCCGGTCATGGTCGCTTTCTTGACAGTTTGCGCTATCGCCAGGCCGCCCACTCGATGTCCAATGCGCAGACGCGCTGGGTCTTCTGCTCAAGGCGGTTCAGCACGTAGAGGGTGGAGGAGAATTTTGCAACGTACATCACTCGGACCCCTCCGGCGGCATCCGTGACGGGAATGCCCCGCACGCTGGCGCCAATAGTGCTCATCGGCTTCCACATCTCAGGCTCGAGCCCGCACTGGACCTGATCGAGCTGAAAGCTCGCTTCCCGCCGCGGGTCTGTGGACATGCCCACAGATCCTCGCGTGCGCTCTCGCGCAACGCGATGGTCTTCCACCCCACCGATACGTCATACAAATCCTGATATCAATCCCAGACTTGAGCGGCGTTCCCGGCGCCAGGGGAGGGGATTTCGCGGGTTGTGATCGCGAGTGGTGGTCTTTCCGGCTGCCGCGAGGCTGCTCCGGACGGGCAGGTCATGCGTGTGTCGACATGCGCATCGCGTGCGTCTTTCCGCGTCGCGCCGCGAAGCCGCGGGATCGTGGCGGACCACCGTACGGACCGCGAAATGTCGATCCGCATGAATACAACTTGCGCCAGAGGAGTTAAATTCTTCGAAAACTCCACAAAAACTTAAGCGACAAGATGGTCTCAGGTCGGCGATGATCTTCCCTGGAGCAAATGCTACCTGCGGAGGATGGTGGTCATGAAAGAGAAGGTGGTGGATTGCCGCCTGAGGTCACAATGCCGGAGTCGCGGCTCGAGGCGCTGGCCGGTGCGCGGATGTTGCGCATGAGTCGAGCGCACGGCGACTCCGGAAGCGGGAGATGAACAAAATTCCTCCTCTAGATCCAGGTCAATGTCTACAACTGATCCACGCTATTTATAACAAACGGTACCTCGAGAAAAGTTAAATCCCACATCATGACGTGCAAACGCGGTCGGAGCGCTGATGACGAAGCCGACCGGAAGCCGCATGCTATTCGGCGCCACTTGCAGATTAATTTTTCCGGACATCGTCGCGTCCGTCGGAATATTGTAAAAAACATTGAATCCAGCTCGATCTTTATGAGCGGATGTCGCCCACTTATGAACTTTTGAAACCAATGTCGCCCCAGCATTGGCAATGTTATTGATCGTCCAGCCTGAATCAATTGACCATGTAACGTTTCGTTTTGCAATTGTTGCGCGCATGGCCGTAACGCTGCCGATCCAATTGCCGCCACTTGCGTAATCCGTGCCGAGTGGTTCCATGCTAGACAGAGTCAAGGCTGTGCAATGGCCGGTCGTTGTTTCCGCGCCAAAATACACCTCATGGGCGGAAAAATTGATTCGGATCGCACCGAATTTCCTGAGGAAATCCAAGCCTAAAATTCCCACGATAGGCCTTCCGTCCGCGTCTTTGATTCGCATTACGGCATTGGCGGTCCCGTTTGCTGGAAAAATCAGCATATTCTGGTGCTCAAACGTATCTTTGCCAACACTGATGCGAAGAGTTGTGTAACTAAGGTCATGCGTCTGCAAATTGACTATAGAAGCAAATAGAGTGCGTACCGCAGTGTACCGTGTTGGCAGTCGAAGCTGAGTCACAAATGATTTTCTCAGGAGACTGTCAGGAGAGCCGGTATCCAAAGCCATCCAGACGCGCTTATCTTCGATGCGCACCGGGATAAGATATCGCATGTGCGCGATTTCGTGGAACGTCCCGACTTTCTTGAGTGATGAGCCGGAACTGTCCTTCCGATGCGCACCGGGTTCATTTCGCGAAATGCCGGCACCGAGACTGTATATTGGAAGCGTCACCGGCATGTCCACATTCTTGAACTTCACTGCTGTCGGGTTCGCGCGCCCAGCTCCCTCCCAGGGGGCGTGTTTTGAAACTCTCGACAGAACTCGCCGCGCCAGAATGGTCGGAACGCGGGAATGGTGCTTCAATAAGCGTGCATACGCTGCTTGGCCGCTGTAGTCTGAAATATTTGCCAATGCGTTTGCAATTCCGATATTGCATGCTCTTTTGAAGAAAAAAGACGAATCCGATTGCGTGCATTTCTCAAAGAAGACGATGGCCTGTTCCTGATGGAACGAAGCGCTCATCTGCTCGCCGCCCAAGAAATCGGTTCTTCTCCCGTTTCCGGGGTGACTGGACGCGAGAGGTGAGGCGAACGGTCGCCTCTGCTAACTTGGTGTTACCAGACATCAAGCAGGCAGGAGGGCGACCGTGGCCCCAGAAGAGTGTATTTCCGCCCTCGGCGGATGGGAAGGGTATGAGCTCTGTGGGT
>JAKCDC010000087.1 GCA_021838635.1 Pseudomonadota bacterium
CCCTGCTTCACTGCGCACGCAACGCCGCCGTGGCTGGCGTGCGCGGACGTTGCGCAAATGGCTCATACCGGCCGGGTCACTCGCCTCCGTGCTCGTTCCAATGCGTGCTCACCGCAAAATCCATGCCGGGTTGCGCGACGAAACCGCGCCATAACAGATTGTTTTGCAAACGAAAACTCAGAGTCGAGTTCCGTGATGGCGATTCCATCGCTGACGTTGATCATAAGTCCGGGACTTTTCGTCAGATACAATGGCTAGGCACGCCCCCACGGTTTTCGGGCTGGGTCGTTGACCGAGAGGGCGCAAGCCTCCAAGATTACGCGACGGGCGGCGACGCAGCGGGGGATCAATGAGGGGTTCGATGAGAGTTGGCGTCATGACGTTCCTAGCCCTCATGAGCCTCGGGCCGGCCACGACTCTGGCTCAAAGCCCGCCGATCGACCTGCGCACCGTCAGCGCAGGGCGCGCCCAGCAGCAACTGCAGGAACTCGCCGCCGTCCTCGAGCGCTACGACCCCTACCTCAAGACGCAAGGGGAACGCGCCCGGTTCAATGCCCGAGTGAGGCATCTTGCCGGCACCGTTCACGGGCCGATTCCGGCCTGGCGGGACTGGCTGCTGCAAGAGAAGCTCATGCGCGCGCTGAACGATCCGCACGCGGAACTCGACGCGAACACCCTTGAAAATCGGGCGCTCGACGTGGTGTTTCAATGGGTGTCGAACGGCCTGTTGGTATCGCCGGCTCCGTGGATGCATCCAGCGCTCTTTCCCAGGAACAGCGAGGTCGTGCGCATCGGCGGTGAGACGCCCGGGGAGATCCTGCCGCGGCTTGAAGCGCTGTACGCGGGCACACCGGGGTGGGTCGCCGACTGGGCGGGCTCCATGCTGCGCTACGCGTTCGAATTGCGCTGGCTCGGCCTGCTTCACGGCGAGAAACCCGTGATGCTGACGCTGCGAACCCCATCCGGTTACCTCAAGCGCCTGCCGTTGCCCATCGCCCCGCTACCGGATTCCAAGGCCCTGATGAGCGCGGGACGCCGCAAGCCGTGGTTCAGCTGGTTCGTGGACAAGCGGCACAATATCGGGTGGTTTACGCTCAACAGCATGAAACTTGCCGGACCTTATGAGCATGCCGTGGCGAGATTCTTCGCGGCGGTCGAGAAGGCGGGCATCACGCGGGTCGCGGTCGACCTGCGCAAGAACAGCGGCGGAGAATCCCTGGCCGAGGCACCGTTCATGCAGTATCTTGGCGTGAGCAGGGTCATGGACTATTCCACGCCGACCTATTTTGGACCCGCGCCGCTTCGCACAGAGGTGCATCAGCTGGTCCGGGGGCTGAAGAGATTGGGTTACGGACCTGACCTCTACACGATACCGGTGCCCCCGCAACCGCCGGCCGATCGGATCTTCTGAGCAGGCGCACTCAAATTGAGGGGATAACCGGGAATTCTGAGCAGGATTTGTGAGGGACGGTGGCCTGGGCCCCTCATCGATCGAGCCCAGAACGGAGGCACAGTTGTCCCCGTCGTCCACAGCCCGTGCCGCGCCCAGGCGGGCCCTTCGGATAGCCCGCCCTGAGGGGCGCGGGCCGAGCGCAGCGAGGCGGCTGTGGGCGCACGGGGGCAACTGCGTCGTGATCAGCACAGACTACGGAGGGAGGGGACGGTCAGGTCGCGGCGATAGGTGGATCGAGTTGTGCTACCAAGCCGTGGAAGACGGCTTCGAACTCTGGGTCATAGTCATCGGGGTGAGCGTGGATGAACTCGATGACCCTGCGGTAGCAATCGGCTGCTTCTTTGTTCTGGCCCCGCGCCTCGTACACCTGACCGAGGCGATCGTATCCGTCATGTACCTCTGGGTAGCGTACCAATAACTCGCGGGCGGCCTTCTCGGCCTCATCGAGCTTGCCGTTGTGCACGAGAGCGATCACGGCATTGGAGGCTTCGGCGAGCTCGTACTGGTGCTTGCGAGCCTCAAAGCGGGCCTGTCTCTGGTGCTCTCGGGCGGCGGCGGCTTCAGCTGCGGCCGCCGCGGCCTGGGTAAGCCGCGCATGCTCGGCCGCCTGATCTTTTTCCAGGCAGCACTGCTTGTATTTGCGTCCCGACCCACAGGGACAGAGATCGTTCCGGCCGGTTTTGGGAGCCATGATCAGGGGGGTCACTGTACCAAGACGGAGAAGGCCGATGTACACCTCTTTGCTGAATGACGCTCGATTCCACCGGATGCTGCAGGAGCTGGATGAGAAGACCGCCGCGGAGGTCAAAACGCAGGGATGCACAAAGTCCGGATGCGACGGGAAGCTGCACTCGGCGCGCTACCCGCGCAAACCCCGGGGCCTGCCGGTGGGGTTGAGCGGGTGTGAGTGCTGGCGGCAGTCCTTTTGCTGCGCGAAGGAAGGGTGCCGCGTGCGCACTACGCCCGCCTCGCTGATCTTCCTTGGCCCGAAGGTGTATCTGGCGGTGATCGTGACGGTGATCACGGCGATGCGCTGCGGCATGACGCCGGCGCGGATGCAACGGCTGAAGGAGCTGGTGGGGGTCAGCCGCCAGACGGTGCTGCGCTGGCAGCAGTGGTGGCAGGAGCTGCTGCCGCAGCTGCCCCTGTGGCGCGAGGCCTGTGGAGGGTTCCGATCGCCGGTGGACACCGGTGCACTGCCGCTTTCGTGGCTGGAGCGGTTGAGCGGTGGGGCTGAGGAGCGGCTGTTGGCGCTGTTGCGTTTTCTCGGGCCGCTGAGCGGTGGGAAACGGGGGGCGAAAACGCCGTAATCGCGCACGCACGATAAGGGACGGCGCCGGTCCGCAGAGTTTGGTCGGATCGGCCGTTTGGGGTTGTTCTATCGTTCACGTCAGGGAACTGGACGGAGAGTTTTGGCGTGAGCGAGTCCGAGAAGCCCTCAATCCACGAGCGCTGGGCCCGCTTGAGGTTCAGCGTGATCGGTCACCTGTTGGCAGCGCCACCGGAGAAGGGCGCTCTGCGCGCGGCGTTGCGCGAGCTCGCGCAGCGGACGTGGCTGCACCCGGTGACGGGTGCGCCGGTGCGCTTTGGGCTCTCCACGATCGAGCGATGGCTGTACCAGGCGCGGCGAACCCCACGGGATCCCTTCGGCGTGCTGCGCCGTAAGGTGCGCAAGGACTTGGGGTTCCAGCAGTCCGTAAGCGCCGCCGTGCAGCTTCTGTTACGCGAGCAGTACGCCTCACACGCGAGCTGGTCGGTGCAGCTGCATTACCTGAATTTGAAGGCCATGGCCGAGATGCGCCCGGAGCTCGGTCCGGTCCCGTGCTACTCCACGGTCCGGCGGTTCTTCAAGGCCCATGGGCTACGCAAGATCCGGCGCGTGAGTGCACGCAGAACCGAAGGCACTGAGCGCGCCGAGAAACACGTGATGCAATTTGAAGTGCGCAGTTATGAAGTCGAATACGTGAATCAACTGTGGCACTGGGATGGGCACAAGACATCGATACAGGTCCTCACCCCGCGCGGTGAGTACGAGACCCCGATCCTCATCGGGATCCTCGACGATCGCTCGCGGCTTGTCTGTCATCTGCAGTGGTATCTGGGCGCGGAGCGCTCGCAGATCCTGGCGCATGCCCTCGGTCAGGCGTTCATGAAACGCGGGCTCCCGGCCAGTGGCTATCACGACAATGGCAAGGCGATGATCGCGACGGAAATCGGGGAAGGGCTGACCCGACTCGGCCTGGTCGATGCCAACACCATGGCTTACTCCGCGTATATGAATGGAAAAATCGAGGTGCTTTGGAACAGTGTTGAAGGGCAGCTGTTGGCCATGCTCGAGAACGTCCGTGATCTGACGCTCGAGGCGCTGAACGAAGCCACTCAGGCGTGGGCAGAATATCACTACAACCGCTTCCCGCACTCGGAAACCGGCCAGAAGCCGCTGGATCGGTACCTGGCGGGGCGGGATGTGTCGCGGCCCTGTCCAGACAGCGCCACCCTGCGGCTCGCCTTTACCCGCACCGAGCGGCGCATCCAGCGCATGAGCGATGGCACGGTGGTGCTCGCTGGCCGCCGCTTTGAGGTCCCGAACCCCTATCGACATCTGCGGCAGCTACCGATCCGCTATGCCCACTGGGATCTCACCCACGTATACCTGGCCGATGAGCGCACCGGAGAGGTTTTGTGTCGACTCTTTCCGCAGGACAAGCTCGCCAACGCCCGCGGCGCGCGCCGGCCGCTCGAGCCGGTGGCACGGCCCCCAGGGGCGAGCCCGGTAAAGCCTTTGCAGGCTACGGCGCAGCTGGCGCCGCTGCTCTCGAAGCTCCTCTCCCAGCAGGCGGCCACAGGACTGCCGCCGCCGTATCTTCCCATGGACGACAGCCCCGAGAAGCCCGAAACCTGAAAGCGAGACGACATGGACAAAAGACTCATGGCCCTCTACGGCATCAAGTGGAATCCTTTCTCCTGCGGCGTACCCGTGGAAGCGCTGTACGTGAGCCCCCGCCTGGACTCCTTCTGTTGGCGACTCGAACAGCTCGTCGGTGATGGGGGGTTCGCGCTCGTTTGCGGCCCACCCGGCGGGGGCAAGTCTGCCACGCTGCGAGTGACGGCCGAGCGGCTTTCCCGGCTGCGCGACGTGCAGGTCGGGGTACTCTCGCGCCCTCAAGCCAGCATCGGAGACTTCTACCGCGAGATGGGGGATCTGTTCGGCGTCGAGCTGCAGCCGCATAACCGCTGGAGCGGAGCGAAGGTCCTCAGAGAGCGCTGGCAGGGGCACATCGATGCCTCCGCGAGCCGCCCGGTACTGCTGGTCGATGAGGCGCAGGAGACCAAACAGGTAGTGTTGTCGGAGTTGCGACTGCTGTCCTCCGCGCGCCTCGACTCGCATCTGTTGCTCACCGTCGTGCTCGCCGGCGACCAGCGCTTACTCGAGCGCTTCAGGAGCGAGGATCTCGCCCCTTTGAGCTCGCGTATGCGCGTGAAACTGACCCTGGACCGTGCCACCCCGGAGGAGCTGCGGGAGTGTCTGCTGCACGCCCTGCGCTGTGCCGGAGCCCCGAAACTGATGACCCCGGAGCTGATCGCCACCTTATGCGATCACGCACAAGGGAACCTGCGCGCCTTGATGAACCTGGCGGGGGAGCTCTTGGATCTGGCCGCACAGCGCGAACTCCCACAGCTCGATGAGAAGTTGTTCTTCGAGGCCTTCAATCCACCGGCGCCAAGTCAGATCAAAGTCACGCCGCGACAAGCCGTCGCTGCACGCCGATGAGCGCAACCCCAGACACGACCTTGCCCGTACAACCGGTCCATCAGCTGCCGGTGCGCTCGGAGGCACAGCGCTGGCTCGTGACGGGTCTGTGGTTGGAAGAAGCCGTTGGTGTTATCGGCGCGGAACCCAAGTGCTGCAAATCCTTCCTCGCTCTCGACCTGGCCGTGGCGGTCGCCTCCGGCACCCCCTGCTTGCGTCACTTCCCCGTGCCGCAGGCCGGGCGCGTGCTGCTGTATGCCGCCGAAGACGCCCTGCATATCGTGCGCCGACGGCTCGAAGGTATCTGTGCCGCCGCAGGGCTCACCCTGCAGGAACTAGACGTTCAGGTCATCACTGCGCCCACCGTCCGACTGGATCTGCCGGCCGATCGGAGCCGGCTCGCGCACACGGTCGAGCAGCTCAAGCCACGCCTGCTGGTGCTGGATCCCTTCGTACGCCTGCATCGCATCGATGAAAACGCCAGCGGCGAAGTGGCGCCCCTGCTTGCCTACCTGCGCGAGCTGCAGCGATGTCATCATCTCGCCGTGCTCGTAGTTCACCACGCCAAAAAAGGCGGCGCGCGGATCCGGGCCGGTCAGGCGCTGCGCGGCTCCTCGGAGTTCCACGCCTGGGGCGACTCCAACCTCTACCTCCGTCGCTTCGGAAACGAACTCACTCTGACAGTGGAGCATCGCGCCGCCCCTTCCATGCCGCCGATCCATCTCGAGCTCGCCCAACGCGGGGAGTCCCTGGCCTTGGAACTACGCACCGCGGCCGACTCGGCCTCCCAGATCCCACCGCCCAGCTCCGTCAACGAACGTATCCTGTACGCCCTCAGCCACGCCGACCGCCCCGTCCCCGCCTCCGAACTGCGCGCCCTGTGCTCCGTCCGCAAGGCAACCTTCTATGCGCAACTCGACGCGCTCGCCCGCTCCGGTCGTCTCGTGCGCTCACCCGAAGGCTATCGTCTGGCCATCACCGCCTGACAACGCCTCCTGTCCTTCAACCCGTCGGTCCCCAGTTCCGGTTCCCGTTCACTCTAGAGAATGCGCGGGAACCAGACTCGGGAACCACCTCAAAAACCGTGCCCACACCATCATCAAAAAGCGTGCGCCTGCTCACAGATCCCC
>JAKCDC010000037.1 GCA_021838635.1 Pseudomonadota bacterium
GCCCTGGCGAAGGTTGCCTCCGGCGGGGAGCTCTCGCGACTGTCGCTCGCCGTCGAGGTCGCCAGCAGCGCGCGCGAGACGCGCTGCATGGTCTTCGATGAAGTCGACTCCGGGATCGGCGGGGCGGTCGCGGAGATCGTCGGACGGGAGCTGCGCGCGCTCGGGGAACGCGGCCAGGTGCTGTGCGTGACGCACCTGCCACAGGTGGCCTCACAGGGCCATCAACAGTTGCGGGTGGCCAAACACAGCGACGGGCGTGCCACGCACACCCGCCTGACAGAGCTGCCCGAGACCGAGCGCATCGAGGAACTCGCGCGGATGCTCGGCGGGGTCGATGTCACCGTCACGGCGCGCGAGCACGCCCGCGAGATGCTCAGCGGCGCCGGCCGCGCCCCTGCGGGGGCGCACACGCCGGTGCGCCGGCCAAAGCGCGGCGCGCAGCGCCGCTGAGCGCCCCTCACGGGCGCGGCAGGCGCCGGTGCGGACAGGCCTCGCGCCGGCAGTGCCCGTAGAGAATCAACGAATGGTCGCGGATCTGGAACTGCAGCCGCTCGGCCACCGCGTTCTGACGCGCCTCGATACCCTCATCGACGAACTCCTCGACCTGGCCGCAGTCAAGACACACGATATGATCGTGGTGCGCACCCTGATTCAGCTCAAAGACCGCCATGCCGTCCTCGAAGTGATGGCGGGTCACGAGTCCGGCGGCCTCGAACTGGGTGAGGACCCGGTAGACGGTGGCAAGTCCGATGTCCTCGTGCGAGTCGAGCAGGCTGCGGTAGATGTCCTCGGCCGACAGGTGACGCGTCTGGCTGCCGGCGAGGATCTCGAGGATCTTCACTCGCGGCAACGTGACTTTCAGGCCGGCTTTACGCAGGTCCTTGCTTTCCACGCGTTGCGATCCTCCGGATGTGTCCGCCGCAGGGAATCGCGGCGGTGCTTGCCCGATCAGGTATGATCGGCCCAATTATTGCCCATCGGACCTCCATGCGACCAGTTCAATTGACCTCTGCTGTGCGTCTCGCCGCCCTGCTCGCGGCGTTCTCGGGCCTGCTCGCCGGCTGCGTCTACCGCATGTCGATTCAGCAGGGCAACTATCTCGACGGCCATACCGTGCGGCAGCTGAAGGTGGGCATGACTCGGGTGCAGGTGCGCTATCTGCTCGGCACGCCGATGATCCAGGACGTCTTTGATTCGGACCGCTGGGACTACGTCTACTACTTCAAGCGCGGCTACGTGCAGCGGCCGATCGAGAGCCGCGTGACCGTGTTCTTCCACGACGGCAAGGTCAGCCGCTTCAAGCTGCTCGATGTGCCGAAGGGCCAGCCGATCGCCCCGGGACTGCTGCCCTCGCCGAAGAAATTCCCGCTGCTGTAACTCAGCGCCGCGCAGATCCGAGGCGCGCGCGCCGGCGCGCGCGCGGATCCTGCACGAGCGGCTGGTACAGTTCGATGCGATCCCCGTCGGCCGGTCGCGCATCGCGTGCACACGGTTCACCGAAGATCCCGACCGGCGCGCTGTCCCAGGGAACCGGAACATCGGGCGCCGCGCGCCGCGCGGCGCTGAGTGCCGCAGCGACATCGGCGTCCTGCTGCAGCTCCACCGGCCAGAGGAACTGGCGCTGCTCGGTGGCATAGGCCACCAGACAGCGCTTCAGCCCGCCGCTCACGGCGCGGCGAGCCCCTCGGTGAGCTGCAGATCGCGGCTGCGGGCGACGAATGCATCGACCAGCGACCCGACCGTCTCGGCGAAGATGCGCTCGAAGAGCACCGCGGAGAGGGTGTTCTTGAACTGGAAGCGCAGCATCAGCTCGACCTGCGTGCCTTCCCCGGCGGGTGTCAGGCGCCACTGCCCCTCGAGCGCACTGAACGGGCCGTCGACCAGACGCATGTGGATACGCCGGTACGGCTCGAGCGCGTTGCGGGTGGTGAAATCCCCGGTAAACGGCCCGCGACGCACGCCGATGCTGGCGACGATCTCACTGTCGCTGCGCGAAAGCACCCGCGAGTGGGTGCACCACGGCAGGAACTGCGGATAGCTGTCGATGTCGTTGATCAGCGCGAACAGCCTGTTCGGCGGCATCTTGATGAGCGCCGAGCGCTTGACTTCTCGCATGGGCGACATTGTCCCAGGATCGCCCCGGCACCGACAAGAGCCGCCGCCGCACCCGAGCGGCGTGCGCACGCTACAATGCGCGCCCCCGAGCGACCCGAAGAGCCGATGCCTGCCAAGCCCGCCGCCCCCGCCCGACTCATCGCCGAGAACCGCAAAGCGCGCTACGAGTACTTCATCGAGGAGCGCTACGAGGCCGGTCTGGTGCTGCAGGGCTGGGAGGTCAAATCGATGCGCGCCGGTCGGGCGCAGCTGACCGAGTCCTACGTCTACCTGCGCAACGGCGAGGCATTTCTCTTCGGCGCGCACTTCTCGCCCCTGGCGGCGACCTCCACGCACGTGCTGGCCGACCCGGCGCGCACGCGCAAGCTGCTGCTCAATCGCAGCGAGCTCAACGGCCTGATCGGCGCCGTCGAGCGGCGCGGCTACACCCTGATCCCGCTCGAGCTGCACTGGAAGAACGGACGGGCCAAGCTCACCTTCGGACTCGCCAAGGGCAAGAAGCAGCACGATAAGCGCGCCACGGAAAAGGACCGCGACTGGGAGCGCGACAAGGCGCGCCTGCTGCGCCGCGGCTGAGACGTCCGGCCCGAAACTGTTTATAATGACAGTCTGCGCGGTGCACGCGCGCCGCTGTGCAGAACGCGCGCCGACGCGTATGCTTATGCGCGACAGATCTCTCTTGGGGGCGACCGGTTTCGACGTGGGTTGCGAACCTTCAGAGGCGTACCGAGGCGCAGTGCCCTCGTAAATCTCGCTGCAAAACTATAGTTGCCAACGACGACAACTTCGCTCTCGCCGCCTAACCGCGGCTGACCTTCGACCGGTCCGTGCCTGTGCGGCCGACTCGGGGGACGCGTTCACAGGCTCGCGATCCGGTGTGCGACGGGCCGGATCGTTAAGAGTCACCGTCCGCTGGCGCTTCGTCTTCCCTGCCCCTCGGGTAGCGCGGCGCGAGAACTAAAGAGCGGGCTACGTACGTAGAGCCTGAAGTCTAGGACTTGCGGACGGGGGTTCGATTCCCCCCGCCTCCACCACTTCCCCGCCCCGCCGCATGCGGCGGGGCCGAGCCGCGGCGCGCACGCGCGCCCATGAGCCTGACGTCTCCAACAAACATCAACTCACGCGCACTGCGCGGGGCTGGCGCGTTTCGCGCGCGCGACAAAATGCGTTAAGCTTCACCCTGATCAGCGTGTTAGATGGAGTGCGCGATCTGTCGCCACGCGGCGACAATGGGCCGGTGTTATGCCGCAGCCGAAGCCCCCGACTGCCGCTGTGGCGTCGAACGACAGGCCCCGCGAGAAACTGGTGACAATAAAGAATCGGATATCCTTCGTCGCGTTTCTGACGCTTGCCCCCTTCGCCTGCGCCCTCGGTCGTGCCGCCGCGCCAGCCCGATACGCCCCGCCACCGACGCGCCCGTTCACATTCGCCGCCGTCGAGCGCCTGGCGGCGCTGCGCGCCGAGCACCCCTACCACGTGCACTCCACGCCGCTGCCGAACGTGCTGCGCCGATTGAGCTACGCGCAGTATCACCAAATCCACTTCCGCCCCGCCGATGCGCTCTGGCGCGGTCATTCGCGGTTCGAGGTGCAGTTCTATCACCGTGGCTTCGCGTTCACGCGCGAGGTGAAGATCTTCACGGTCAGCCCCTCTGGCGTGCGGGCGGTGCGCTACAGCCCCTCGATGTTCGAGTTCCCGCGCTTCCTAGGCGGGCTGCGTCTGTCCGATCAGCTCGGCTTCGCCGGCCTCTCGGTACGCTTTCCGCTCGAGCGCCCCGGGCACCCGCGCAGCGTGCTCGCCTTCCTCGGCGCGAGCTACTTTCGCGTCCTTGGCCGTAACCAGACCCAGGGGATCACGGCGCGCGGACTGGCCGTCAACACCGCCACCACCGGCGGGGAGCAGATCCCCTACTTCACGCACTTCTGGCTGCGCGAGCCGATGCCCAAGGCGCGCACCATGACGATCTACGCGCTGCTCGACAGTCCGAGCGTCGCCGGGGCCTACCGCTTCGTGGTGCGGCCCGGGAACATCACCCAGGTCACGGTGAGCGCGGTGCTCTACCCGCGCCACCGCATCGCCAAACTCGGCATCGCGCCGCTCACCTCGATGTTCCTCTACGGCCGCAACTCCGCACGCCGGCGCTTGGCGAACTGGCGCCCGCAGGTGCACGACAGCGACGGCTTGATGATGCACACCGGCGGCGGGGAGTGGCTGTGGCGTCCGCTGCACAATCCGCTGCGCCTGCAGGTCAATCGCTTCATGGACGAGAACCCCAAGGGCTTCGGACTGATCCAGCGCGACCGGCGCTTCGCCGACTACGAGGACCCTGCGGCGCGCTACGAGAGCCGTCCGAGCTACTGGGTACAGCCGCTCGGGCACTGGGGCCGCGGCGGGGTCGAGCTGGTCGAGATCCCCAGCGAGGCGGACATCGACTACAACATCGACTCGTACTGGGTGCCGAGCGCCCCGGTGCGCGCCGGCCAGCCGCTCGCCTTCTCCTACGTCCTCTCGGCCTACCTGCACTCCGGGGAGCGCTGGCCGCCGGGCGGGCGCGTGGTGGCGACGCGGATCGCGCCGGTGGTGCGCGCCGGCCAGCCGGTGAGCGGCGAGCGCCAGATGCTGATCGATTTCGCCGGCGAGGATCTGCACAGCCTGCGCGCCAGTCAGCCCGTGCGCGCCGTGGTGAGCGGGCTCGGGGTCCGCATCTTCGACGTCCAGACCGAGCGACTGCCCGAGAACGGGCACTGGCGGGTGCGCTTCAGGGTGCAGCCGACCGGCGGGCGGGCGGTCGACCTGCGCTGCTACCTCGAGCTCTACGGCGCACCGCTCAGTGAGACCTGGACCTATCAGTGGACGCCCGGATCGTGACCCCCCGCGGCGACTGGCTACGGCCACAGGCGCGGCGGCGGCGCACCGTTTTTTTCAGCCTGACGGTGCTGACGGCGATCGTCGCGACCACCATGATGTGGGACATCCTGGCGGCGAACGGCCTGAACGCGCTCGACCGCGCCGGACTCGTGCTCTTTTTCATCCTGTTCCTGTGGCTCGCCAGCTCGTTCTGGACCGCGGTGGCGGGCTTCGCAGTCCGTTGGCGCGGCGGGGACCGCGCGCAGATCGCCGAGCGCTGGCGCGCCGTGGCACCGCTGCGCGGGCGGACCGCGGTGATCATGCCCATCTACAACGAGGACACCACGCGGGTGGCGGCCGGACTGGAGGTGATCTGGTCGTCGCTGCAGGCACTGGCGGAGCAGTCCGCGTTCGACCTGTTCATTCTCTCCGACACGCGCAAACGCGACATCGGCCTCGCCGAGGAGGCCGCCTGGCGCGATCTGGTGACCCGCCATAACGCGCGCGGGCGCATCTTCTATCGGCGCCGGCCGGAGAACATCGCGCGCAAGGCCGGCAACATCGCCGACTTCGTCAACCACTGGGGCGGCGCCTACGATTACGCCGTCGTCCTCGATGCCGACAGCATCATGTCGGGTGTGACCATCCTCGAGATGGCCCGGCTGATGGACGCCAACCCGCGCACCGGCATCATCCAGGCGTTGCCGCTGCCGGCGGGCCGCGACACGCTGTTCGCGCGCCTGATCCAGTTCGCCGCGCGTCTGAGCAGCCCGATGCTCTCGAGCGGCCTGGCCTACTGGCAGCTCGGGGAGAGCAATTACTGGGGCCACAACGCGATCATCCGGCTCAAAGCCTTCGCCGCCCACTGCGGCCTGCCGCACCTGCCCGGTTCGGCACCCCTTGGCGGGGAGATCCTCAGTCACGATTTCGTCGAGGCGGCCTTCATGCGCCGCGCAGGCTACGAGGTCTGGCTGCTGCCGATCGAGCACGGCAGCTGGGAGGAGATTCCCTCCAACGTGGTCGATTACGCGGCCCGCGACCGGCGCTGGGCGCAGGGCAACATCCAGCACCTCGGGCTGCTGCCGGCGCGCGGCTTGTATTGGCTGAACCGCATCCACCTCATTGGCGGGGTGCTGTCCTATCTGGCCTCGCCACTGTGGCTGCTGATGCTGCTGCTCAGCTCCACCGTGGTGATCCTGCAGGCCATCCACGGCCACCAGTACTTCCTGCCCGGCCAGCACGGTCTGTTCCCAAACTGGCCGCATTACCGCGACGGGGAGATCGCCGCGCTGCTGTCGCTCACGGCCGTGGCGCTGTTCGGTCCGAAAATCCTCGCCGTCGTGCTCACGGTGCGCGATCCGAAGTTGCGCCGCGGTTTCGGCGGCGCCTCACGGGTCTGCTGGAGCCTGCTCATCGAGCAGCTCTTCAGCGTCCTGCTCGCCCCGGCGATGATGCTGTTCCACACCGCCTTCGTGGTGAGCACGCTTGCCGGCAAGCCCGTCTCCTGGCACGCCCAGGAGCGCGGCGATCGCGGCATCGGCTTCCTCGAGGCGTTGCGCCGCCACGCCTGGCACGTACTGATCGGACTCACCTGGGGCGCTCTGATCCTGCGGTTCGCTCCACACTACATAGGCTGGCTGCTGCCGGTGATCATCGGCATGGTGCTTTCGGTGCCGATCACCATGTTCACCAGCCGCATCGCCCCGGCCTACTGGCTGCGCCGGCATCGGCTGCTGCTGACGCCGGAGGAGACCGACCCGCCGGCGGAACTGCGCGCGCTGCAGACCTGTCTCATCCACCATACGCCGCCGGCACGCCCTGCGCTCGGCGAAGCCGCAGCGGCGCGCGAGCTGCTGCGCGACCTGGAACATCGCGTACCGGCACATGTGCCGCTCGCAATGAAGGCACAGCCTCTGCATTACGTCGCCGGAGCGCATCGCGCCGGCGATGCGCAGCGGCGACGCTGGCTGACCCCCTGGCGCAAGAGCTGAGGACCCACTGATGCATCGACGTGGATTTCTGCGCGGCAGTGCGGCGAGTTTCGCCGCCATCGCCCCCTGGCCGATGGAATTCAAACACAAGAAGCGCCCGCAGGGACCGGCGCACGGTGTGGCGCATTTCGGCGCGCCGCGGCCGTTCTCCTTCGCCTGGCTGAAGGCGCTCGCGCGCTCGATGTCCCTCACCGTCTACAGCGAACCGGTCGCGCCGCTGCCGGCGGCGATCCAGAGGCTCTCCTGGGACCAGTGGGAGTCGATCACCTACCGTCCCGAGCGGACACTGTGGTACGAGGATGACCTCTTCTTCCGCATCCGCTTCGACCACCTCGGCTTCACCATGAAGCGCCCGGTGCGCATGTACGACCTGGATCAACACATCGCGCGCCAGATCCTGTTCGATCCGAACCTGTTCGACTACAGCCACTCGGGTCTGAAGCCGAAGGAGATCCCGACTCATCTGGGCTTCTCCGGATTCAACGTGCTGTTTCACACCAACTGGGCGGATGACCGGGCGGTGTTCCAGGGCGCCTCTTACTTCCGCGCCGTCGACGGCAGCGGCCAGTACGGCATGTCGCAGCGCGGACTGGCGATCGACACCGGCATGGCCCAGCCGGAGGAATTCCCCGACTTCGTCGCCTTCTATCTGCAGAAGCCGGCGCGTGAATCGACGCTGCTCACCGTGTACGCGCTGCTCGATTCCCCGAGCGTCGCCGGCGCCTATCGGTTCATCATCGATGTGGCGAGCACGCTGGTGATGGACGTGGACTTCACGCTCTACCCGCGCCGCCAGATCGAGCGGCTCGGCATCGCACCGGGCACCAGCATGTACCTGGTCGGAGAGAACGACCATCGGGTTGCCGACGACTGGCGTCCGCAGATCCACGACTCCGACGGCCTGCAGATGCACACCGGCGTCGGGGAGTGGATCTGGCGCCCGCTCACCAACCCGGCCGAACTTCGGGTCAACTCCTACCTCGATGACAATCCGCGCGGCTTCGGGCTGATGCAGCGCGATCACAACTTCGCCGACTACCAGGACGATGGCGTCTGGTACAACCGCCGACCGAGCTGCTGGGTGGCCCCGAAGGGCGCCTGGGGCAAAGGCGCGGTCATGCTGGTGGAGATCCCCACCATCGATGAGACGATGGACAACATCGTGGCGTTCTGGAATCCGGCCGAGGAGATCGTTCCCGGCCGCCACTACACCTACGGCTACCGCCTGTACTGGTGCCGCGAGAACCCCTTCAAGTCCCACCTTGGACACGTGCACGCGACCCGCGACGGCATCGGCGGGGTGGTCGGCCAGAAGCGCACCGAGTTCTCCTGGCGCTTCGTGGTCGATTTCGTCGGCGGTGATCTGCCGATGCTCGCCCCCACAGACAAGGTCATCGCGGTGGTGAGCACCTCGCACGGCCACGTGCAGCTCGTGTCGGCCCGCCCGCTGCTGCCGCTGAAGGGCGGCTGGCGCGCGATGTTCGACCTGGTGCCCGAGGAGGCCGATCAGCAGATCGACCTCAGGCTGTTCCTGCAACTGAACGGTCAGGCGCTCACCGAGACCTGGATGTACCAGTACACACCGCCATCGCTCGCCGTGCAGCGCAGCTACGTGCAGACCTGAGCGACACGCCGTGCGTGCGCGGCGTACCTGTCACACACCGCCGCCGAAGACCATGATGGACGAGAACACCCTGCCCGAGCGCGATGTCTGGTCCGATTGGCTCCTGCACGGGCGCGACGGCGGCGATCCTCACTATGCGCGCGCGCTGCGCGCGTTGGTCGAGCGTTACGTCGAGCGGGTTCTCGCCGGCGCCGCACTGCAGCCGGGCGAGACGTTTGCCGACGTCGGGGCCGGCGAGGGGCTGCTCGCGCTGCGCGCCCTGGAGCTCACCGGCGGGGACCTTCAGGTCTGGCTCACCGACCTCTCCGCGCCCCTCCTGCGCCACGCCCAGCAGCTCGCCGAGCAGCGCGGCCTCGCACAGCGCTGCCGCTTCCTCTGCGCCACGGCCGAGCGGCTCACGGGCATCGCGGATGAGTCACTCGATGCGATCACGACCCGCTCGGTGCTCGCCTACGTCGCCGACAAGACCGCCGCACTGCGCGAGTTCCACCGCGTGCTGCGCCCCGGCGGGCGCATCTCGATCGGTGAGCCGATTTTCCAGGACGAAGCGGTCGCGGCACAGGCGATGCGCGCGGTCATCGGCGCGAATGCCCCCGAGGCGGTCAGTCCGCTGCTGCGCCTGATGCACCGCTGGAAGGCGTCGCAATTTCCGGACACCGACGAGGCGATCCGCGCCAGCGCGATCGCGAGCTACTCCGAGCGGGACCTGGTGCGCTTCGCGCAGAACGCGGGCTTCGTCGATGTGCATCTGGAGCTGCACATCGACGCGCTCCCGTCGATCGTGCGCACCTGGGAGGTGTTCATCAACACCGCGCCGCATCCGCTCGCCCCGCCACTCAGCGCGATCATGGCGGAGAAATTCACCCCGAGCGAACGTGAGCTGTTCGAACGCAGCATGCGCCCGGTGATCGAGGATCCGCGCGCCGTGAGCACCGAACGGATGGCTTACCTGACAGCGCGCAAGCCGCGCGCGTAGCGCTCACGACCGCCAGACACGAACCCATGTGATGTTGGTTCACGCGGATGTTTCATCCGTGTTACGACGCCGCTGCGCGGTGGGCACGAAGAAAGGGTGGCAAGATCCGCCCGATTCAAACATAATGACAGCCCCTGCACCTCACAGGACGGTCCCGGGACCGGCGCGACGGATCGCGCGGGACCGGCATGCCGACGCCAATCTGCCTGCACAACATGCCATTGGCCCGCGACAACCCGGCACCCGCAGACTCACCGGACGGTTTGAGCCAGTGGTACGGTCGCGTACGCGCCCGCACGCTCGAGCTGTGTGCCCCGCTCGCACCGGAGGACACCGTGGTGCAATCGATGCCGGAGGCAAGTCCCACCAAGTGGCACCTGGCGCACACGAGCTGGTTCTTCGAGCGCTTCGTACTCGGGCGCGGTGCCGCGGGCGCCGCGCCGCTGCACCCCGAATGGCATTTCCTCTTCAACTCGTACTATCAGAGCGCCGGACCGATGCATGCCCGCGATGCGCGCGGCCTGCTCACGCGCCCGACGTTCGAGGAGGTCTGCGCCTACCGCGCCCGGATCGATGAGGCGGTTCTTGAGCGTCTGGCGCAGGACATTCCCGAGACGCTGGCCGCGGCACTGAGACTCGGGCTGCACCATGAGCAGCAGCATCAGGAGCTGATGCTGACGGACCTGAAGCATCTGTTCGCATGCAACCCGTTGCAGCCGGTGTACACGACCGGACATGGCACACCCGGCCGCAGCGTCGCGCCGCTGCGCTTCCTGCCGGGTCGCACCGGCATCGTCGAGAGCGGCTATGGCGGCACGCACTTCGCGTACGACAACGAGCTTCCGCGCCACCGCGAACTGCTGCATCCGCACGCCATCGCGCACCGCCCGGTGAGCAACGGGGAGTACGCCGAGTTCATCCGCGCCGGCGGCTACCGCACCGCGCTGCTGTGGATGTCCGAGGGATGGGCCTGCGTGCAGCGCGAGGGTTGGACCCGTCCGCTCTACTGGGCCGAGGATCTCACCAGCGCGTTCACCCTCGGCGGCGTACGCGCGCTCGATCCGAACGCGCCGGTCTGTCATGTCAGTTATTTCGAGGCCGACGCGTTCGCCCGCTGGGCCGGTGCGCGCCTGGCGCTCGAGGCCGAGTGGGAGATGCTCGCCGAGCCGCTCGACCCGACGGACGGACAGTTCGCCGATGACGGTCTGTTCGAACCGCAGGCCGATCCGCACCCGCAGCAGGAAGGCCCCCGACAGCTGTTCGGTGACGTATGGGAATGGACGGGTAGCCCGTACGTCGGATACCCCGGCTTCAAGCCCTTGCCCGGGGCCCTGGGCGAATACAACGGCAAGTTCATGTGCGGGCAATGGGTGCTGCGCGGCGGGTCATGTGCCACACCGCGCGGGCACGTGCGCGCCAGTTACCGCAACTTCTTCTATCCGCGCGACCGCTGGCAGTTCAGCGGCATCCGCCTCGCCCGGGATCTGCCATGAACACGCTGCCGAGCGAGATCCGGCTGTACGATCTGCACCCGAGCGATGCGGATATCCGCAGCGACGTGCTCGAGGGCCTGGCGCGCCGCCCCAAGCAGTTGCCCTCGAAATACTTCTACGATGCGCGCGGCTCGGAGTTGTTCGAGTGCATCTGCGAGCAGCCCGAGTACTACCTGACGCGCGCGGAAATCGCGTTGATGCGCACGCATGCCGCGGCCATCGGCGCAGCGCTCGGCCCGCACGCGTTGCTGCTCGAGTACGGCAGCGGCAGTGGCACCAAGACCGGCCTGCTGCTCGAGCACCTTCCCGAGGTCGCCGCGTACGTGCCGGTGGAGATCTCGCGCAGCGCGCTCACCGAGAGCGTGGCGCGCCTGAGTGAGCGCTTTGCCGACATCCAGATGCTGCCGGTGTGCGCGGATTTCACCCAGCCGATCACGCTGCCGCAGCCGGCGCGCCGGCCGGCGCGCACGGTCATCTACTTTCCCGGTTCGACGATCGGCAACTTCAGCGCCGATCAGGCCGTGCAGCTGCTGACGCAGATGCGCCGGGCGATGGGCCGCAACGGCGCGGCCCTCATCGGCGTGGACCTGGTGAAGTCCCCGCAGCGGATCGAAGCGGCCTACAACGACGCCGCGGGCGTCACTGCCGAGTTCACCTTGAATCTGCTCACCCGGCTGAACCGGGAGCTCGGGGCCAACTTCGACCTCGGTGCGTTCCGCCACCGCGCGCGCTACCACCCCGAGCGGGAACGGATCGAGACCTACATCATCAGCCGGTGCGAGCAGCAGGTCCGCGTCGGCGGACACCGCGTCCACTTCGCCGCCGGGGAGGCGATGCGCGTAGAGCTCAGCTGCAAGTACTCGCCCGCATCCTTCGCACACATTGCCACCCGCGCAGACCTTTCGGTCAGCGACCTCTGGACGGATGCCGAGGGACTCTTCAGCGTGCAGTGCCTGCGCCCGGCCGGCGCGCCGGGCTGACGGGCCGCGCCGAGCGCTCAGGCGAGGTCGAACAGCATCACTTCGCTGTCGGTATCGGCCTCGATCGTCACCGTCGCCTGCGCCTGCACCGCCGCCCCGTCACCGGCGCGCATCTCGGTGCCGTTCAGGGCTGCAATGCCCCGGGCCACCTGCAACCACAGCCCGCGCCGCGCGGCGATGGCGTGCTCAACCTTCTCCCCCGGCGACACGCTGGCAAGGTACACCCGCACGTCCTGATGCACGGTGAGTGAACCCTCGGCGCCGTCCGGGGACGCGACGAGTTGCAGCCGCCCGCGCCGCCCTTCGGGCGCGAACGCGCGCTGCTCGTAGCCGGGTGTCAGTCCCGTCTCGGCCGGAATGACCCAGATCTGCAGGAAGTGCATCGGCGCACTCCCCGAGGGGTTGAATTCGCTGTGCCGGATGCCGGTGCCGGCGCTCATGCGCTGCAGCTCCCCCGGGCGGATCTGCGTGCCGTGACCGAGACTGTCGCGATGCTCGAGCGCGCCCTCGAGCACGTACGTGAGAATTTCCATGTCGCGGTGGGCATGGGTCGGGAAGCCCGCGCCGGGCACCACGCGATCCTCGTTGATCACGCGCAGCGTGCGAAAGCCCATGTGATCCGGATCGCGGTAATCGGCAAACGAGAACGTATGGCGGCTCTCGAGCCACCCCGTGCGGCTCGCCCCGCGCGTCAGCCGATCGCGAAAGGTGATCATGCGCCGCCTCCGTCTGAACCCCATACGCCGCGGCGCACCGGGACTGCCGCGATCGCCTGCGCCTCGGCGCTGACACCCGCGTCGGACCCGACATGCCGATGCACTCGCCCGGTCGGACGCGCCAACCGCCTCGCCGTGGCCGCTGCTCTCGATCAGGCCCGGCAGTATCGCACGCTCGGTGCGCCCGAGGACCCCGCGCGCGGCTATCATGCGCCTCCATGTCCGATCCGAAACCCTACTCCGAGGCCTGCGCACGCAACCGCGAGCCCATCCTCGAGGTGCTGCAACGGCACTTCGCCGACCGGCGCCGCGTGCTTGAAATCGGCAGCGGCACCGGGCAGCACGCGGTGTACTTCGCCGCCAAGATGCCGCATCTGCGCTGGCAGACCTCGGAGCGCCCCGCCCAGCTGGCCGGCCTGCAGCCGTGGCTCGAGGAGGCCGCGCTCGCGAATCTCCCGCCACCGCTCGCGCTCGATGTGGCCGGCCCCTGGCCTGCGACACGATTCGATGCGCTGTTCACGGCGAATACGCTGCACATCATGAGCTGGGCTGACGTGTGCGCGCTGTTCGCGGCACTGCCCGACGTTCTTGCGCCCGAGGCGCTGCTCGCCGTCTACGGCCCTTTCAACTATGGCGGGACCTTCACCAGCCCGAGCAACGCCGCGTTCGACCTGTGGCTGAAGCAGCGCTCGAGCGAGAGCGGGGTACGCGACTTCGAGGCGGTCGATGCGCTCGCCCAGTCCGCCGGCCTCGCGCTCATCGAGGACTGCGCCATGCCGGCGCACAACCGCACCCTTCTCTGGCGGCGGAGCGGCCCGGGCTGAGCGGCGGGTGTGCCGCCTCAGCCCCTGCGCACCGCCGCGGCAATCTGCTGCGCGAAGCGCTCGGCCGCACCGGCGGCGAAGCCGAGGAACAGCGACGGCTCGGCAAGCTCCAACTCGAGCACGAACGGCGCCCCGGCCGCATCGCGCAGCAGATCCACCCGAGCATAGAGCAATGTCTCAGGCGTGCGCCCCGTCGCGCGCAGCACCGAGAGCACCCGCTCGGCCACGGCTCGCTCCTGCGGCTGCGGCGTACGCGCCGTGATGTGCTCTGCGGCGAACAGCGCCCGCGTCGGATCGGCGTTCGGGCGCAGCAGCGGACCTTTGCGGATGGCGTGACTGAACTCGCCGCCGAAGAACAGCAAGGCCGTCTCGCCATCGCGGTCCACCGCCTCGAGGTACGGCTGCAGCAGCACGCTGCGTCCGGCCGCCTGCAGCGCCTGCGCATGCGCACTCGCCTCCTGCAGCTGTGCGCGGCCGAGTCGGCGCGCGCCGCGTGAACCGGCCCCCACCGTCGGCTTGATGACGAACTCGGCGCAAGGCTGCTCGGCGAGAAATCGCTCGAGCGCCGGGCGCACCGGCTCGTGGGGCTCGATGAAGGCGCTCGCCACCGCCGGCAAGCCGAGCGCGGCGAGCTCGCGCAGGTAGTGCTTGTCGGTATTCCAGGCGACCAGCGGTTCGGGATTGTGCAGGCGCGTCTCGCCCGACACATGCGCGAGCCAGCCGCGGAACGCCTCGAGCCGATCGGTGTAGTCCCAGGTCGAGCGCAGCAGCGCGAGATCATAGGCGGACCAGCGCACCGACGGGTCGTCCCAATCGAGCACCTCAGCGGTGAGCCCCGCGGCGGCGAGCGCCGCCTCGAGCGCCGGCATGTCCTCATCGAGTCCGCGTGCGGCGCGCGCGCCGACCAGCGCGACGCGGCCGGCGCTGCGCCGGGAAACGATCGGCGCGCTCACCGCGTCCGCCCGTCGTACGTGACCAGCGCACCGTAGAGCTCCGGCCGCCGATCCCGGAACACGAACCAGTTGTCGCGCAGGCTCGCGGTCTGATCGAGATCGAAATCCGCCGTCAGCACCGCATCGCCCGACTCGCCGGCCTCGGCGATCTTCGCCCCGAGCGCATCGGTGATGAACGAGGAGCCGTAGAAACGGATATAGAGTCCCTCGGGATCCTGCAGCGAGCGCTCCAGACCGTAGCGGTTCGCCGCGATCAGCGGCGTCAGGTTCGCCGCGGCGTGTCCCTGCTGGGTTCGCTGCCAGTGCGCCCGCGAGTCGATCGGCAGCGCCGGCGGCGGCTCGGTGCCGATCGCCGTCGGATACAGCAGCAGCTCTGCTCCACCGAGCACCAGGGCCCGGGCGGCCTCGGGGAACCACTGGTCCCAGCAGATCCCGATACCGATGCGCGCATAGCGCGTCTTCCACACCCTGAACCCGGTGTCCCCGGGGCTGAAGTAGTTCTTCTCCTGATACCCCGGTCCGTTCGGAATGTGCGCCTTGCGGTAGACACCCAGCCGCGTGCCGTCGGCGTCGAGCACCGCGATCGAGTTGAAATACGCCACGCCCGCCCGCTCGAAGAAACTGATCGGCAGCACGACCCCGAGCTCGCGCGCCACGGCGCCGAAGTGGCGCACCGCGCGGTTCTCCTCCACGGGACTCGCCAGACGCAGGTGCCGCACGTCCTGCTCGATGCAGAAGTACGGGGTCTCGAACAGCTCCGGCAGCAGGATGATCTGCGCGCCGCGGCCAGCCGCTTGGCGCACCAGAGTTTCCGCTGCGGCGATGTTCGCCTCAGCGTCCCAACCGCAGGCCATCTGGATCGCCGCGACGCGCACGGGCCGAGGCGTCGCGGTCAGGTGCGCGGGCTGCTCAGCCATGGTCTGGCCCTCGCCCCATCAGCTGACGGGTCGCCAGCGACTCGTGCACCTGCTCGGTGATGCGCATCGCGGTCTCGAGCGCCATCAGCCCGTCCTCCCCACTCACCACCGGCGGCTTGCCGGTGCGGATCGATTCGAGGAAGGCCTCGATTTCGGCCTTCAGCGCATCGCCCTGCTCCAGACTCTGCTCCTCGATGCTCACCGGCAGAGCCCCCGCTTCCCCGTGCGGATCGCGCTTGCGGATCAGCGTCATGATCTTCTGATGCAGATCGAGCGACAGATACGCATCGTCCTCGAACAATCGCATCTTGCGCTCGGTCTTCAGGCTCACGCGGCTCGCCGTGGCATTGACCACACAGCCGTTGGCGAAGCGGATGCGCGCATTGGCGATGTCGATGGCCTCTGAGAACACCGGCGTGCCGACCGCGTCGATGGTCGCGACCGGCGCGCCCACGATGGTCTGGACCAGATCGATGTCGTGGATCATCAGGTCGAGCACGACGTTCACGTCGGTGCCCCGCTCCTTGTACGGGGCGAGCCGGTGGCACTCGACGAAGCGCGGCGAGCGCAGATACGGCTCGGCGGCGAGGATGGCCGAATTGAACCGCTCCAGGTGCCCGACCTGCAGCACACGGCCGCAGCGCGCCGCCACGTCGATCAGTTCGCGCGCCTCGCGCGGGGTTTCGGTGATCGGCTTCTCCACCAGCACATGCGCCCCGGCGAGCAGGAAGTCCCGTGCGATCGCAAAATGCGCCGGGGTGGGGGTCACGACGCTCACCGCATCGACCTGGCCGAGCAGCACCCGGTAATCGGCGAGCGGCCGCGTGCCGAGTTCTGCGGCGACCTGCTCGCGGGCCTCCGCGCGCGCATCGACCACCGCCTCGAGGCGGCAGCGGGGGGACTGGGCGTATTTCTGGGCATGGAAACGGCCCAGATAGCCGACGCCGATGACGGCTGTTTTAATCTGCTCCATGCGCACCATTATGACCTGCCGGGGCGGGCCGCGGGCCGCCGATCACACCCGCGGGGGGCGCATTCGGGCCTCCCGGCCGCCCGGATCGGCTACACTGGCCCTCTATGGTGAATTCGCGCACCGAACCCTCGGCGACCCCGACGGCCGGACCGCTGCGCCTGCGGCGCGAGGCGGCGCTGCTCGGCGGCGCGCTCGCGCTCGGCGTACTGGTCATGCCGCTGCTGATCTGGCTGGCCGGACACGCCACGCTCGGCCCGTACATCCATGGCGACAGCGGCCCCGGCTACGGCCCGCTCACGCTCTACGGGGACTACTTCTCGGGGCTCGGGCACGGCTGGCTGCTCTACTGGGCGGTGGCGCTCGGGCCGCTGCTGGTGCTGCTCGCCGCGCGGCTGTGGCTTGCGCTCCTGCGACGCCTGTCGCGGGAATGACCGACTTGCCGCGGCGCAGCGCCCCCTCGCCATTCATTTGCCCCGTGTCTGACTCCGTGTCTGAAGGACTGCAGCGAGCGCTCTCACGATGACTCAATCTCTGCGATTTCGTCTTGGTTGGCTTAGCGCCATCGCGGCCACGGCCGCCCTCATCGGTTCCGCGGCATTGCTGCTGCGTGCCCCGGCGCGCGCCTCGATCCTACCGCCCGGCGCGCTCGCCCCGACGGCCAATCAGCGCGCCATCGCGCGCAAAGTCGCCGGGATCCTGAATGAGTACCAGTACAGCCATCCGGACATCGACACGCACTTCTCGCACCTGGTGTTCGACCGCTACCTGCACTTCCTCGACCCCGAGCACGACTACCTGCTCGCGAGCGACGTGCAGGGCTTCTCCGCGGCCTACCGCAACGACTTCGCGAAGCTGATCGAGCACGGCAAGCTCTCCCCGGCGTTCCTCATCTTCCAGCGCTTCAAGCGGCGCAGCCAGGAACACCTGAAATACGCCATCAGCCTGCTTACCAAGGAGCCGAACTGGACGGGCCATGAGGTCTACCAGTTCGACCGCAAGCACGCCCCCTGGCCCGCCGATGAGGCGCAGATGAACGCCCTGTGGCGCAAGCGGGTCATGAATGAGGAACTCTCGCTGCTGCTGGCGCACAAGACCTGGCCGCAAACGGCGACCCTGCTGCGCAAGCGCTACCAGGCCGAGCTGCACCGGATCACGCAGATCAGCGCCGAGGATGTGTTCGAGGACGTCATGAACGCTTATGCGCTCACGTACGACCCGCACACGAGCTATTTCTCGCCCATGAGCTCCGAGGAATATCGCATCGAGATGAGCCTGAACTATCAGGGCATCGGCGCCTCGCTGCAGATGAACGGCAATTACGTCACGGTGGTCAACGTCATCCCGGGCGGACCGGCGGCGGTGGCCGGAACGCTCAAGCCGAAGGACCGCATCACCGGCGTCGGCGAAGGCAAGGCCGGGGCGATCACCGATGTGGTCGGCTGGCGGCTGAGCGATGTGGTGCAGCTGATCCGCGGCAAGGCGGGCACGACGGTGCGGCTGCAGATTCTGCCGGCCGGCGAGCACCCGGGCGGCAAGGAGCAGGTGCTGAGCTTCGTGCGCAATAAAGTGACGCTCAAAGCCCAGGAAGCGCAGAGCAAACTCCGCACGGTCACCCAGAACGGGCACACCTACCGCATCGGCATCATCACCGTGCCGAGCTTCTATGAGGACGTGGCGGCGGAGGATGCCGGCGAGGCGAACTACCGCAGCACCACCCGCGACGTGCTGCGGCTGCTGCTGAAGCTCGAGCAGCAGCACATCAACGGCTTGATTCTCGACCTGCGCGATGACGGCGGCGGCTACCTGCCCGAGGCGCTGGCGCTGACGGGCCTGTTCATTCAGCACGGCCCGGTGGTGCAGCTGCGCGAGCGCAGCGGGCGCATCGAGGTGCTGGATGACCCGGAGAAGGCCCCGGTCTACAACGGGCCGCTCGCGGTGCTGGTCAACCGCTACAGCGCCTCAGCCTCGGAGATCTTCGCCGGTGCCATCCAGGATTATCACCGCGGGGTGATCATCGGTCAGAACACCTTCGGCAAGGGCACGGTGCAGAATCTCATTCCGCTCGATCGCTGGAGCCGCCAGCCGGTCGATGGGCAGCTCACCGTGACCATCGGTAAGTTCTACCGAGTCACCGGCCAGAGCACCCAGCACCGCGGGGTGATCCCGAACATCGTGCTGCCCTCGCCCATCGATCCGAAGCTGGTCGGGGAGAGCGCTCTGCCGCGCTCGCTGCCCTGGGACACCATCGGTGCGGTGCCCTTCCCGGTGGCCACCGGTGCGGCCGCCGTGCCCTCGATCCGCACACTGCAGCGCGATGAGCTCGCGCGCCAGCAGCACGATCCGAACTTCCAGTGGTTGGTCGGGGACATTCAGCTGATCGACTCGATGCGCGCGCAGAAGTCCGTATCACTGAATCTGGCGAACCGCCGCGCGGCGCGGCGCAAGCGTGATGCTGAGCTGCTTGCCCTGGATAACCGCCGGCGCGCCGCGCTCGGCCTGAAGCCGCTGCAGCACTCGCGACAGATCGGTGGCAAGAACGACAAGATTCCGGACGTCATCCTCGATCAAGCCGAGGACGTCATGGCCGACATGATCCGCCTGGACGCGCAGCGCTCCGCCCCGCAGGTCGCTCGCGGCACCTGAGACCCGCCTGAGCGGGCGGCCTGCGCCGCCCGCTCAGTGCAGCAGGACGCCGTGGATGTTCCAGGTGTCCTCGGCGAGCACGTTCGGGATGCCCGCGGGTGCCGCGGCCGAGGGATGCGCGGCGCTATCGCTGAAGGACTCGGCCGTCGGCACCGTGTCCTGCACATCGCGATACTGGGCGGCCCGACGCAGGTGCGCGAGGCGGGCGCGAATCTCCCGCCCGAACCGGGTGCGCGCCCCGAGCAGCGTCTCGGCACGCTGAATCTGATTCATCAGCGCCAGGCACTCCGCACGGGTCCCGTACTCATCGATCACATCGCGGTGCTGGGTGGCCTCGCGGGCGCGCATCACGAGCAGCGGCAGTGCGGTCAGGCTCGCGCACATCACCTCGGCGTACGCGATCACGGTCAGATTGATCATGCGGCGCGCCTGCAGCGACAGCCCGGGAAACTCCGGCACCTGCTCCGCGACCAGTTCCGCGGCACTGCGGCAGGCGCTCTGGAAGGAGGCCTCGGCGGCGGCCGCCTCCACCCGCGCCCGCGACAGGATCTGCTCGAGCGCGCGGCGTTTGAAGAAGTGCCAGAAGCGGCGCAGGCCCGCCCGCTCGCGCTCGAGCACCGCGACCCGCGCACCGGCCTGCGCGCACAGCTCGCGCACCACCTGCAGGTGCTGCTCGGCGCTCTGGCGCCGGGCGAACTGCCGACGGTTATGCTCGGCCAGATGCGCCCGCCGCTCGCGCTCCTCCTGCTGCGCGGCGAGCTCCGCGACGAAGCGCTGGAGCTGATCGTGTCCGCTCTTCCACAGCCGGCGCAGCTGGTAGAAGACCAGTGCCGGGTACGCCGTCTCGTCGACCCCGAGGCGCTGCTCGAGCGCCGCGAGGGTCTCGCGGACCCGCCGGGTCACCCCTTCCTGCTGCTTGACGCGGTCCTTGAGGCGCTCGACCTCCTCCTTCAGATCCCCGAACGCCTTCTTCAGCTCCGCCCGATTGCGAAACAGCGCCAACACCCGATGGTCCTCGGGCGCCGACTGCGCGCGCTGCAAGGGAAGCTTCAGAAACCCAAGCTGTCGAAATGCCTTCATGACCGGTGCGGCGGACGCCGCGACACGTCACACGGCGGTCCCCGCGAAGCGATGCCCGCGCTCCGCGCAATACTCCAACCATTTATTTAACATCATGTTGCGCACCCAGCGCTGACGGAGTTCACGCTCCGCGCAGACGGGAACCTTGAGCGCAGGCTGTGCCGCTCGGTCCGTGGCCGGCGCGGCCTCGACCAGCCGCGCATCGTGATACGCGCGCAGGCGCAGATCCGGGCAGTGCGTGAAGCCGGGCGGCCCGGGCAGCTCGTACGTCAGATCAAAGACGCTGGTGTAGGCGCACTGCTCGATCACGGTCAACAACAGATCGCAGTCCCCCTCGATCCGCGAGCGGTACGCCCCGCGCAGCGCGCGCAAGTCTCCCGCGAGCCAGCCGAGGCGGATGTAGTTGCTCTCATACAGGCTCATCAGCGCAACGAAGCTGCGCGGGCGAGCACGCCAGGAAACTTGCGAAAGCGCATCATTGAGCATCACTGCGACTATAGCGGAGGAGCCGGCCAGTGCAAGCCGCCTTGCCTCGTGCGCGCGCGCCGGTGCAATATTCGTGCTCAGAAGATGTGCTAGGCTCGGTTGCGCCGCTCGATGCCCGTGGTGTTGAGAATGCGGCTGGCGATCTCCTCGATCGAGCACTCGGTGGTGTCGAGCGAGGGAATGCCGTGACGGGCGATCAGCGCCTCGACCGCGCGCAGCTCAAAGCGCACCTGCTGCGCCGAGGCGTAGCGGCTGTTCGGCCGGCGTTCGTGACGGATCTGCTGCAGCCGCTCCGGCTTGATGGTGAGCGCGAACAGCTTGGCGCGGAACGGATCGAGCCGCTGCGGCAGCCGACCCGCCTCCAGGTCATCTTCCGTGAGCGGATAGTTGGCCGCGAAGATTCCGTACTGCAGGGCCAGATACAGACAGGTCGGCGTCTTGCCGCAGCGCGACACGCCGATCAGCACCACGTCGGCATGTTCGTAGTCCCCGCCAACCCCATCGTCGTTGGCCAGCGCGAAGTTGGTCGCATTGATGCGCACCGAGTACATGGCCGGATCGGCGATGCCGTGCGCCCGGCCCGTGCGGTGCGTCGAGCGGGTGTCGAGTTCCTCTTCCAGCGGACCGACGAACGCGGCGAAGAAATCCAGGCACAGCCCGTTGGAACGGCGCACCACTTCGCGCAGATCGTCCTGCACCAGCGTGCTGAAGACGATCGGCCGCAGACCATCCTCGAGGGCTGTGCGATCAATGCGTCGCACCGCCTCTTCGGCCTTGTCAAGGGTCGACACAAATGGCAAAGTCACCGCGCGAAAATCGAGACCCTCGAACTGGGTCATGAGGCTGTGGCCCAGCGTTTCAGCGGTCACGCCCGTCTGGTCTGAGACGAAGAAAACGGTTCGTCGGCCCACGGCGCGAGCCTCGGTTGCAGTCATTGGACGGGCAGTTTTCCACCGCGCGAAGCGCGGAGCAAGCGGCAGCGGGGGTTTCTTTGGACGCATACGTCATTCCCTTCGAGCAGGTCGGGCAGCACGACATCGAGACCGTGGGCGGCAAGAACGCCTCGCTCGGGGAGATGATCGGCGCACTGCAGCGTCTTGGCGTCAACGTTCCGGGCGGCTTTGCCACCACCGCCTTCGCATACCGCGAATTTCTCAGACAGAACCAGCTCGATGCGCGCATCCGCACCGAGCTCGCCGCGCTCGATGTGAATGACGTCGAGCGGCTCGCGGTCTGCGGCGCGCGCATCCGCCAGTGGATCCTCGCCACGCCCTTCCCGCCGGCACTCGAGCAGGCGGTGCGCGATGCGCTGCGCCAGATGAGCGGCGGGGAGCAGATCGCCGTGGCGGTGCGCTCCTCGGCGACCGCCGAGGATCTGCCCGAGGCCTCCTTCGCCGGCCAGCAGGAGACATTTCTCAATGTGCGCGGCGAGAGCCAGGTGCTCGCCGCGATGCATCAGGTCTTCGCCTCGCTGTTCAACGACCGCGCCATTGCCTATCGGGTGCATCAGGGTTTCGATCACAGCGCGGTAGCGTTATCCGCCGGCGTACAGCACATGGTGCGCAGCGATCTCGGGGCGAGCGGCGTGATGTTCACGCTCGACACCGACTCCGGCTTTCGCGACGTCGTGTTCATCACCGCCGCCTATGGCCTCGGGGAGACCGTCGTGCAGGGCGCGGTGAACCCGGACGAGTTCTACGTATACAAGCCCGCGCTGCGCGCCGGTCGGGAAGCGATCGTGCGGCGCAACCTCGGCGCCAAGGCGATCAAGATGGTCTACGCCCCGGCAGGCTCCGCCGAGCGCGTCTGTACGGTGGACGTCGCGCCGGCAGAGCGCGCGCGCTTCTGTCTGAGTGAGGCCGATATCCTCGCCCTGGCCCGCCAGGCGCTGTTGATCGAAACACACTACGGCAAGCCGATGGATATCGAGTGGGGCAAGGACGGCGCCACGGGCGAGCTGTACATCCTGCAGGCCCGGCCCGAGACCGTCCAGAGCCGCGCCGGGCGCACCATTCAGCGCTACACGCTCAAGGCGGCGCGCACGACGGTGCTCGTCAGCGGCCGCAGCATCGGCCAGCGCATCGGCGCAGGTCCGGCGCGCATCATCCGCGACGTCGGCGAAATGGCCCGTGTGCACAGCGGCGATGTGTTGATCGCCGACATGACCGACCCGGATTGGGAGCCGGTGATGAAGCGCGCCGCGGCCATCGTGACCAACCGCGGCGGGCGCACCTGCCACGCCGCCATCATCGCGCGCGAGCTCGGCATCCCGGCGGTCGTCGGCTGCGGGGATGCGACGCAGCGTATCGCCGAGGGTCAGAACGTCACGGTCTCGTGCGCCGAGGGGGACACCGGCTACGTCTATCAGGGACTGCTCGAGTTCGAGCATCGCCAGATCGAGCTCGATGCGCTGCCGCCGCTGCCGGTGAAGATCATGATGAACGTCGGCAACCCGGATCGGGCGTTCAGCTTCGCCGGGACACCGAACCGCGGCGTGGGACTGGCGCGGCTCGAGTTCATCATCAACCGCATGATCGGGGTGCATCCGCGTGCGCTGCTCGAGTACGCGCAGCTCGATGCGGCGTTGAAGGAGCAGGTGCGCGCGCAGATGGCCGGCTACGAGGATCCGGTCGACTTCTACGTGACCAAGCTCACCGAGGGCATCGCGCAGATCGCCGCGGCCTTCGCCCCGGAGCCGGTGATCGTGCGCCTCTCGGACTTCAAGTCGAACGAGTACGCCAATCTCATCGGCGGCAGCCGCTACGAGCCGCACGAGGAGAACCCGATGCTCGGCTTTCGCGGCGCGGCGCGCTACGTCGATGAGCGCTTCCGGCCCTGCTTCGAGCTGGAGTGCCGCGCCATCAAGCGCGTGCGCGAGGCCATGGGGCTCACTAACGTGCAGGTCATGGTGCCCTTCGTGCGCAGCGTCGAGGAAGGCCGGCGGGTGACCGAGCTGCTGGCCGCGAACGGCCTGAAGCGCGGCGAGCACGGCCTGAAGGTCGTGATGATGTGCGAGCTGCCGACCAATGCGCTGCTCGCCGAGCAGTACCTGGAGCACTTCGACGGCATGTCGATCGGCTCGAACGACCTGACGCAGCTGACGCTCGGGCTGGATCGCGACTCGGCAATCGTTGCGCACCAGTTCGATGAGCGTGACGCGGCGGTGCGGCGCTTGATCGCCATGGCGATCAGCGCCTGCCGCGCGCAAGGCAAGTACATCGGGATCTGCGGTCAGGGACCCTCGGACCACCCGGATCTGGCCCGCTGGCTGGTGGAGCAGGGCATCGAGAGCCTCTCGCTCAATCCCGATACGGTAGTCGAGACTTGGCTGTTCCTCGCCGGGGAAACCGCTCGCTGAGCGGCCGGAGGCGCGCGCCTCAGAGCGGCTCGCCGCCGAAGGCCGGCCGGAACAGCTTGGCGCGGTAGTGCGCCAGCTCGCGAATCGAGTCGCGGATGTCGGCGAGCGCCAGGTGCGCCTCCTGCTTGTTCAGGCCCTCGAGTGCGCTCGGCGCCCAGCGGCGCGCCAGCTCCTTCAGAGTGCTGACATCAAGGTTGCGGTAGTGGAAGAAGCGCTCGAGCTGCGGCATCAGCCGCGCTAAGAACCTGCGGTCCTGGCAGATGCTGTTGCCGCACATCGGTGAAACGCCCGGGGGCACCAGGGGCATCAGGAACGAGAGCGTGCGCGCCTCGGCCTCGGCGGTCTCGACCCGGCTGGCGCGCACCCGCGCGAGCAGTCCCGAGCCGCCGTGCTGGCGCTGGTTCCACTCGTCCATGCACTCGAGCACCGACTCTTCCTGGTGGATGGCGACCACCGGCCCCTCGGCGAGCACGTTGAGCGATTTGTCGGTGACGATGGTGGCGATCTCGATGATCGCGTCGCGCTCGGGCTTCAGGCCCGTCATCTCGAGATCGATCCAGATCAGGTTCTCATTGCTCGGCATGTTCAGCTCGTACTGGGGGATAATCGGCGTCCGATGAGTGTAGCAACCTTCGATGCACGCGTGATTGGCGCGTTCGGACGGCAGGTACGGGTGCGTACCGCGGACGGGACCGAATACCCGGCACGGCCGCTCGGGCGCGCACTCGGCATCGTCTGCGGCGATGAGGTCCGCTGCCGGCGCGATGAGCGCCACGACGAGATTCACGTGCTCGAAGTGCTGCCACGGCGCACGGTGCTGCACCGGACCAATGCGCGCGGCCGCGCCGAGGCGGTCCTCGCCAATCTCACCCGCCTGCTGGTGGTGATCGCCCCGGTGCCCGAGCCGGATCTGTTCGTCGCCGATCGGTACCTGGCGGCCGCCACCTCGGCCGGTATCGAGCCGGTGCTGCTCGTGAACAAGGCCGATCTGGGCTGCGATGCGGCGCTCGGCGCGGCGCTCGAGGCCTACCGGCAGGCCGACTACCCGTGCATCGAGGTTTCGGCCGTCACCGGTGCCGGCCAGAGCGCATTGCTTGCAGCCTGCCGCGGCCACACCGGCGCGCTGGTCGGACAGTCCGGCGTCGGCAAGTCCTCCCTCGCCGCGCGACTCGCCCCCGCGGAGCGCATCGAGGTCGGCGCATTGGCGCGCGCCGCCGAAGGACGCCACACCACCACCGCGTCGCGGCTGTTCATGCTGCCGGGAGGCGGTGAGCTCATCGATGCCCCGGGGGTACGCGACTTCGCGCCGGCGATCGAGCATCTGGAGCGGCGCACCCTCGGCTTCACCGAACTGGCGCGCCTTGCCGGGGAGTGCCGCTTTCTCGACTGCCAGCACCTGCGCGAGCCGGACTGCGCGGTGCGCGCCGCCGTCGAGCAGGGACGGATGCACCCGCGCCGGTACGAGAGCTATCGTCGGTTGCGCCGGTTGCAGCAGACCCTGGGCGCGGCCGCCCACGAGCGGGCGCGCCGCCGCGACGGCTGAGCGTTCAGACGCTCTGCCGGCCGCTCAAAGCCCGGGCCAGCGTCCCACCGTCGACGTATTCGATTTCCCCGCCGATCGGCACGCCATGCGCGATGCGACTCGCGCTCAGTCCGCGCCGCAGGGCCAGCTCGGCGATGAAGTGCGCGGTCGCTTCCCCTTCCACCGTGGGGTTGGTGGCCAGGATGAGCTCGCGCACCGTTCCCTCATCGAGAATGGCCTCCAGTTCACGCACCCCGAGCTGTTCCGGGCCGATGCCATCGAGCGGCGAGAGGTGGCCCATCAACACGAAATAGCGCCCGCGGAAGCTCGCGGACTGCTCAATCGCGACCACGTCGGCGGCCGACTCCACCACACACAGCAGCGCCGCCTCGCGCTGCGGCGCGGCGCAGATCGTGCACAGCTCCTGCTCGGCGAACATGCGGCAGCGCTGGCAGCGGTGCACCGCGGCGAGCGCCGCCTCGAGCGACTGGGCCAGGCGCTGGGCACCGGAGCGCCCCTCCTGCAGCAGGTGAAACGCCATGCGCTGCGCGCTTTTCGGGCCGACACCCGGCAGGGTGCGCAGCGCTTCGATCAGCTCGGCGAGTCGCGGCGGATGCTTCACGGGCGGATCAGAACGGCAGCTTCATTCCCGGCGGCAACTGCAGTCCGGCAGTGACCGAGGACATCTTCTCCTGCACGCGCGCCTCGACCTTGTGCACCGCGTCGTTGATCGCTGCGGCCACCAGGTCCTCCAGCATCTCGCGATCCTCGCCGATCACCGCCGGCTCGATCGCCACGGCGCGCACCTCGTGCTTGCCGGTCATCGTCACTTTGACCATGCCACCGCCAGCCTCACCGATGATCTCCAGGCTCGCGATTTCGTCCTGTACCTTCTGCATGTTGGCCTGCATGGCCTGCGCCTGGCGCATCAGCTGATTGATATTGCCTCGCATGAGGTCGCTCCTCGATCGGTTGAGTGGAACCGGCAACCGCGCCGGTTCATTTCAGGGGACGAACAGTCTCGGGGATCACTTCGGCGCCGAAGCGCTCGCGAAAGCCCTGCACCCCGGGATCGGACTCGAAGGACTGACGGGCCGCATCGGCCTGCTCGCGCACCGCGCGCTGGTTCGTCTCGGCGGGCGTCTCGCGCCGCTCGCTCACCGCGACGAACTCGAGCCGCACCGTCTCGCCGAAATGCCGCGAGAGCGCCTGGGCGAGCTTCTCCTCGAGTGAGGCGGTACGCAGCGAGCGGCTGCGCGGGTCGAGCGCAAGCTTCACCCGAGCGCCCTCTCGAGCGACCAGCACGCAGTGCTGAGCGAGCTGGCGGGCCGCCCCCTGCAGGTCGATCTGGGTGAGCAGTGCGGCCCATTCCCCGCTCGGGGTCGCGGGCGCCGACGCCGACGGAGCCGGCGCTGCGGGCCGCTCGGCGCGCGGGGCCATCGCGCCCGGCGCTGGGCCCGCGCCCGGCGCCACCACCGGGCCACCCTGCGGCCGGAACGCGATCATGCGCAGCAACGTCATCTCGAAGCCGGTACGCGGATCGGGCGCGAGCGGCAGATCGCGCCGGCCCAGGATGGCGCTCTGGTAATACAGCTGCACGTCCTCGGCGCCGAGCGCGCCGGCGAGCCGTCCGAGCAGCTCGTCCGCGTACAGCTCATCCCCCTGGTAATCGCTGACCACCTGCTTCAGCGCGACGCGTGCCAGGAGCGAGGCCAGCTCATCGAGCAGCTGGGCGTAATCGGGCGCCCACTGCTCGATCGAGCGGGCAAAGCGCAGCAACTCACCGGCATCGGCGACGGCGAGCCGCTCGGCGAGCTGCACCACGTGATCACGAGCCACGGTGCCGAGCATGGCGCGCGCCTCGGCCTCCCCGGCCCGTCCGCCGCCAAAGGCGATCAGCTGATCGAGCAGCGAGAGGCCATCACGCATGCTGCCGTCGGCGGCCTGCGCCAGGAGCGCAAGTCCCGCCGGCTCGAACTCGATCTGTTCGCGCTCGAGCACCGCGCGCAGGTGCGCGGCGATCTGCGTCGTCGGAATGCGCTTGAGATTGAACTGCAGGCAGCGCGAGAGCACCGTCACGGGCAGCTTCTGCGGATCGGTGGTGGCCAGCAGGAACTTCACGTGCGGCGGAGGCTCCTCGAGCGTCTTCAGCAGCGCATTGAAGGAGTGCGTCGAGAGCATATGCACCTCGTCGATGAGGTACACCTTGTACCGCCCGCGGGTCGGCGCGAACTGCACGTTGTCGAGGATTTCGCGCGTATCGTCGACTTTGGTGCGCGAGGCGGCGTCGACTTCGATCAGGTCGACGAACCGGCCGGTGTCGATCTCACGACAGCTGGCACACTCCCCGCAGGGCGTAGCGGTCACACCGGGGTCGCAGTTGAGGCACTTGGCCAGAATGCGCGCGATCGTCGTTTTGCCCACCCCACGCGTGCCGGTGAACAGGAACGCGTGGTGCACGCGCCCGCTCGTGAGGGCGTTGACGAGCGCCTGGCGCACGTGATCCTGCCCCACGAGTTCACTGAACGTCTTGGGGCGCCATTTGCGCGCCAGCGCGGTATAGGTCTCGGTCATGGATCCCCAACCGGAATGGGAGGCGGCCCGCACCAGCGGGTGCTCCGGCACCCGACATCGCCGCTGCCGCTGCTGCCTTCCGGCCCTGACGGGGTTCACGACTGGTCGTCGCGGAGTAGCCGATGCGGGCCACCACAGCCAAAT
>JAKCDC010000038.1 GCA_021838635.1 Pseudomonadota bacterium
CCCGCCGTTCGTCTCGGCCATCACCTTCGTCAGCGCCGCCGTCAGCGTCGTCTTCCCGTGGTCCACGTGCCCGATCGTCCCCACGTTCACATGCGGCTTGCTGCGCTCGAATTTCTCTTTGGACATGACTGCTTACCTAGATAAACCTTAATTCTTGATGATGCCGTCGGCGATATTCGGCGGCACTTCGAGGTACTTGGCGAATTCCATCGTGAAGGTCGCGCGACCCTGGCTCATCGAGCGCACGGTGGTCGCGTAACCAAACATTTCCGACAGCGGCACTTCGGCCGTAATGGCCTTGCCCGCTGGCGAGTCGTCCATGCCCATGATCTGACCGCGCCGACGATTGAGGTCGCCGATCACGTCCCCGGAGTACTCCTCCGGCGTCACCACTTCGACCTTCATGATCGGCTCGAGCAGCACCGGCCGGGCGCGCCGGAAACCTTCCTTGAACCCCATGGAGCCGGCGATCTTGAACGCCATTTCGTTCGAATCGACGTCGTGGTACGAGCCGTCGAACAGCGTGATCTTGACGTCGACCACCGGATAACCGGCAATGACGCCCGTCTGACAGGCTTCCTGGATGCCCTTGTCGACGGCCGGAATGAATTCGCGCGGGATGGTACCACCGACGATGCCGTTGACGAACTCGTAGCCCTTACCGGTGGCGTTCGGCTCGACTTTCAGCCAGACGTGCCCGTACTGGCCACGGCCGCCCGACTGACGCACGAACTTCCCTTCCTGTTCGACCGCCGCGCGGATCGTTTCACGGTAGGCCACCTGTGGTTTGCCCACGTTGGCCTCGACCTTGAACTCGCGCTTCATGCGATCGACGATGATTTCCAGATGCAGCTCGCCCATGCCCGCGATGAGGGTCTGGCCCGACTCCTGGTCGGTGCTCACACGGAACGAGGGATCTTCCTTGGCCAGACGCTGCAGGGCGAGACCCATCTTTTCTTGGTCTGCCTTGGTCTTCGGTTCCACCGCCACCGAAATCACCGGTTCGGGGAATTCCATCTTCTCAAGAGTGATCGCTCTCTCGAGGTCGCACAGCGTGTCGCCCGTGATCACATCCTTCAGACCGACCGCCGAGGCGATGTCCCCGGCGCGCACTTCCTTGATCTCGGTGCGGTCGCTGGCATGCATCTGCAACAGACGACCGACGCGCTCCTTGCGGTCCTTGGTCGGCACGTACACGGTGTCCCCGGAGTTCAGCACGCCCGAGTACACGCGAAAGAAGGTCAGGTTGCCGACGAACGGGTCGTTCAGGATCTTGAACGCCAGCGCCGAGAACGGCTCCTCGTCGCTTGCCTTGCGCGTGGCCGGCTCGCCATCCGCATCGATGCCTTTCACGTCGGGCATTTCGACCGGAGAGGGCATGAACTCGATGATCGCATCAAGCAGCGCCTGCACGCCCTTGTTCTTGAACGCCGAGCCGCACATGCACAACACGACCTCGTTGCGCAGCGAGCGCTCGCGCAGGCCGGCGCGGATCTCCTCGACGCTGAGCGTCTGGCCATCGAGGTACTTGTCCATCAACGCGTCATTGGCTTCGGCGGCCGCCTCGATCATCTTGCCGCGGTATTCCTCGGCCTGCGCCATGAGGTCTGCGGGAATGCTGCGGTACTCGAAGCGTGTTCCCTGGGTTTCCATGTCCCAGTAGATCGCCTGCATGCGGATCAGGTCGATCACGCCTTCAAAACGATCCTCGGCACCGATCGGCAGCTGAATGGCCACCGGATTGGCGCGCAGACGCTGGCGGATCATGTCCACCACGCGCAGGAAATTCGCTCCAGCGCGATCCATCTTGTTGACGAATGCGATACGCGGCACCGCGTACTTGTTCATCTGCCGCCACACCGTCTCGGACTGTGGCTGCACGCCGGCCACCGAGTCGAACAGCGCCACCGCCGAGTCGAGCACGCGCAGGCTACGCTCCACCTCGATAGTGAAGTCGACGTGCCCCGGAGTGTCGATGATGTTGATGCGGTGCTGGGCGTAGCTGCCGTCCATGCCCTTCCAGAAGCACGTCGTCGCCGCCGAGGTGATCGTGATGCCGCGCTCTTGTTCCTGTTCCATGTAGTCCATCACGGCTGCGCCGTCATGAACCTCGCCGATTTTGTGCGAGACGCCGGTATAGAACAGAATACGCTCGGTCGTCGTCGTCTTGCCCGCGTCGATGTGGGCAGAGATGCCGATGTTCCGATAACGCTCAATGGGCGTTGCGCGTGCCACGATCCGCTGTCCTCGATCCTCTAGGTCAGTACCCGGCTCATGCGTCCCTGCCTACCAGCGGTAGTGCGCGAAGGCCTTGTTGGCCTCCGCCATGCGGTGCGTGTCCTCACGCTTGCGCACCGCAGCACCGCGGTTCTCGGCGGCATCCATCAGCTCATGCGCCAAACGGTGCGCCATGGACTTCTCGCTGCGTGCGCGGGCCGCTTCGATGACCCAGCGCATGGCCAGCGTCTGACGGCGCGTAGCCCGCACCTCGACCGGCACCTGGTACGTGGCACCACCGACGCGGCGCGACTTGACCTCGACCACGGGCTTGACGTTGTCGAGGGCTGCCGACAGCACGTCGATGGCCTCCTGGCCCTGCTTGCCGGTTTTTTCGGCAATGCGGTCGATGGCGCCGTAAATGATGTGCTCAGCCGCGGACTTCTTGCCGTCTTTCATGACGACGTTCATGAACTTGGCCAGCATATCGCTGTGGAATTTCGGGTCCGGCAGGATGGTGCGGACCGGAGCTTGGGCTCGGCGGGACATACCGGATCCTCCTTACTTCTTCGGGCGCTTAGCGCCGTATTTTGAGCGGCCCTGTTTGCGCTCGCCAACGCCGGCGCAATCAAGGGTGCCGCGGACGGTGTGGTAACGCACACCCGGCAGATCCTTGACGCGGCCGCCGCGGATCAGCACCACCGAGTGTTCCTGCAGGTTGTGGCCTTCGCCGCCGATGTAGCTGGTGACCTCGTAGCCATTCGTCAGGCGTACGCGGCAGACCTTCCGCAGCGCGGAATTCGGCTTCTTCGGCGTGGTGGTGTACACGCGCGTGCAGACGCCTCGCTTCTGGGGAGAAGCCCCCAGCGCGGGCACCTTGGTTTTCTCTGTTCTCGTTCGGCGCGGTTGCCGGATGAGCTGACCCGTGGTCGCCATACTGTCTCCAAGATCCTGCGTTCGAGCGCGGACGGCGCCCCTGGATTGTGCAAAGGGTGCGCCCGTGCGGTGAGCGGCCGGACGAAAACCGGGCCGCCTGCGCACTGCACGTCCTTTAAACGCACTCGCGAGGCTCTGGCCCGGGGTCTGGGTGTCGCTATTTCCGGGGTCGGTGCGCAGTCGGGCCGACCCGAGAAAGGCCGGCGATTCTATGGAGGGGGGAACGGAGTGTCAACGGGGCGAGGCCTGAAAAGCGCATCGGGCTGCCCCAAATCTCCGAATTCACCCCCCGGGGGTCCGCGCAGCGACCCTCCTGAGCGCCGCAGGCACCCCGCGGACCCGTCCCCGCCCCTCCGGGGGGGAGCGCCGGCGCAGGCGTTGCACAGGGCCGCCCGGAGCACGGACTGCCCCGACCGGAGCCGCCCGGAATGATAAATTAGGACGGCGCGAACCGAGCGCGACCTGAAGCACCAGCAGCCGCGGCCCATGAGAGACCTGATCCTGCGGATGTACGATCGCGCCATCGACGTCATCATTATCGGCCTGGTGCTGATCATGGTCGTCGTCATGGGGTTCGCCTTCTTCGACGTCATCATGAACGTCTGGCACCTGATTCCGGACGTCAAGTCGAACACCGTGAACGCGGAGGATTTCCGCAACTTGATCGTCACCGTGCTCGATGTCTTCGTGCTCATCGAGCTGTTCGACACGTTCACCAGCTACGTCAAGACGCGACACGTACGCTTAACGCAGCTGCTGGATGTCACCGTCGTGTTCGCACTGCGCGAACTGCTGGTCAAGCTCTACGCCAACAGCTTTGCGGCCACCCAGCTGATCGGTCTGTGCGTGATCATCATCCTGCTGGTCCTGGCGCGCAGCCTCACCAGCCGCATATCCCCGCGCGCAGGCGGATAGCCCGGCGCGAGCACAGACCCCGCGCCTCAGCTCGGCTGGCTCGGCCCCGGCCCGGGACCTGGACCGGATCCGAACCCGGGCGGATTCGCCGCCCCCGGGGATTGCATGCCGCGCAGCCCCAGGACGGTCTCGATGAGTTTTCCAAGTCCGACCGCGACGACGATGAGTCCCCACCAGCCACCCCCGTTCGTCCGTAGCGCGAAGGTGAGCGCCAGGCCGACGAGCAGCGTCACGATCCCGCTGCTGCGGCCATTGCGGCGCGAGCGCCCCCAGCCAACGCCCAGGAGCTCCGGTGACAGCGGCGGCAGTTCGATGCCTTTTTCCAGTGCCGCCATGCGCTCGATGTGATGCATCTGCAGCAGCTCGCGCTGGCGGCGGTAGTGGATGTACGTGCTGACGATCGCCACGGTGAAGGCACCGAGGATCGCCACGATGGGAATGGCCATGCTGAGCATCGAGACCAGCGTGTCGGAGAGCGACATGAGCGGTAACTCCCTGGGCAATGTGATGGGTCGCACTTGATACCCTCGGACACGGTGCGCGGTTTCATACGATGGCACAAAAAGAATTGAAACCGATCCGGCCGCCGGTGGGTATTACAGGCGGGAGGGAATGCTTGAACACCGCGCTCGGCCGGCCCGAGACATCCGCTGCGGAAGTGCTGGGCCTGCTGCGCCGCGGGGCGCGCGAGCAGGCGTTCGCACGCGTGCTCGAGGACTATGAACAGAAGGTTTTCCGGCTGTGCTGCGCGCTGCTCGGGGAGCGGACCGAGGCCGAAGATGCCGCTCAGGAGAGCCTGCTGCGGGTCTGGCATGCGCTCGAGCGCTACGACGGACGCGCCGGGCTCTCGAGCTGGATTTACGCCATTACGCGCAACCGCTGCCTCAGTGCACTCAGCCGCCGCCGCACGTTCGACAGCCTGGACGAGAGACAGTGGGACGAGAGCCCGCTTGGGCCACAGACCGATCAGACGCTGCCGGAGGCCTCCGACGGGCGCCTCCAGCAGCTGCGTGATCTGGTGGAATTGCTGCCGGAGCGCCCACGGCAGCTTCTGCGCCTGTATTACTTCGAAGACCGTTCCGTCAGCGACGTGGCGCTGATGCTCGGCTGCCCGGAGGGCACCGTGAAGACCGGCTTGTTCCGGGCCCGTGCGGCGCTCGCCACTCTGCTTGAACGGCGTGGACTCGCAGATCCCTCCTATTGGCAGGAGATGACCCCATGAGTGCGCACGACATCGACCCGCAGCTCGACCGAGCGCTCGATGCGGCGCTCGCGCAGGCACTGCGCGCGCCAGGGCTGCCTAGGGGCTTTCGCGCCGAACTCGACGCCGCTCGCCAGCGGCTCGAACACATCAACGTGGCGCAGGTCCGGGCACGCCTGCAGGACGAGCACCGCGAGCAGCTCGCCACGCTGCGGGCGGATTTCGTGCGGATCCGCCGCACGACCCTCGGCACACTGCTCGGGACAGCCTTTGCGGCCGGGGGGGGCACGGTCCTCGCGATGCCCTGGCTGCGGGCGCATTTCGGGCCTGTGGCGCCCGCGCTCATCGCCTGGGGCGGGGTGGCGCTCGGCCTGCTGCTCGGGGCAGCGGCGCTGCGCGGCGTGCTCGGTCCACAAGCTCGCTGAGACCATCGCCGGTGACGCTGCGGGGCGCCGTGCCGATGGCGTATCATCCGCGCCCATAACAGTCCAAAACGACGCACACCCGAGCCGATGTCCGGACCCGCATCCCCCTCGAACCGCCCGCCCGCGCTGCGCCTGCCGGGCGGCTGGCTGACCGCGCTGATTCCGTTGATCTGGCTGGCCGGACTTGGCACCTGGGTGCTGCTGCGCTGGTCACGGTTGCCGCCGATGATCCCGATCCGCTGGAACCTGGCCATGGGGGTTCCGGACTTCTGGGTACGCCGCTCTGCCTCGGCAGTCCTTTCGGTCATGGGCACGATGGGCGCGATCTGTCTGGCCTTCATCGCACTCGCCTGGCTGATGCTGCAGCAGCCGCCGCAGGCCTCACCCGGCTTGATCGCCGCCGAGCGCGTCTTCCGCCGCCAGACCGCGCTGCTGATCGTCGCGTCCGCGTGGTTCGTGGCCTTCTGGCCAGCGTTCAGCCTGCTGCCGTTGCCCCTTGAGCTGTTTCGGGTGTGGACCGTACTGTTTGCCGCCACATTGATCACGGGAGGCGTCGCACTCGTGCGCTCCGGCGTCCGCATGTACCGTGCGCAGCACGGCCTGCAGGCGGACCCGCCGCGTGCGGCGCCGCCGGATGAGGGCCGCTGGTACGGCCCGTTCTACGTCAATCGGCGCAACCGCTCGCTGCTGGTGCCGAAGCCGCTCGGCGGCGGATACCTGTTCAACTTTGCCAACCCCTGGGCTTGGGTACTGATCGCAGCACTGCTCGGCACTGCGTACCTATTGGTGCGTCTGCGCCATCACTAGCCGGCTCGATCCGCTGCGGCGCACGGCGCGCGTTTTCACGCACTTTTTGTTCGTGAATCTCTGCCGCACTGTTAAGCGGCGTGGCATGATGCGCGCGCAATGCAGCTACTGGCTCCGCCAGCGCGACAACTCGGCGCCGGCCATGACCCGCAGCACACGACCGACGACTCTGCACCAGCGTAACAACCGAGAACAACCGATGAGCACACGCGGCTCTGGACTGCTCGCCCTGATCTTGATCAGTTTTCTCGTCAGCGGCCTCGGTTCGAGCGCGGTCGCAGCCGCCGCCCCGCGGCACGCGGTGCGTCACTTCGTACGCCATCGCTACGTTCGGCATCGTCCGCGACGCGTGAGCCACCCTTACGTGCGCTCTCAGGAAGCGCTGGTGTACGACGCGACCCAGGCACGGGTTCTCTACGCGAAGCGGTCCACTGCCGTCACGCCCATCGCCTCGATCACCAAGCTCATGACCACGCTGGTCGTGGCCGATGCGCACCAGCCGCTCGCGCAACGCCTGCAGGTGACCGGCGCGGACTGGACGCCGTACTCGCATCTGCCGATCGGCATCTGGCTGACGCGCGCGCAGCTGTTTCACCTGGCGCTGATGTCCTCGGAGAACCGCGCCGCGCGCACGCTGTGCAACAATTACCCAGGCGGATTACTCGCCTGCGTACGGGCGATGAACGCCAAGGCGCACGCCCTCGGCATGACCCATACCCACTTCGTGGAGCCGACCGGACTGTCCGCGCAGAACGTCTCCACACCCGGGGATCTGGCCAAACTGGTGCTGGCGGCGGCGCACAATCGGGTTATTCGCCGCTACTCGACCAGCCCCGGCTACACGATTCGCGACGGCCGCTGGCGGCTGCCGTACTACCCGACCGACCCGCTGGTCCGTGACCGCTGGTGGCACATCGTAGTGCAGAAGACCGGTTTTACCGATCCGGCGGGACAGTGCCTGGTGCTCGATACGTACATAGACCACCACGACATCGTCATGGTGCTGATGCACTCGTGGGGCAAGTACACCCGCACCGCCGATGCGCTGCGCGTCAAGCGGTGGCTGCAGGCTCGCCTGTTGCGGCACCGCTGGGCCACGGTCGCCGCGCGCATGTGATCCGACCCGCTGCACGATGCGCCCCGCCGCACCTGGCAGTAACGATGAACTCGAGCGCTTCGTACGCGCGCAGGCGCCGCTCATCGAACAGGTTCGCGCCGAACTGACGGCAGGCCGCAAAGCAACTCACTGGATGTGGTTCAATTTCCGCAGCTGCGCGGCCTCGGCTCGAGCCCGATGGCGCAGCACTACGGCATCGCCTCGCTGGATGAGGCGGTCCGTTACCTGCAGCACCCGGTCCTCGGTGAGCGGCTCGCCGAGTGCACCGCCACGGTCAATGCATTGGTCGGCATCCCGATCGAGACCGTCTTCCCGTATCCCGATCATCTGAAATTCCACTCCAGCATGACACTGTTCGCGCGCGCGGCACGCCGTGCGCAGGCTCTGCGCTACGGTTCGGTGTTCCGCGCCGCGCTCGAGCACTCCTTCAACGGAGTCGACGACCCGCGGACGCTCGCGCTGTTGGATACGGACGGGGTGTAACGGCCGCGCCCCGCGCTGGCCCGGCGCAGAGCCGATCCGCCCGGCGCGGGCCGGCTCTGCGCCGCAGCGTCACGGAATCAACACCGTCGAGCCAGTGGTGCGGCGCGCCTCCAGATCCCGATGCGCCCGAGCTGCCTCCGTGAGCGGGTGGCGCTGTCCGATCCGCACCCGCAATACGCCTTTCTTGACGGCGCTGAACAAATCGCGCGCGGCGGCATCGAGCTGTTCGCGGCTGGCAATGTAATTGAACAGCGTCGGACGGGTCAGGAACAGCGAGCCGCGGCGGCTCAGTTCGAGCGGGGCGATCGGCGGCACCGGTCCTGAGGCGTTGCCGAAACTCACCATCAGACCCAGCGGACGCAGGCAATCGAGCGAATCGATGAAGGTGTCCCGCCCGACCGAATCATAAACGACCGCGACGCCGGCGCCGCGGGTCAGGCGGCGTACTTCGGGTGCGAGCGGACCGAGCCCCGAGCGCAGCACATGCCGGCAACCGTGCTTGCGCGCCAGCTCGGCTTTCTCATCGCTACCGACGACGCCGATGACCCGGGCACCGAGTGCCTTGGCCCACTGGGTGAGGAGCAGGCCAACCCCACCGGCGGCGGCATGCACCAGGATCGCCTCCCCGCGCTGCACGCGGTATGTACGGCGGAGCAGGAATTGCGCGGTGAGTCCCTTCAACATCAGGGCCGCAGCCTGCTCCTCGGTGATGCCCTTGGGGATTTTCACCACGCGCGCCGCCGGAAGGTTGCGTACTTCGCAGTAGGCGCCGGGCGCGGAGTGCACGTACGCCACACGATCGCCGACCCGGAAGCCGCGCACGTTGCGACCCAGCGCGATGATGATGCCGGCCGCTTCGCGCCCCGGACAGCCGGGCAGCTCGCCAGGGTACAGACCCGTGCGGTCATACACATCGATGTAGTTCAGGCCGATCGCGGTGTGGCGCACCTGGAGTTCGCCGGCCGCCGGCCGGCTGACCTCCAGATCCTCCACACGCAGCACATCAGGTCCGCCGTGTTCATGGAATCGGATGCATTTCATGTCCGCACTCCGTCAACGCTGTTGCGCCACCGGCGCTCCCCAACAACCATCTGCCGGCCGGGACCGGGGGACCTTCCGGCTCAGCGCGGCGGACGCACCGGTCCGCTGCCGGCGCCGGTGCGCTCGAGTGCTGCGGCGATCTGCTCGAGCTCCTCGCCGCTGAGCGTCACGGTCGCCCCACCGATCCAACCGTCGACCTGCTGCGCGGTGCGGGCCCCGACGATGGCGCCGGTGACACCCGGCCAGGCAAGCACCCACGCCACCGCGAGCGCCCCGAGGCTCACACCACGGCGCGCCGCGATTGGTTTGAGCGCCTCGACGAATGCCAGGTTGCGCTGCAGCGCCTCACCGGCAAAGTACGGATCGCGGCTGCGCCAGTCAGTGGCGGGCAGGGTCCGTGCTCGCTCGGCGGTGAATGCACCGGTGAGCAGACCGGCCTGCATCGGGCTGTACACGATGACCCCCGTGCCGTGCGCCCGGCACCACTCGATCTCGGCAGCCTCCTCGCGACGAATCGCAGAGAACGGCGGCTGGAGCGACGCGACGTGCCCGAGCCGCTCAGCCCGCTCGAGCTGCGCGACCGAATGATTCGAGAGCGCCGCGGCGCGGATCTTGCCGGCCCGCTGGAAGGCGAGCAGCGTCTCCCAGTACACCTCGAGGGCGGTGTCATCCGCGGGGCGGTGCACCTGGTACAGATCGATGCGCTCGACCCCGAGACGGCGCAGCGAGGCGTCGAGTTCGCGGCGCAGACTCTCCGCAGTGCCCACCCGCTGCGGGGCCGCCGTGAGCCGCTGCTCGTCCCAGACCAGGCCGCACTTGGTGAACACGTAGGGTCGATCGGCGGCGGCCATGCCCTGCAGCGCCCGCCGCACGATCTCCTCGGAGTGCCCGAAGCCGTAAATCGGTGCGGTGTCGATCCAGTTGATCCCGCATGCGAGCGCGTGGCGGATGGCGCGAACCGAGTCCGCATCATCAACCGATCCCCATTCGGTGCCGCCGGCCGCCCATGCGCCGAACCCGACGCGGGTGATGTCCATGCCGGTCTTGCCCAGCGCCCGGGTGGGCAGCGCCCCTTGGGGCGGCGCGGAATCGTTCGGCATCACACTCCTCCTGAACAGTACGCGAAGGTCCAAGGCTGGCACGGGCAGGCCGCCCAGGCAACCGCCACCGGACTCAGGGCCACGGAACGAGCACCGTGAGTTTCAGGGCCGAATCGAGCGCCGGCTGCAACGTGTACTGCTCGTATTGACAGGGCCCGCGCCGCGGATGCAGAAAGGCGCCGAGGGAAGGCTCGAGCGCCCGCGGGGGAAATCGCCCCGCCGTGCGTGTGAAGTCATGCGGACCGCCAGAATCGGGGTAGTGTCGGTAATAGTATCCGCAGCAGTGTTGTACCAGGATATCTCACGCACATACTAGCCCGAGCCCCCCGCGGAGATTGGCCATGCGTTCCCACGAACAGACCGTTCACACTCAGTTCGATCCGCGCGCCGAGGCCTACCTGCTGAGCGCGGTGCATGCGGCCGGTCCCGACTTGAAGCACACTCAGGACCTCCTGGACGGTGTGGCGGGGGCCTGCAGCGAGCGCTCGATGTCGGCTGCGGTGCAGGCCATCTGTCTTTTGCAATCGCCCCGCACGTCGGGCATGTCGTGGCACTCGACCCATCGGCGAACATGCTCGCGACCGTGACGCGCGCTGCTGCAGAGCGCGGGGCGAGCCGGATCGAGGTGCGCTGCGGCAGTGCCGAATCGCTGCCCTTTGCGCCGGAGAGCTTCGCACTCGTAGGCACCCGCTACAGCGCGCATCACTGGACGCGCCTGCCGGCCGCGGTGCAGGAGATCAGTCGAGTGCTCGAATCCTTGGGTCATGCGCTCATCATCGATGTCGTCGCACCCGAGGACCCGCTCGTGGATACGCACCTTCAAGCGATGGAGTTGCTGCGCGATCCGTCTCACGTACGCGACCGCTCAGTGCGCGAGTGGCGCGAGCTGCTTGCCGGGGCGGGGCTCACCGAACTCGAATATCGGCAGTGGCCCGTGCGCATCGAGTTCGCCTCGTGGGTGGCGCGCATGCGCACGCCCGAGACCTCGGTGGCGGCAATCCGGGCGCTGCAGAGCGCCGCACCGCGCGAGGTACAGGAGGCGCTCGCGCTCGAGGCGGACGGAAGCTTCGTGCTCCAGACCGGCCTGTTCTGGCTGGTTAAGGCACGGTCGCCCTAAGGCAGGCCACCGGCCGACCGGTGGCGCATGCGCTTGAACAGATCTCCCGGTACAGGGATCTTGCCGAGCGCACACCCGATGAGCGGGAACGGTTCAAAATCGATCGCACAATGATCGTTGAGCGTGACCGCGAAGCCACCGGATCGCAGCCTCTGGATGCCGTGCATCGCGGCCCTGTTCCATCCGTCCCAGGAACGCCTGCGTGGCGCCTGATGAAAGGGATCCGCGCGAGGGAAGCCGATGGCCACCACAGGCGCGGCGCGACGTGCGTCGATGGACCGAGCCACGTGCCGTAGCGCGGCGAACCACCGGATGGCAGGGGGCCGGGGCGTCTGCGCACGCAGCGCAGCGCCGCCTCGGCGCGGCACGATCGGGGTCGGGGGGCGATTGCGCGCCAGCCGTGCGGCGCGCCCCGTGCGAGACCTGCGCACGGGGCGCGCGGTCGCCGCAGCGAGCGGCAGCAGATCCAACCGCTCAACCACCGGACCCAGTCGCCGCCGAGGCGGCCGGGTCTGCGGGGCCAACAAGATGCCGATCAGTGCCGCATGCAGCGCCAGCACCAGCGCGGCCGCGACACCGCGCCGCGGTCCGGTCCGGTCCGGTGAGGCCCGGCGCGCATCGCTCCGCTCAGCCGAGCGGCGGGGAGGCCGCCATCCGGCGGTGCCGCAGGAGGAAGTAAGGGGCGAGCGCCACTGCGGTCGTGATGAGAGCCGGCGTCAGTTCACCTGCGACGGCCGAGAATGCGATCCGAAAGCCCATCGACGCGCGGCCGGGGTGCCCCGCGACCGGAAGCATCAGTCCAACGTTCATCAACCGGGCCGCGAAGCACGCCAACAGTACCCCGCTGATCAGCCCGCTCACCGGAATCGGGCGACCGCAGGCCCGCACACCGAACAGGGCAGCCACACTCACCGGCAACACCCACAGCATCCCGACTTCGACCACGGAATTTACCACCGTGGCGGCCAGCGCCGGCACCGTGTAGTGATGCCCAGTCAGGTGCAGCGCATTGAGCGTCAACACCAGTAGCGCCATGATTGAGACGCTGGCTGCGGCGAAGCTCGCGAGCGGCCCGAAGACGCACAGCAGTGGCCAGCGACACAACCAGGCCTTGAGCTCCTTGCGGCCCGCATAGCGCTCGAGGAGCACCCCGTCGCCGCCCAGCGCTTCGTGCGCGCGGCGTTCAGCCTCGGCCGGCGCAACGCCGCGCTCGATCCCTTGGGCGCGCAGCTGCTCGAAGTGCGCTTGCAGTTCGAGCGTTGCCCGGCGCGCGTGCCGCACGGCTACACCACGTCCGATCAGTGCGCGCTGCAGCGCGCGAAAACGCAACTCAGTCATGGTGTGCTCCCAGAATGCGCTCCACACCCTCGCTCATGCGGCGCCAGTTCGCGGCGAGCCGCTCAAGCCGTCGGCGGCCCTTGGGCGTCGCCTGATAATAAATTCGCATACGCCCCTCGACCTGACGCGACCGCGAGCGCAGCAGACCCCGCGCCTCGAGCGCGTGCAGCGCCGGATACAACACCCCCTCACCGAGGCTGAGCGCCTCGTGACTGAGCAGCTTCAAGGCTCGGGCGATGTCGTAGCCGTACATTTCGCGCTGCGCCAGCAGCCGCAACAGCACCAGTTCCGGTACGCCGCTCATCAGTGTCGGGTCGCGCTTGGACATGAGGCAACTATACCTCGCATACCGAGGTATGAAAAGCGTCAATCACCGTCGCCTTCCTTGCGCGCCACGCACGGCTGCGCGGCGACTCAAAGGAGACTGGTACCGGTGATGCCACCGTACACGCCAAGTCCGGCGGTGAGCAGCGCGACCGCCACCACCACCCAGGCGTACGCGCCCTTGAGCCGGTGCTCCGGCGGCAGCGCACGAAACGCAAGTGCCACCAGAAAGCCGAGCACCAACGGCAGCATGAGCGCATTCATGACTTCCACGCCGATATTGAGCTCGACGAGGTTCGGGGCGAGATCCACCAGCACCGCCCCACCGATCACGGCTGCGGCGTAGATGCCGTAAAACCACGGAGCGTCCAGCGGATGGTGCTCCAGCGAGTGCCGATAGCCGGTGACCTCGCCGAATCCCCAAGCGCTCGCCAGCGAGGCAACGATCGCTGCCACCAAAGCGGCGCCAATCGTGCCGAGTCCAAACACGACCCGACCGACATCTACGCCGAGGAATGGCACCAGGAGCTTGGTGATGTCACCGATCGAGTTGAGACTGGCGTGCGAATGCAACGTGCCAATCGTGGCGGCCGCGGCGATGAGAATCGCCGCCATGACCGCCTGGGTAATGATGGAGCCGATCGCCGTATCCAGGCGGGCATGCCGGTAGTGGTACGGCTGAAGCTTTTTGTCTGCCACGGCGGACTGTTGGTAGAAAATCATCCACGGCATGATGACCGCGCCGATATTGGCGGCCACCAGGTACAGGTAGCCACTATGACCGAGCGGCATGTGCAGCAGACCGCTCACCATCGGGCCACCGTGCGGATGGGCGCGCCAGGCGATGAAGAAGAACGCGAACTCAAATATTCCCAGTCCAATCGCCACCCGCTCGACACGGCGGTAGCTGCCGGTGAGCACGATCGTCAGCAGCGCCGCGACCGTGAGCGCCAGACTGAGCGCACGCGGGACACCGAACAGTTCCCCGACGGCCGCGACCCCGGAGAATTCCGTGACCAAAGCGCCGATCGTGGCCACCCCAAGGCCACACACCGACAGCCAAGCCCAGCCGGTACCGAATGTCTTGCGGATCAGTTCCCCGTGGCCCTGGCCCGTGAAGATACCGAGGCGCACGGTAAGCTCCTGCACCACGAACAGCACCGGAATCAACAGCAGTTGCAGCAACAGCAGCCGGTAGCCCCACTGCACGCCGCTCTGCGCAGCCGTGATGATGCTGCCCACGTCGGTATCGGCAAGCATGACGACCAGTCCCGGCCCCATGACGGCCAGAAACATCTTCCAGCTGGACAGGCGCGCAGGAGTCGGACGAACGGCGTGATTGCGAGCGGTCGAATCCATCGAGCTTCACCTGGGTCCCATCCGCGCGGCGGAACGGCCCGCGCCGTACCCCAATGCGCCGGCGTGACCCTACTAGGGCTGAATTGGGGAGATACAAATAAGACTGATTCGCATTTGCATGGAGGATAGCAGTGCCCCCAGGGCAAGGCAATGGCGGACATCCGCACGGTAAGTCGGCGGGAGGCCGTACCGTCCGCGCAGCGCAAGCCCCTGCGGCACGAGGCACCGCGAACCCGGTAGACTGGCGCTCGGGTTACCGCCTGGCGAGCGTTGCGGCCGCTGCATCGACGCGGCAGCTTAAACCCGCCGCTCGGCTGAGCTAGAGGCCGCGGCGCGTCGTCCAGGTGCGCGTATGTCGTCACCCCACGGAGGCGCGCTGATGCATTTTTTGATTCTGGCGCTGCGCACACCGGATTTTGATGCGGAGGTCCTGCCACTGCATCGCAGCTATCTCGACGCCCTGCGGAGCCGCGGGCTGCTCGCGGCGCACGGCCCCTTTCTGGATCAATCCGGGGGCGCTTACCTCATCCACGCCGAATCGCTGCCAGAAGCCGAAGCGGTGGCGGCTGCGGACCCTCTGAGCAGCTCCGGCGCGGCGGAGATGGCCGTGTGGGCCTGGGATATGACCTGGTTCGGCACCTCAGCCGCAGCGCAGGCTAGGGATGATGGCGAATCCAGATGAGCGCGGCAGGCCACGCCCACAGGGCGATGTCATCGCCATGGCCGCACTCCTCGAACAGCACCGGGAAGGCATGCGTGAAGACCCATTCGTTCCGGGGCCTCGGCTGTTCAAGCGCTCGAGGCGGATGTCATTGCAGCCCCGCGCGCCGACTCTCCGTGACGGGCACGCCGCAGGCTGCGGCCGCCCGGTCGAAGCGGCGCACCCGGGGCGCGGAGGAGGCTGACCGATGTTCATCTTGCGCGGACTGATCGACCGAGTGCTGCTCGTCTGTGCCGTCGTGACCGGCGGACTGGTGCCGGGATTCCTCGCCCAGTATCGCCAGCGCCTTGGCGGGCGGTTGGATCAGGCACGGCTCGACCTCGCCCCCTGGCAGAAAATCGCCAACCAGTTCTTCGGCGGCCGGTTGCACGAACTGATTGCCTATCACTTGGCGAGTCCGATCGCACCGATCCATGCCGAGGGCGCCGTGATCGAACAACTCGTCCAGTCGGTGCGGCAGCTGCACGAGGCGATGTCGGCGCTGCACGGGAGTCTGTATCACCAGGTGTGGTATCTGGCACGGCACCCCGATCCGAGCCTGCTGCGCGCAACCGCTTCGGCCTGGGTGCCCACCTTCGGTCTCTCGGGCCAGGCATTACTGTTTGCCGTCGTGTTCGCCGGCTGCGTGTGGCTGGCCTTCCAGACGCTGTGGACCGTGACCCGTGCGAGCGGCCGGCGCATCGCGCGCCAGCTGCGCGGCGTGCCCACGTCCGCACGACCTGCGTCCTGAGATCGGCAGCACCCTAACGACAGGGCCGGCGCAAACTCTCGCCTGCGCCGGCCCTGTGCTGAGTGCAGCCGCCCGGTGGCATTCCTGCGCCGCCCGCGGCCTTGCCGCTCGGATCAGCCAGCCGAACTTTCCGACTCCTCGCTGGCGCCGCTGTCATCGGACTCCGGAATGCCGCCGCCGACTTCCATGAAACTGCGCCGCTCTGTTCCCTCATTTCTACGCCGCCGCGAGGCATGTGTCGCGAAGCCCGTGCCCGCCGGGATGAGCCGGCCGACAATGACGTTTTCCTTCAGACCGCGCAGATCGTCCTCCAAGCCACGCACCGCCGCTTCGGTCAGCACACGCGTGGTTTCCTGGAACGACGCCGCGGAGATGAACGACTCCGTCGCCAACGACGCCTTGGTGATACCGAGCAGCACCGGCTGCAACGCCGCCAGTTCCTTGCCGTCGTGCTCCGCCCGATCGTTGATATCGAGGGCACGGGACCGATCAAGCTGCTCGCCGCGCAGCAGCGAGGTATCGCCCGCAGACTGCACTTCGGTCTTGCGCAGCATCTGGCGGATGATCACTTCGATGTGCTTGTCGTTGATCTTCACACCCTGGAGGCGATAGACGTCCTGAATCTCGCGCACCAGATAGTTCGCCAGCGCCTCGACGCCCTGCAGCCGCAGGATATCGTGCGGATTCGGCTCGCCGTCGGCGATCACCTCGCCACGCTCCACGGTCTCGCCTTCGAAGACGTTGAGCTGGCGCCACTTCGGAATCAGCTCCTCGTACTTGTCGCCGTCGTCGCTGGTGATGATCAGCCGGCGCTTGCCCTTGGTCTCCTTGCCGAAGCTGACGGTACCGGACTTCTCCGCGAGGATCGCCGGATCCTTCGGCTTGCGCGCCTCGAACAGATCCGCCACCCGCGGCAGACCGCCGGTGATGTCACGGGTCTTGGAAGACTCCTGCGGGATACGGGCGATGACGTCACCGACGGACACCCGCGCACCGTTCTCCAACGCCACGAGCGCGCCAGCCGGCAGCGAATACACCGCCGGGATCTCGGTGTTGGCAAACGTGACTTCCTTGCCCTTGGCATCGACCAGCTTGATCGTGGCGCGCAGATCCTTGCCACCGCGCTGCTTGGTGTCGAGCACCACGGTGCTCGACAGACCCGTCACCTCATCGACCTGGGTGGTGACCGTCAGGCCGTCGACGAAGTCCTGGAACCGCACAAAGCCGGCAACTTCCGTCACCACCGGGTGAGTGTGCGGATCCCAGGTCGCAACCACCTGTCCGGCGGCGACCTGATGACCTTCCTTGACGGTGATCGTTGCACCGTAGGGAATCTTATAGCGCTCACGCTCGCGGCCGAAATCATCGACCACACCGATCTCCCCGGAGCGCGATGCGGCCACCAGGTGGCCCTTCTCATGCTGCACGGTCTTCAAACGGTGGAAGCGAATGGTGCCCTTGTTGCGCACCTCGACGCTGCTCGCCGCCGCCGCCCGGGATGCCGCACCACCGATGTGGAACGTGCGCATCGTCAGCTGCGTACCGGGCTCACCGATCGACTGCGCGGCGATGACCCCGACCGCCTCGCCGATGCTAATCAGGTGACCGCGGGCCAGGTCACGTCCGTAGCACTGCGCGCACACGCCGTAGCGAGTTTTGCAGGTGATGGGCGAGCGGACCTTGAGCTGATCCACCCCTTCCTGCTCCAGGTAACGCACCAGCTGCTCATCGAGCAGCGTACCGCGCTCGATGAGCACGTCCTCGGACCCCGGCTTGAACACGTCGTCGGCCAGGACACGACCGAGCACGCGCTCCCCAAGGGCCTCTACCACATCGCCGCCTTCGACCAGCGGCGTCATGGTCAGGCCGTGGGGCGTACCGCAGTCCACCTCGGTAACCACCAGGTCCTGCGCCACATCGACCAGGCGGCGGGTGAGATATCCGGAATTCGCGGTCTTCAGCGCCGTGTCGGCCAGACCCTTGCGGGCGCCGTGCGTGGAGATGAAGTACTGCAGGACGTTCAGACCCTCGCGGAAGTTGGCCGTGATCGGGGTTTCGATGATCGATCCGTCCGGCTTCGCCATCAGGCCGCGCATGCCAGCGAGCTGACGAATCTGCGCCGCGGAACCGCGAGCGCCGGAGTCGGCCATCATGAAGATCGAATTGAAGGACTTCTGACGAACCGTGGCGCCCTTGGCGTCGCGGACTTCGTCGCTGCCGAGCTTCTCCATCATCGCCTTGGCCACCTGGTCATTGGCGCGTGACCAGATATCCACGACCTTGTTATAGCGCTCCCCGTTGGTCACGAGACCCGAGGCGTACTGATCCTGGATCTCCTTCACTTCACGGTCGGCGTTGGCAATGATCCGCGGCTTCTGCTCGGGGATGACGATGTCGTCGATACCGAAGGACACGGCGGCACGGGTCGCGTAATGGAAACCGGTGTACATCAGCCGGTCGGCGAAGATCACGGTCTCCTTCAGCCCGAGCGTGCGGTAGCTCGCATTGATGGTGGCCGAGATCGCCTTCTTCGTCATGTCCTGGTTGATCAGGTCGAAGGACATGCCTCTTGGCAGCACCTCCAGCAGCAGCGCGCGACCCACGGTGGTTTCAACCACGCGGATCCGATCGTTGCCGTTCACATGCTCCTTGATGCGCACGCGCACCTTGGCCTGCAGATCAACCGAGCGGCTCTCGTAGGCGCGATGCACTTCATGCACGTCGGAAAACAGCATGCCCTCGCCGCGCGCGCCGATACGCTCGCGCGTCATGTAGTACAGCCCGAGCACAACGTCCTGCGACGGCACGATGATCGGATCACCGTTGGCCGGCGAGAGAATATTGTTCGAGGCCATCATCAAGGCGCGCGCCTCGAGCTGTGCCTCGAGCGACAGCGGCACGTGCACGGCCATCTGGTCGCCGTCGAAGTCGGCGTTGAACGCGGTGCACACCAGCGGGTGCAGCTGAATGGCCTTGCCCTCAACCAACTGCGGCTCGAACGCCTGGATACCCAGGCGGTGCAGCGTCGGCGCGCGGTTCAGCAGCACGGGATGCTCGCGGATGACCTCCTCGAGGATGTCCCAGACTTCCGGTCCCTCGCGCTCGACGAGCCGTTTGGCGGCCTTGATCGTCGACGCTTCCCCGCGCAACTGCAGCTTCTGGAAGATGAACGGCTTGAACAGCTCGAGCGCCATCTTCTTCGGCAGACCGCACTGATGCAGACGCAGCTGCGGGCCCACCACGATGACCGAGCGGCCCGAGTAATCGACGCGCTTGCCGAGCAGATTCTGGCGGAAGCGGCCCTGCTTGCCCTTGATCATGTCGGCCAGCGACTTCAAAGGCCGCTTGTTCGTGCCGGTGATGGCACGGCCTCTCCGACCGTTATCCAGTAGTGCGTCCACTGCCTCCTGCAGCATGCGCTTCTCGTTGCGCACGATGATATCGGGCGCGTTGAGTTCGAGCAGGCGGCGTAGGCGATTGTTGCGATTGATGACGCGGCGATACAGGTCGTTCAAATCCGACGTCGCAAACCGACCGCCGTCAAGCGGCACCAGTGGACGCAGATCCGGCGGCAGCACCGGCAGCACGGTCATGACCATCCACTCCGGCTTGTTGCCGGACTCGATGAACGACTCGATGAGCTTCAGGCGCTTGGAGAGGCGCTTGAGCTTCGTCTCCGAGGAGGTCGACTGCATCTCCTCGCGCACCTTGGTGAGCTCGGAGGCCAAATCGATGCTGTGCAGCAGCTCGTAGACCGCCTCCGCGCCCATGCGCGCGTCGAACTCGTCGCCGTGCTCCTCGATCGCCTCGAGGTACATCTCGTCGGTCAGCAGCTGTCCACGCTGCAGGGGCGTCATGCCCGGATCGATCACCACGAAGGCCTCGAAATACAACACGCGCTCGATCTCGCGCAGCGTCATATCGAGCATCAGGCCGATGCGCGACGGCAATGACTTCAGGAACCAGATGTGCGCGACCGGACTCGCCAGCTCGATGTGCCCCATGCGCTCGCGACGCACCTTGGCCTGCGTGACTTCCACGCCGCACTTTTCGCAAACGACGCCGCGGTGCTTCAGGCGCTTGTACTTGCCGCACAAGCACTCGTAGTCCTTGACCGGTCCGAAAATCTTCGCACAGAACAGACCATCACGCTCCGGCTTGAACGTGCGGTAGTTGATGGTCTCGGGTTTTTTGACTTCCCCGTACGACCAAGCGCGGATCATCTCCGGGGAGGCCAATCCGATCTTGATCGAATCGAACTGCTCAACCGGAGCGTTGGTCTTGAAAAACTTAAGAAGGTCTTTCATCGCATGTTCTCCTCACGGCGCACCGTGATCAGTCCTGCTCCAGCTCCATGTTGATGCCGAGCGAGCGGATTTCCTTGACGAGCACATTGAAGGATTCGGGCATGCCCGCATCCATCTGGTGATTGCCGTCCACGATGTTTTTGTACATCTTGGTGCGACCGTTCACGTCGTCGGATTTGACCGTCAGCATCTCCTGCAGCGTGTAGGAAGCGCCGTAGGCCTCGAGCGCCCAGACCTCCATTTCGCCAAAGCGCTGGCCACCGAACTGTGCCTTGCCGCCGAGCGGCTGCTGGGTGACGAGGCTGTACGGGCCGGTGGAGCGGGCGTGCATCTTGTCATCAACCAGGTGATTCAGCTTCAGCATGTACATGTAGCCGACCGTCACCGCGCGATCGAAGCGCTCGCCGGTACGCCCGTCGAACAGATACATCTGGCCGCTCGTCGGCAGATCCGCGAGCTCCAGCATGCGCTTGATTTCAGCCTCGCTCGCCCCGTCGAACACGGGCGTCGCCATCGGCACACCGTGCGAGAGATTGCCGGCCAGCCGCTTCAGGTCTTCGCTGCCGAGGCTATCGATATCCTCGGGCTGTCCACCGGTCTTGTTGTAGACCTCCTTTAGGAAGCCGCGCAGATCGGCTTCCGCCGCCTGGCGTTCGAGCATGCGCCCGATCTTCAGGCCGAGTCCCTTGGCAGCCCAGCCGAGGTGCGTCTCCAGCACCTGGCCGACGTTCATACGCGAGGGCACGCCGAGCGGGTTCAGCACGATGTCGACCGGCGTACCGTCTTCGAGGTACGGCATGTCCTCGACCGGCACAATGGTGGAAATCACACCCTTGTTGCCGTGACGACCGGCCATCTTGTCGCCCGGCTGCACGCGGCGCTTCACGGCGAGATAGACTTTGACCATCTTGAGCACGCCTGGGGCAAGATCATCACCCTGGGTGATCTTGGCCTTCTTGTCCTCCAGACGCTTCTCGAAGGCCTTGCGCTGGGTCTGCAGCCGCTCGGCAGCCTGCTCGAGCTGCGAATTTGCCTCCTCATCCTGCAGGCGGATCTCGAACCAGTTCTCGCGCGGCAGCTCATCGAGGTACTCGGCGCTCACGGCCGCGCCCGCCTTCAGTCGCTTCGGTCCGCCGGCGGCATTCTGGCCGATCAGCATGGCGCGCACGCGCTGGTACAGATCGTCCTCGAGGATACGCTGCTGATCGGCAAGGTCCTTGCGTACCCGCTCAATCTCGGCCTTCTCGATCGAGAGCGCCCGCGAGTCCTTCTCCACGCCGTCGCGTGTAAACACCCGGACGTCGATCACGGTGCCATCCATGCCCGGCGGCACACGCAGCCCGGTGTCCTTCACGTCGGAGGCTTTCTCGCCGAAGATCGCGCGCAGCAGCTTCTCCTCGGGAGTCAGCTGCGTCTCGCCCTTGGGCGTGACCTTGCCGACCAGGATGTCCCCGGCCTTCACTTCCGCGCCAATGTAGGCGATACCCGCCTCATCGAGCTTGGCGAGCGCCGCATCGCCGACGTTCGGGATGTCGGCGGTGATCTCCTCCGGTCCGAGCTTGGTGTCGCGAGCGACGCAGGTCAGCTCCTCGATGTGGATCGTGGTGAAACGGTCCTCCTGCACCACGCGCTCGGAAATGAGGATGGAGTCCTCGAAGTTGTAGCCGTTCCACGGCATGAACGCGACCAGCAGATTCTGCCCGAGCGCGAGCTCTCCGAGGTGAGTCGAAGGTCCGTCGGCCAGCACGTCGCCGCGCGCAATCACGTCGCCACCGTTGACCAGCGGGCGCTGGTTGATGCAGGTGTTCTGATTCGAGCGCGTGTACTTGGTCAGATTGTAGATGTCGACGCCCGGCTCGCCCGCAGTCGTCTCCTCGTCGTTCACCCGCACCACGATGCGCGAGGCGTCGACCGAATCGACCACACCGCCGCGCTTGGCAACGACAGTCACGCCGGAATCGATCGCCACCGCCCGTTCCATGCCGGTGCCGACAAACGGCATCTCGGCGCGCAGCGTTGGCACCGCCTGGCGCTGCATGTTCGAACCCATCAGCGCGCGGTTCGCGTCGTCGTGCTCAAGGAAGGGGATCAGCGAGGCGGCCACCGAGACCGTCTGCTTCGGGCTCACGTCCATGTAGTTGATCTGTTCGCGCTGCATGAGCGTGAATTCGTTCTGGAACCGGCACGAGACCAGCTCGTCGCTGAGCTCCCCGTGCGCACCCAGAGCGGCATTGGCCTGGGCAATGGCGTAGTTGCCCTCTTCAATCGCCGAGAGGTAATCGATCTGGTCCGTCACCCGACCGTTCTCGACGCGCCGGTACGGAGTCTCGAGGAACCCGTACCGATTGGTGCGCGCGTACACGGCGAGGGAGTTGATCAGACCGATGTTCGGACCTTCCGGCGTCTCGATCGGGCAGACGCGGCCATAGTGAGTCGGGTGCACGTCACGCACCTCGAAGCCGGCGCGTTCACGGGTCAGGCCGCCCGGGCCGAGCGCCGAGACGCGGCGCTTGTGCGTCACCTCGGAGAGCGGATTGTTCTGGTCCATGAACTGGGAGAGCTGCGAGGAGCCGAAGAACTCCTTCACCGCCGCCGCCACCGGCTTGGCGTTGATCAGCTCCTGCGGCATCAGCGGCTCGGTCTCCGCGACCGTCAGGCGCTCCTTGACCGCGCGCTCGACGCGCACGAGGCCGACGCGGAACGCGTTCTCGGCCATCTCGCCGACGCTTCTGACGCGGCGGTTGCCCAGGTGATCGATGTCATCGACCTGGCCGTTGCCGTTTCTGATGTCGATCAGGACCTTCAGCACATCGATGATGTCAGACGTCTCGCCCTGCTCTTCGACCAGATGCTTGGCAGTCTCATCGGTGCGGGCGCCGAAGTACTTGTTGTCGTACAGAATGCCGGGGCCCACGATCGCCTCGCGGCCGACCCGGCGGTTGAACTTCATGCGGCCGACGGCAGATAAATCGTAGCGCTCGGTGTTGAAGAACAAATTGGTGAACAGATTCTCCGCGGCATCACGGGTCGGCGGCTCACCGGGGCGCATCATTCGGTAGATTTCCACCAGCGCCTCAAAGCGCGACTTGGTGGGATCGATGCGCAGCGTGTCCGAAATGTACGGACCGCGATCCAGGTCGTTCACGTACAGCGTGTGCACCGAACCGATGCCCGCCTCGATGAGCTTCTCGACGGATGCGGCGGTGAGGACCTCATTGGCCTTGGCAATGATCTCACCGGTCTCGGTGTTGACCGCGTCGTGGGAGAGGACCTTGCCGTAGAGGTATTCGCGCGGGACGCGCAGACGGGTGACCTTGGCGTCCTCGAGCTGACGCACGTGCCGCGCGGTGATGCGCCGGCCCTCCTCGACGATCACCTTCTCGCCGATGCGGATCTCGAACGTGGCGGTCTCACCGCGCAGACGCTGCGGCACCAGCTGCAGCGCCACCTCGTCGGCACTGAGGTCAAAGGCGTTGGTATCGAAGAATGTCGCGAGGATCTCCTCGTCGCTCATGCCGAGTGCACGCAGGATGATCGTGACCGGCAGCTTGCGTCGGCGGTCAATGCGCGCGAACAGGCAGTCCTTCGGGTCGAACTCGAAGTCGAGCCAGGAGCCACGATAAGGAATGATGCGCGCGGAAAACAGCAGCTTGCCCGAGGAGTGCGTCTTGCCACGGTCGTGATCGAAGAACACGCCCGGGGAGCGGTGCAGCTGCGAGACGATGACGCGCTCGGTACCGTTGATGATGAACGTGCCGTTGTCGGTCATCAGCGGCAGTTCGCCGAGATAGACCTCCTGCTCGCGCACATCCTTGACGGGCTTCTTTGCACCCGGCGCTTCCTTGTCGAGCACGATCAAGCGCACTTTGACGCGCAGCGGCGCGGCGTACGTGAGACCGCGCAGCTGACACTCCTTGACGTCGAATCCCGGCTCGCCGAGCCGATAGCTGACGTACTCGAGAGAAGCGTTTCCGGAATAGCTCGTGATCGGGAACACGCTCTTGAACGCAGCGTGCAGACCCACTGGGTCGCGCGCGTCCTCGGCGCGTTCGGCTTGCAGGAACGTGCGGTAGGAGTCGAGCTGAATGGCCAGCAGATACGGCGTGTCCAGAATGCCCGGCTGCTTGCCGAAGTTCTTGCGGATGCGCTTCTTCTCGGTAAAGGAATAAGCCATCTCGGGTTCACCTCAGGAAATAATTGCGTTCGTCCATCAAGCAGCCTTCCGTGGACCTCCTCGCGCGCACCCATCCCGGGCGCCGTTTCGGGCGGCTCCGCCTGCGCCTCGTCGGCGCCGACGGTGCGGCCCTGCGGGGCATTCGCCCCAAGGATCCGGTCCGGGACCGCACAAGCGGCCCCGGACCTTCGCCTTATTTGATTTCCACCTTCGCGCCGGCTTCCTCCAGCTTCTTCTTGAAGCCTTCGGAATCAGCCTTGGAGACCGCTTCCTTGACGGTCGAGGGCACGGCCTCGACCAGGTCCTTCGCTTCCTTCAGGCCGAGGCCGGTGATCTCGCGAATCACCTTAATGACCGTGACCTTCTTGTCCGCCGGGTATTCCTTCAGGATGACGGTGAACTCGGTCTTCTCTTCGGCCGGAGCGGCAGCGGCGCCGCCGGCAGCCGGAGCGGCCGCCATGGCCACCGGGGCCGCAGCAGTCACACCAAACTTCTCTTCCATGGCGGAGATGAGTTCGACCACCTCCATCAGGGACATCTTGGAAATCGCATCGAGAATTTCGTCTTTGTTGACAGCCATGTTGATTCTCCGCAGATTCGAATTGGACAAAAAGACGCGGCGTTACGCGGCCTGTTTCTGGTCGCGGACCGCAGCCAGAGTACGGGCGAGCTTCGCCGGCGGTTCCGCCAGCGTCGCAACGAACTTCTGAATCGGCGCTTTGATTACGCCGAGCAGCATCGAGAGCGCTTGCTCGCGAGTGGGCAGACTGGCAACCCGGTCGAGATCCTCAGCCGGCAATACCTGCCCGCCGAGCGAAACCAGAGTCGCCGAGAGCTTCTCGTTCGTCTTCGCGAAGTCCTTCACCAAGCGCGCAGCGGCGCCCGGATCGTCCTTCGAAAATGCGAGCACGAGCGGTCCTTTGAGCTTCGGTCCTACCGACTCAAAGGTGGTGCCGGCGAACGCCCGGCGGGCCAGCGTGTTTTTCACGACACGCAGGTACACCCCTTGGGCACGCGCCTTGGCACGCAGCTCCGTCATCTGTCCGACCGTCAGGCCACGGTATTCGGCAGCCACAACGGACTGCGCGACGGCAGCCACTTCGGCCACCTCGGCTACCAGCGCCTTCTTGTCATCCAGGTTAAGTGCCATTCCTTCTCTCCTGTTGGGTGAGAAGATCACGGTTTACGAATGAAGCGGCCGGCATTCCGGCTCACTTCCCCATCGTCTCCGCCGCGGCGCGGCCTTGCGGCTGCACTGCGGCGGCGGTGACCCCTCACGCCTCGAGGACGAACCTCGGTGCGATCAGCGGTTCACCATCTGCGCAGGCGTTCATTAAGAGGGTCATCCCCTCGCCTGCGGTCTTCGATGATGGCCGGCCCCATGAGCGCGGACCGGCCCGCATCAAACTCGTCTCAAACGTTCAGCGAGCCGTGATCGACCATCACTCCCGGCCCCATGGTCGAGGAGATCGTCACGCGCTTCAGATACTGGCCCTTGGCCGCAGCCGGCTTGGCCTTGTGCAAATCGGCGATCAGGGCCGCGAGGTTGTCGCGCAGGGCGCTGACTTCGAAGCTCGCCTTGCCGATCGTGCAGTGCACGATACCGGCCTTGTCGACGCGGTACGTCACCTGACCGGCCTTGGCGTTCTTCACAGCCGTGGCGACGTCCGGGGTCACTGTGCCGACCTTCGGGTTCGGCATCAGGCCGCGCGGGCCGAGGATCTGGCCGAGCTGGCCGACGACGCGCATGGCGTCGGGGCTGGCAATCACGCGGTCGAAATTGATCTGTCCGGCCTTGACCTGGGCCGCCAGATCCTCCAGGCCGACCACGTCGGCGCCGGCGGCCTTGGCGAGTTCCTGGTTCTTCCCGGAGGTGAACACCGCCACGCGCACGGTCTTGCCGGTGCCGTGCGGCATCACGGTCGAGCCGCGCACCTGCTGGTCGGACTTGCTCGCATCGATACCGAGATTGACCGCCGCGTCGATGGTCTCATCGAATTTGGCCTTGGCCAGTTCCTTGACCAGCTGGAACGCCTCGTCGGCCGGGTAGTACTTGCCCGGGGCGATCTTGCCCTGCCAATTCTTCAAACGCTTGCTCAGTGCCATGATCAGCCCTCCACGTCCACGCCCATGCTGCGCGCGCTGCCGGCGATGGTGCGCACGGCGGCCTCGAGATCGGCCGCGGTCAGGTCAGGCTGCTTGGTCTTGGCAATTTCCTCGAGCTGCTTGCGGTTGATCTTGCCCACCTTGGCGGTATTGGGCGTGCCGCTGCCCTTCTCGATGCCGATGGCCTTGCGGATCAACACCGCGGCCGGCGGGGTCTTCATCACGAACGTGAAGCTGCGGTCGGCGTACACGGTGATCACCACCGGAATCGGCAGACCCTTCTCGAGCTTCTGCGTCTGCGCATTGAACTGCTTGCAGAACTCCATGATGTTCACGCCCTGCTGGCCGAGTGCCGGCCCGATGGGCGGTGAGGGATTTGCAGAGCCCGCGGGCACCTGCAGCTTCACGTAGCCTTGGACTTTCTTCGCCATCGATCTCTCCCGGGTTCAAACGCCGATCAGGCTCCCCGTCGTGGATTCCGTGGGCTTGCGCCCTTGCTACGGCCGTGCGGGCCGCCTCGCCCGGCCCTGCGGCCGGCTCTACCCGGACCGCGCGGCGGGCGCGACCCGATCACTCCTGCGGGCGCCGCCGCTCGCCAGGGGGCGAGGGGCCGCGCCGAACACCTGCGGCCGTCCTAGGCCTTCTCGACCTGCGAGAAGTCGAGTTCCACGGGCGTCGAACGCCCCAGAATTTGTACCGCCACCTGCAGGCGGCTCTTTTCGTAATTGACGCTCTCAACGACACCGTTGAAATCGTTGAACGGACCGTCGGTCACGCGCACCACTTCACCCGGCTCGAACAGCACCTTCGGCCGTGGCTTCTCCGCGCCTTCCTCCACACGTCGCAGGATCTGCATCGCCTCGCGGTCGGTGATCGGGGCGGGCTTCTCCGGCGTGCCACCGATGAAGCCGAGCACCTTCGGCACCTCGCGCACCAAGTGCCAGGTGTCCTCGTCCATCTCCATGTGCACCAGGACGTAGCCCGGGTAGAACTTGCGCTCACTGCGGCGCTTGTGGCCGTCGCGCATCTCGACCACTTCTTCGGTCGGCACCAAGATCTCGCCGAACTTATGCTCCAGCGCCGCGCGCTTGACCCGCTCCTGGAGCGACTCAGCAACCCGATGCTCGAAGTTCGAGTAGGCGTGCACCACGTACCATCTCAACGCCACGGATCAGCCCCCTTGTCCAGTCAACGCACGGGTCGCCCAGGCGAGCACCAAATCCAGGCCCCAGAAGAACAGGCCCGAGATCGCCACGAACGCGAACACCACGACGGTGGTCATGGTGGTCTCATTGCGGGTTGGCCAGACGATTTTGCGCAGCTCCGTGCGTGCGCTCACCGCGAACGCGCGGAACTCGCCACCGTAGCGCGAGAACGCCACGACCAGCACTCCGACGGCAATGCCGCCAACCACGTACAGCCAACGCAACCAGCTCGACTGGGTGCCAAGGAGGTAGTAGGCGGCGATGCCCGCGGCGACCGCGAGCACGCCCACCCACAACTTCACTTTGTCGGCTGTGCCGATCGCGTCGATTTTGTTTTCGTCTGTCATGTCATCGGCTGGCAGGCCAGGAGGGAATCGAACCCCCAACCTGCGGTTTTGGAGACCGCTGCTCTGCCAATTGAGCTACTGGCCTGTGTGACTGGAACTCTTACTTCAGGATCTTTGCGACGACGCCGGCACCGACGGTGCGGCCGCCTTCGCGAATCGCGAAGCGCAGACCATCCTCCATCGCAATCGGCGCAATCAGGTCGACCGTCATCTTGATGTTGTCG
>JAKCDC010000039.1 GCA_021838635.1 Pseudomonadota bacterium
CTCGTGGGCAACGTCGGGGGCGCCGAGCTGCAGTGGGGCAGCGGCGGCATCACGCAGATCGGTGATGGCGGGGCGAACAGCGGAAACCTCTATATCAATGGCGCGAACGCCTATGCCGAGGTCGGCGCGACGAACAGCAACAGCGCGCTCGATGGACTGACGAGCATTGCCTCGAACGGTCAGCTCGACCTGCGCGACGGGGCCGTGGTGAGCACGAGCGGGCCGCTCACCGTGGGCGGCGGTGGGAACGGAGGCGGTCTGAAGGTCGATTACTACGGCGGTGCCGGCGGTAGCCAGGTGACCATCGGCGGGCCGCTCACCAACGCCTCGAGCGGCTACTTCGGCAATGGTGGCGTCGATGTCGGCAACGGTGGCATGACGAGCGCGGATCAGCTGACGGTGACCGGCGCCTTCGACAACACGGCCAGCGGCACGGTCATCGTGCAGGGCAATGCCGCCGCGGGGGTGATCGGGACTCTACAGATCGAGGGCGCGGCGAACACCGCCGGCAGCGTGAGCATCGGCAACGCAGGCGTGGTGCACGTGGCGAACGGCAATGCCTATACGCAAAGCGCCGGCTCCACGGTCGTGGTCGGGACGTTGAGTGCGGCGAATGTGCTGAATGACGGTGGGTCGTTGCAGGGCACCGGCTCCATCGTCGGCAACCTCACCAATGCGGCCACGCTCATCGGCGGGGTCGGTGCTCAGCCCGGCACCCTCACCATCACCGGGGCGCTGACCAATACGGCCACGGGTGTGGTCACCACCTATGCCGGGGCGAGCCCGGCGGGCAATACACTCATCGCCGTCGGCGGGCCGGTGCAGCTGCAGGGCGGCACGCTGCAGGCCAACGCCATCAACGGGCTGACCTTCGCCCCGGGCAAGACCTACACGGTGATGACCTATCAGCCCGGAGCGATGAGCGGCCTGTTCCAGGCGGTGCAGAGCGGCGGCGCGACGCCGAGCACCCATCCGACTTATCTGAACCTCGGCAACGGCACCACGCTCGATGTCAATTACAACGAGTACTCGGGCAACATTCAGCTCGCGACGGTGGCGACGCCGAGTACGACCGTGGAGAACTGGACGGGCGGCGCGGGCACCTGGAGCGGCGCGGCGGGCTGGAGCAGCGGCGCGGGGCCGCTGTCCTACTCGGACGTGACGCTCGGCGGGCCGACCGGCAGCACCGTCGTGCTCAATCAGGACGGCACGATCAACAGTCTGGTGGTGCAGCAGGGCAATGCGCTGAACTATCAGAGCAGCGCCCCGGCGGCGCTCACCGTCGGCACCAACGTCACGGTGAACAGCGCCGCTGCGCTCACCCTGAGCACCGCAGGTGACCGGCTCACCACCGGCGGGACCCTCGTCAATTCCGGCACCCTCGCCGCCGCGACCGGCACGGTGATCGATGTGGTCAACTTCGCGCAGGCGGGCAACGCGCTGACGAACTCAGGGACGCTCAGCCTCGGCGGAGAGATTCAGGGCAACGGCGCGCTCGCCAATCAGCCCGGCGCCGCGCTCGACCTGCAGGGCGGCACGGTCGCCACGAGCGCAGTCGACAACGCCGGCACCCTCAATGGCTATGGCAGCGTCGTCCCGACGGTCGAGAATAGCGGCACGCTGCTCGCCAGCGGCGGGACACTGAGCCTCGCCGGGGGCTTTCGCGGCGGCGGCACGATGCAGACCGATGCCACCGGCACGCTGTCTCTCGGGGCCAACAGCACCGCGGGCACTCTGGTGAACGATGGCGCGCTCGCCCTCAATGGCCACACCATCACCGTCACCGGGTCGTACCAGAACGCGGCCGCCGGGGTCGGTAACGCCTACGACAATCATGCCGGCATCAGCGGCACCGGCGAGATCCTCGCCGCGGGGGCGACGCCCCAGAGCGCGCAGACGCTCGCCGTGAACGGCGGTGCGCCGAGCGCCGGCAACGCCGTGATCGATTTCGGCAATCTGCGCGTGGGCACGAGCGCCGCGGCGAGCTACGCGATCGGCAACGCCAACAGCGCCGGCCCGGCGCTGCTCGGGGCGATTCAGACCGCGGTCAATGGGGGCAACATCACCGATGGCCGGCTCTCCGGCAGCGGTGTGACGGCGCAGAACTGGGGTCCGGTGAGCGCCGGCGGCGCGAGCGCCCCGTACACGGTGACCTTCACGGCGAGCAGCGCCGGGGCGCTCACCGGTCAGGCGGTGCATGTGGTGAACAATTTCGACAACACGAACACCCAGACGCTGAGCATCCAGGGCGCGGCCTATCAGGCGGCGAGCGGTCAGCTGAACAACACCAGCGCCCATCCGGATACGTATGATTTCGGCACTATTCAGGTCGGGCAGACGGTCACCAGCTCGGCGCTGAGCATCAGCAACGTCGCGAGCGGTCCGAGCGGCTATGTGGAGGATCTGAACGCGAGCTTCGGGGCCGCCGGCGCCAACGGCGGGAGCGGTGCTGCGAGCATCAGCGGCAACGGCTCGATCAGCGCGCTCGCGGCCGGCGCCACGAATGACTCGGCGATGAGCATCTCCGTCACCGGCACTCGCGCCGGCACGATTCAAAGTGGTATCGGGGTGAATTTCTACACCGCCGGCACCGTCGGCGGGCACAGCGATGGTCTCGGGACGGCGCTGGTCGGGACGGCCAATGTGCCGGTCGATGGGGCGATTGCGGCGAATGTGAATGTGGTGAACGCGGCCGATCCGGTGGTCAACAACGCGCCCATCCAGCTCGGTAACGTTCGGCAGAACTCCACCTCACCCACGGGGTACGTGAGTGTCACCAACCAGGCGAGCGCCGCGCCGCAGGCGGCGCTCGATGCGAGCATCTCCGGGGGCTCGGGCGTCACGGCTACCGGGAGTTTCACCGGGTTGGACCCCGGGCAGACCAGCGACACGGCATTGCAGGTCGGGATCGATACGGCCACCGCGGGACATGTCAGCGGGCTCGCGACGCTGGGCCTTATCTCCGATGCGAGCAATATCGGCGGGTGCGGCACCCACTGCACGATGAGTCTGCCGCAGCAGTATGTCGCGGTGAGCGGCAATGTGTACCGGCTGGCCAATCCGGTCGTGACGACCGGTACCGTGACACTGGCCGCTCGCGTCGGTGACCGTGCGCCGAGTGCTCCGATCAGCGTGACCAACGTCTCGCCGGATGCCTATACGGAGGGGTTGGCGGCCTCGCTCGGCACAGCGCCGCAGGGCTGGACGGAGGGCGGGGCGATCAGCAACCTCGCCGCCGGAGCGACGGACGCCCACTCGCTGCAGGTCGGACTGTCCACCGCCGCCGCCGGGGTGTTCAACGGCACCCAGACGGTCAATTTCCTGTCCAACGGTCTGATCGACCAGGCCCAGGCGGTGGGCGTCGGCAGCGCCTCCGTGCACCTTCAGGGGGATGTGTACACCGCCGCGGTGGAGCAACTCGGCAGTGGTGCGGTCAATTTCGGCGTGGTGCACGTCGGGCAGACGGTGGCCGATCAAGCCGTCGCGGTGAGCAACACCGCAGCGCAGACGGCCCTGAACGATACGCTCACCGGGAGTTTCGCCATGGCCCCGGGTAGCTCGGCGGCCCTCAGCGCCGGCGGGACGCTCGGCTCGGGCGTGGTGGCGGGACAGACCAATGACGGCAGCCTCACGGTCGGTATGCAGACCGATGTGGCGGGGGTGTATTCCGGCACGGCGCAGTTCACCGGGGCGAGTCACGATGCGCAGTTGACGGACCTGCAGCTCGCCACGATCGGGATCGCCGTCAGTGGTCAGGTGAACAATTACGCCAATGCGACCTTCCAGCTCACCGCCGGCAGCGGCCTGCTGAGCCACAACGGCGCGAGCTATACGCTGAACCTCGGGGCGCTCACCCAAGGCAGCACGGTGAGCTCGCTGCTGAGCGTGCTGAACCAGGTGAGCGGGCCGGCGGATAACTTCGGCGGTACGTTCGCCTGGCAGTCGCTGACGGATCTGTCGTTGAACGGCGCGAACTGGACCGCCCAGAGCTGCAACTCAGCGTCCTATGCCTTCTGTCTGGGCGCACAGGGGGCGCTCGCCGGGCTCGGTCTGTCCGTCGACACCGGTACGCTCGGGGCGTTCAACGATACGATTTCGCTCAACGGCATGGGGTTCTATCAGGGCGCCAGTTACAGCCCGTATCAGCAGAACCTCACGCTCTCGGTGGAGGGCGATATCGTGACCGGCGGTGGCACGAGTCTGCCGGAGCCCGGCACTCTGGCGCTGTTTGCCGCCGGCACGGGGTTGCTGTTGGCGCTGACGCGCCGGCGCCGCGCCGCGCTGCGCAGCGGGGAGTGAGAGCGATGTTGAAGCGATTGCAGTTCTGGATTCTCTGTACGCTCGGCGCGGCGTGTCTGCTCGCCGTGGGGGTCAATATGGCACTTGCATCGGCCGACCAGGGACTGCGCTTGCGGGTGGCGCAGCGGGCGCAACTGATCGAACAGGGCGCGACGGTGGCGGGCCTGTATCGGCAGATGGTGCAGGCGCTCGCGCAATTGTCGGTGCGCAATCATGACCCGCGGCTGCAGGCGGTGCTGGCGCGCCAGGGGTTGCAGGTGCGGGTCCAGCCGGCGGTGGCCGGCCCCCTCGGGGGACGCGCTGCGGCGCCTGCGCCCGCGGGGGCGGGCGGGCACCGCGGAGCGCATCATGAGTGAGGTGCAGCGACCGGGCGTGGCGGTCCCCCTTGCGCCGCGCGGGCCCGCGACCGCGCTCGGCGGGAGTGAGTCGGCAGCGGCGGGCCGCGAGGCGCTCAGGAGTGCGCCATCCGCTGCGGTGGCTGCCGCCCCGGAGGCCCTCGCCCACCCCTGCGCCGCCCATGGGGTGTTCGCGCCACTGCTGCTGCTCGGGCTTGCCGTGCTGGGGTGGGCCCTCTTCCAGATGCGCGAACTCGGGGCGGCGCATGCCAGCCTCGCACGCACGCTGCACGAGCAGCAGCCGCGAGTCGTGCAGGCGCTGCGGTTGCGCGCGGCGCTCACGACCCTTGCCGGGGACACCCGAGGACTCGCCGATGCGGGCGATCCCAGTGCTCGCCTGATCGTTGCGCAGCTGAAGCGCCGCGGCATCACCATCGCGGCGCCCGCCGCCCGTCAGGCCGGGCCGTTACCGTAGCGGATCGGCAGGCAGCGCCGTGGTGCGGCCCGTCGGGCCGTACCGGCTAGGCCGGCCGATAGGTCACCTCGCAGCGGCTCTCCCGCTCGAGCATCTCGCCCGCCCCGGCGCTGACTACGGCGTTCATGCCGAAGGTCACCCCGCGCAGCTGGGGATCGAAGCGAAAGCCGCGCAGCACCGGCAGCGGATCGATGTCCGGACGGCCCGTGAGCGGATCTCGGGAGGGGATGATGCACCGGGTGCAGGGTTTGACCAGGCGCAGCGTCACCCCGCCGATGCGCAGAGTGTCGATGCGGTCCTCGGCGAATGGCTCGAGCCCCGTCAGGATGAGATTCGGGCGAAAGCGGATCATCGAGAGCGGCGCGCCGAGCCGCTCGTTCAGCGCATCGAGCGAGGCCTGCGTGCAGATCAGCAGCGGAAAGCCATCGGGGAAGGCGAGCGGCGGCGGATCCGGACCGGCGTAGTGCGGATCGGCGCGCCGCTCGGGGCGCTGCGGGGCCTGGACCACGCGCACCGGCTCCCCGAGCAGCGCGCCGACCCAGGCGGCGGCGGGCGCGCCGGCATCGAGCCCGACGCACGCATCCCGCCAGATCCGCACCCCTAGCGCCGGCAGCGGCGCTTCGAACGGCAACAGCAGCGGTGCACAGCCCTCGCGGCTCAGGCGCAGCCCGTCGGGCGTCAACTCGGTGGCGATGTGTGCCAGGCGCGGATGGGTGCGCTGGGTGAGGAAGACGCCGTCGGGGCGTACGACCATCCAGTGCCGGTCCCAGGCCAGTCCGCTCGCCCCGACCCGCGCCCGCGCCAGCTCGATGCCCCGGGCGGACTTCAACGGATAGACCTGCAGTGCCTGTAGGCGGGGCGTGGGCATGGCGCCATTCTACGAAAGCGCATGTGCGGCGGTGCGCCGTGTGCCCCTGAGCACGGCCCAGGGGCGTCAATTGAGAGGTCCGTCCCGCAACGCACCGCGGGCTTTGCGGACCGGCCCACGCGGGCCGCCCTGCCGCGGCTCCAGCGCCGTGTCATAATTGGGCGAGGAGCGGGGGTACTGAGAGCGCGACGGCAACGCCGTGGACGCCGTCCGCCGCAGGGTGCGGGGCAACGTCATGAGAGTGCAGCGAATTGGGGTCCTGGCGATGCTGACCGTGCTGTGGTCGGCGGCTGCGGCCATGGCCTTTGCCCAGACCAGTCCCCCCTCGCGCGTCGGGCGCCTGAGCTACGTGGGCGGCAGTGTGTCGTTCGAGCCGGCCGGGACGCAGTCCTGGGCCGCCGCCGAACTGAACCGCCCGGTGACCATCGGCGACCGTCTCTGGACCGACTGGGACTCGCGGGCCGAAATCGAGCTCGGCGATGCGGTGGTGCGCCTCGGCAGCCGCACCGGCTTTTCCTTCCTCAATCTCGATGCGCGCACCGCGCAGATGCAGCTCACTGCCGGCACGATAATCGTGCACGTGCGTACTCTTCAGGATGGAGAGCAGGACGAGGTCGACACGCCGAATCTGGCACTCTCGCTGCAGAGCCCCGGCACCTATCGGGTGCATGTCTTCGCCTCCGGGCGGATGACGCGGGTCGAAGTGATCCGCGGGCAGGCGCTCGCGAGCGGCGGCGGACAGATCTACCCCATTGCGGCACAGCAGAGCGCCACCTTCAGCGGCGAGAACACCCTGAGTGTGCTCTACGCCACCCTCGGTGTGCCCGATGCGCTCGATGAGTGGTCGATGGCGCGCGACCGGGAGGAGGCTCAGGCCGCACCCACCGTGACGCAGTACGTTCCGGCCAACATGGTCGGGGTCTATGACCTGGACACCTACGGCAGCTGGGAGAACACCCCGCAATGGGGCGATGCCTGGTTCCCCGACGTCATGACGGGATGGGCACCGTATCGCTTCGGGCACTGGGTCTGGATCTACCCCTGGGGCTGGACCTGGATCGACGATGAGCCCTGGGGATTTGCGCCGTTTCATTACGGACGCTGGGCTTATTGGAACAACGCCTGGTGCTGGGTCCCCGGCCCGCGGGTCGTGGCGCCGATCTACACCCCGGCGCAGGTGGTGTGGACGCGGGGCGGATCCCCCGGCGCGCGCGCGGTGCGCGGGCCACAGTCGGGTCTGCGCATGCGGCCGCATGTCGGCTGGCTGCCGCTCGGGCCGAGAGATGTGTATCTGCCAGGCTACGCGGTGAGCGGCGCGTACGTGCGCAACGTCAATTTGGCGAACGCACGCAACGTGAGCGCCGCGCTCGTCTCGGCGGCCTACCGCCGCGGTGGCGCCGGTTTGCATTACGGGAATCGGGACGTGCGTGGTGCCGTCACGGCCATGCCGCTTGCGGCTTTCAGCGCCGCACAGGCGGCCGATACCCATAGCGTCGTCTTCACGCGGCGTGGCCAGCTCGATATGCGGCTCACCCCCGATGCGCCGGCCGTGACGCCGACACGACGGAGCGTCTTCGGCGCCCCGCTGCGCACCGCGCGGGTGCCGCCACGCCAGTTGACCCATCGGCCGGTGGTCGCACGGCTGCTGCCGGCGCGCGCCGCCGTCTCCTTCGATCGCCAGCAGGCGCTCATCCGCGCCAATGGAGGCCGCCCGCTGAGCGCGATGCAGTGGGCGCGGCTGCGCTCGAACACCCCGGCCGGTACGGTGCGTCTGGCACCGGATATCGCGCCGGTGAACCGTTTGCCCGTCCCGCCGCGGGCGCCGCAGCGCGGCGCGGCGCTGCCGCCGCATCCGATGGCGCGCGCGCCCTGGCTCCAGCGCCCCGCGGGTGGGGGATTCGTGGCGGCGCCGCGGTGGCGTTCGGCACCGCCGATGTATCGGGCGCAGCCCGCTTTTGCGCCACAGCGGCCGAGCCCTGTGCTGGGCCTGCACGACAGGTACGCCCCGCCGCGCTCCCCGCCGCCGATGTACCGGCCCGTGGCGCCGCAGTTCACGCCCCGGCCGGCGGCTCCGCCTGCCTATCACCCCACCTTCCACCCGGCGCCCGCGCGTGCGTGGCATCCGGTGCGACCGCCGCGAATTCAATAATTTGCGTCGCGATTGATAATTGCCAACTGGCTCAATCGGGGTTTCGGTTTTGCGAAACGCCATGGTGGCGTTTGCGGCTTCTCCTTATGCGTCCGAAGCACGTATCGTGCGTGCGTTTCCGCCGGACCTGGCGGATGGGAGAAAAGAGATGCGAGTCCCGACAAGAGTCCACCTGGCGATCCTCGCGACGGCGAGTATCGTCGGGGCGATGCTGGCTCCACCGGCGCAAGCCGTGCCGAGCTTTTCACGACAGACCGGCATGGCCTGTGCGGCCTGCCACACCGTTTTTCCGGAGCTGACGCACTTTGGACGCGTGTTCAAGGCCAACGGCTACGTGCTCGATAACCTGCAGCAGGTGCGCGCCGTCAGCAGCAAGCGCCAGCAACTTTTGTCGTTGTCGAAGACCCCCACGCTGTCGGTGATGATGCAGACCTCCTACAGCGTGCTCAGCAAGCCGAAGCCGGATGCCGCCGGCGGTCAGACCCAGAACGGGACGGTCGAATTTCCGCGCCAGCTGAGCTTGTTCTACGCCGGGCGTATCGCCCCGCACCTGGGCATCTTTTCCCAGCTGACCTATGACGGCAAGGCCGATCACGTCAGCATCGACAATACCGACGTGCGCTTTGCCAAGCTGCTGGTGCTGCCGCACAAGAACACGCTCACCTACGGACTGTCGCTGAACAATAATCCGACGGTGCAGGACCTGTGGAACACCACTCCGGCATGGGGCTACCCGTTCTCTCACAGCAACGTCGCGGTGGCCGGCACGCCGCTCGGCCCGGCCGACGTGCAGATCGATGAGGCATTCGCGCAGCTCGCCGCGGGTCTGACCGCCTACGCGTTCTACGACGAGTCGCTGTACGTCGAGTTTGGCGGTTACCGCTCGTTCCAGCCCGGTGCCGTGGCGCCGTTGAACAGCTCAGACAGCACGGTGCTCGCCGGGTTCTCCCCGTATTGGCGGGTGGCCTACGAGTATGACTGGAGAGCGGACTCGCTGGAGGTGGGCACATACGGGGAGGACTTCAAGGTCTACCCCGGTGGCGGTGCGCCGCTCAGTGGCCCGACGTCCAGCTACCTGGATGTCGCCGGTGACTTCCAGTTCCAGCACGTGGGGGAGAACAATATCTATACCCTGGCCGGGACCTACATCCATGAGAACATGCATGCGATGCCGGCCGGTGCGACCAACCCCTCGGACACCCTTGCGGTCACCAAGCTCTGGGCGAGCTACTACTACCGGCGCATGTATGGTGGCCAGATCGCCTGGTTCGGCACCACGGGCACTTCCGATGGCGGCTTGTACGGGTTCTCCTGCCCGGTGAGCCAGTCGAACGCCTGGTGCACCACGCATGCGTTGTCCTCCAGCGCGACCAATTCTCCGGACAGCAACGGCTTGATCCTCGAGGCTGATTACCTGCCGTGGTTGAACGTGAAGCTGTCGGCGCAGTACGTGATGTTCAATAAATTCATGGGCGCGGGCAGCAACTACGATGGCTACGGGCGCAGCGCATCGGACAACAACGTGTTGCAAGTCATGCTGTGGTATGCGTTCTGAGGTGGGTCATGAAGATCAGTAATCGCAAAATCGGGATACGGCATGCGGCGCTCGCAGTACTGGCCGCGGCCTTCACCTTCGGTAGCGTGCCGAGCGGAGCGCAGGGTGCGCCGACGCCCCCGCAGCAGGCGCCTGAATTGGCCATCGGTGTGTGCGGAACCTGCCATGGCGTCACGGGCAACAGCATCAATCCGATGTTCCCGCGCCTGGCCGGGCAGCATGCCTGGTACATCGAGCAGCAGCTGAAGCAGTTCCGGGCGGAGAGTCGCGGGGATCCGTACGCGGTCGCCTACATGTGGGGAATGGCCAACCAGCTCTCCAATGCCACGATCGATGCGCTGGCGAAGTACTTCTCCAGCCAGGTGCCAGGTCCGGGCACGCCGCACTCTGCGGCGATCGTCGCTCGCGGTCGGAAGATCTTTGAGCAGGGCATCCCGGCCCAGGGCGTTCCGGCGTGCGCCGCCTGTCATGGACCGCAGGCGCTCGGCAGTGCGCAGTTTCCGCGCCTCGCCGGCCAGCATGCCGAGTACATCATGAAGCAGCTGCAGTCGTTTCAGGACAACATGCGCAAAGTCGCGATCATGCACGGCGTCGCCCAGACTCTGCACCGCTCGCAGATGCGCGCAGTCGCTGATTATCTCGAGTCGTTGCCGTAGTCGCTCGAATCGAGCGCCGCCGCGCTTAGGCGGGCGGCGATTGATCGGGGTTTACCGCCTTCCCCCCTTCTGGCGGTAAACCCCGTGTTTTTATCCGCCCACCGATGCGCCCGCGGCGCCTCAGAGCGCCTGCCCGCACGCCCCGCGCGCAATCTCCTCGAGCCACTCGCGAATCTCGTGCGCACTGCAGGCGTTCTGCGCGTGCAATGTCGTGAGCAGTCCTTGCAGATGCACCGCGAGCGCGGCCGCAAGGGCCCGTGGGGGATGATGCGAGAGCTGGCCGGTGGTCTCATCGAGTGCCTCGATGCACGCCTCGATCGCCGCCGCGTCGCCGCCAGACACCGTGTTCATCGTGTGCCGCTCCCCGGGGTGATGTGACTGCGCTCGAGCATACCGCTGCGCATCCGCGGAGCAGCGGCGAGGAGCGCGTTTGTGCACAAACGCGCAGGCAAGCGCAATTCCACGGACGGCGCGACTGCCTAGACTGATCCGCGCGCCGATACGGCGCTCAGGCTCAGCGGGAATTCGGCGATGAACGCTATACAGTCGCTGCGATCGGCTGCCGCGCGTGCAGTCGGAACTCATGGCGCGTGCGCGCCGCGCACCGCTCGCGGAGCGGACCTGCCGCGCGTGTCGGGGCGCGCCTGCGCCGGGGTGTTCCTCGCCCTCGCGGTGGCGCTGCCGGCGCTCGCCGTGGCGCAGTCCTCGCCGTTTCTCACCGGCGCCACTGCGCTGGAGAGCAACATTTTGGCGTGGCTCACGCCCATCGCCATCATCCTGGTGATGCTGCTCGGCGCGATGGCGATGGCCAATCGGATTTCCTGGGGCTGGTGCATCGGGGCCATCCTCGGAATTGCCATCGCTTTCGGCGCCCCGCAGATCGTCAGCTGGGTGCGCGGGATGTTCGGCGTCTGAGGGTGCAAGAACATGAACCTGCGCAACCGGCCGCTGTGCGCCGATCCGCTGTTCCTCGGCGCGACCCGTCCGCCGATGCGCTGGGGCGTCACGTACAGCGCACTGTTGTTCAACCTCGTGTTCACCCTCGAGGCCTTTCTGCTCACCCGCAATCTCCTGACGCTGCTGCTTGCGCTGCCAATCCATGCGCTGAGCGCGTTGCTGTGCGCGCGCGATGCCCGCTACTTCGACCTGCTGTTGCTCGCGGCGCGGACCGCTATCCCGAGCGCGCTCGGCAACCGGCGGGTCTGGGGGGCGGCGAGTTACTCGCCCCTGGTGCTCGATCTGCCGGACCGCGCCGGTCGGCGCCGCCGCCCGGCCGCCTGCGCCGCCGGGGTGTCCCGGGAGCGGCGCGCATGATGAGGCGCACGCCGGGTGCGCTGCGGCGCGAGATCGGACTCGAGCGCTACATTCCGTACCAGGCGCACGTGGCGCCCGCGGTACTGAGGACCCGCGAGGGCGATTATCTGCAGATCTTGCGTCTGGCCGGGCAGAGCTTCGAGAGCGCCGACGCCGAGCAGATCAATGGGTGGCATGAGCGCCTGAACGTGCTGTGGCGCAACCTCGCCGAGCCCGGCGTGGCGCTCTGGACCCACGTGGTGCGCCGCCGTGCGCCCCTGGCGGCACTCGCGCACACCCCGGATCCATTCGCCGACCGGCTGCTCGGGCGTTACCTGCAGCGCCTGAGCGCCGAGCGGTTGATGGTGAACGAACTCTACGTGTCGGTGTTGTACCGGCCGGCACCGGGCCGCGCGCAGCGGATGCTCGCGCGAGTACTCGAACGGACTCGCCCGGCCGATCAGGCGCACGAGCTCGCCGAGGCGCTGGAAGCCTGCGCCCGTCTCGCCCGGACGTTGTGCGCATCGCTGGCGCGCTACGAGCCGCACCTGCTCGGCTGCTACCGCGAATCGGAGCGCTGGTACTCCGAGCCGCTGGAATTTCTCGCGCAGCTGATCGACGGGGAGCGCCGCTGCGTGCCGTTGCCGCGTGGCCCGCTCGATGCGGCGCTCGGCACCTCGCGGGTGTTCTTCGGCAATGAGCTCATCGAGTACCGGCCGCTCAGTGCGCGCCGTGTCGGGGCGATGCTCGGCATCAAGGAATACCCGACGCCGAGCGTTCCGGGGATGTTGGATGCGCTGCTCGCCGCGCCGTTCGCCTTCGTGCTCACCCAATCGTTCGTGTTTCTCTCCAAGGCCAGCGGCCAACAGCTGCTCAGCCGGCAGATCACCCGCATGGCGAACGCCGGGGACTTCGCGCGCTCGCAGGCCGAGGAACTCACCGAGGCGCTCGATGCGCTGACCAGCAACGAGTTCGTCATGGGCGAGCATCACTTCTCGCTGCAGATCCTCGCGGATCTCGACGGACCGGCCGGCGCCGCCGCAGAGCGTGGTCTGGATACGTTCCATCAGCACCTCGCCCGCGCTCGTGCGCTGCTCGCCGACACCGGCATGACCGTGGCGCGCGAAGACCTCGCGCTGGAGGCGGCCTTCTGGGCGCAGTTGCCCGGCAATTTCGCGCTGCGGCCCCGCCTGGCGCCCGTCACGTCGCGCAACTTCTGCGCCTTAGCGCCATTTCACAACTTCCCGGCCGGCCACGCCGTGGGCAACCACTGGGGCGAGTCGCTCGCGATCCTGCAGACCCGCGCGCACTCGGCATTTCACTTCTCGCTGCATGCGGCCGCCGGCGAGGGCGCGCGTCGCGATACCGGGCACACGTTCATCTGCGGGCCGACCGGATCGGGTAAAACGGCGCTGATCGGGTTTCTCGTGACGTTGCTGACCGGCCGCGAGGCCACCCAGGTGATTCTCGACAAGGACCGCGGCCTGGAGATCCTGGTGCGCGCCCTCGGCGGGACTTACCTGCCGCTGCGCAGTGGTGCCCCGAGCGGGTTCAACCCGCTGCAGCTCGCCCCGAGCGCGGCCAATGTGCAGTTTCTGCACGAGTGGCTGGAGCTGCTCGCGCGCCCGCCGCTCGGCGCGGCGCTCTCGGTCCGTGAGCTGAAGGATCTCGATCAGGCGCTGCGCGGCACACTTGCGCTCGACCCGCCGGCGCGGCGCCTGTCACGGCTGCTCGAATTTCTGGATGCGACCGAGCCGGAGGGTGTGCATGGCCGGCTCGCGCGCTGGTGCGAGAGCGTCGGCGGGGAGTACGCGTGGGTGTTCGACAATCCGGCCGATCAGATCGCCGAGCGGCTCGCCAGCGCGCGGCTGTTCGGCTTCGACATCACCGAGTTTCTCGACCAGGAGCGCTGCCGTGCGCCGATCTCGCTGTACCTGCTGCATCTGGTGCGCGGGCTGCTCGACGGGCGGCGCGTGGTGTGCTGGCTGGATGAGTTCTGGCGGCTCCTCGAGGATCCGGTCTTCGAGAAATTCGCCAAGGACGGACCGAAGACCTGGCGCAAGCTCAACGGCGTGATGGTGCTCGCCACCCAAAGCGCGAGCGACGTGCTCGCCAGTCGCATCAGCCGCACGATCATCGAGCAGACCCCGACCAAGATCTTCTTCCCGAACCCGAGCGCCTTCGGCGAGGAGCTGCTCGAGGGATTCGCGCTGTCGGGACGGGAGTTCGCCCTGATCAAGGACGAACTCGCCCCGGGCGCACGTGCCTTCCTCGTCAAGCAGGGCCCGCAGAGCGTGGTCTGCAGACTGGAGCTCAGCGGACTTGAGGCCGAAGTGCAGGTGCTCTCGGCGCGGGCAGCCGGACTGCGCCGTCTCGAGCGGCTGCTGCGCGAGCGCGGTACGCCGCCCGAGGCATGGCTGGAGGCGTTTCTCGCCGAACCGGACACCGAGTGACCGAGCGGAGCAGTGTCATGAAATCAATGCGTTGGATCGGGTGCATCGGGGCGGTGTTCGCGGCGGTGGCGCCTGTGGCACACGCCCAGTGGGCGGTGATCGACGTGGCGGCCGTCGCTCGTCTGAGCGCGGAGCTGAGGACGCTCGAGCAGTCGCTGAGCACTCAACAGCAGCAGTTCTTGGCCGCCGAGGCGCAGCTGCGCGGTATGAGCGGCACGCGCGGTATGCAGGATCTGCTCGGCGGCATCCGCCGCAATTACCTGCCGCAGAACTGGGTGCAGTTGCGCGCGGCGGCCGAGGGCCGTCCCGCAAGCTACCCGGGACTCGCCTCCGCGGTGAGCGCGGCGATTGCCGCACATGCCTATCTCAGTCCCGGACAGCTGCAGAGTCTCTCCCCGAGCGCCCAGCAGCAGCTCGCCGCCAACCGGCGCACCGCCGCGTTGCTCGAGGCGATTTCAGCCTCCGCGCTGAGTGACGCCAGTGCCAGGTTCTCTGGCCTGAAGCAGCTGATTGCCACCATCGGCACCGCTCAGGATCAGAAATCGATCCTCGATCTGACGGCGCGGATCGGCGCCGAGCAGACCATGCTCGAGAACGAGCAGACCAAGCTGCGCGTGCTGTTCGCCGCCGCGCAGGCCGAGCAGTGGGCCGATCACGAGCGCGAGCGCGAAGCGGCCATCGCGGCCCAGGGCGACTTCGCCACGCGGTTCCGTCCGACGCCCTGAGGGCGGCGCGGCGGCGGACAGATCCGGGCGGTTCGGGGCAACGGTCATGGGATTCTTCGCGACTTTCTGGAATTGGCTGAACGGCGCGCTGTCGAGTTACATCGGCGCGACCACGGTGCGCGTGGCGGATCTTCTCGAGCCGGCGCTCATCGCGCTCGCAACCGTGTACGTCATGGGCTGGGGGTACCTGTTGCTGAGCGGACGGATCCGCGAGCCCCTCGGCGATGGCCTGCGGCGCATTGCGGTTCTGGCCGTGGTGCTCGGTGTGAGCGTGCACCTGTGGCTGTACAACACCTTGATCGTCGACACCTTCTACCGGGCGCCCTCCCAGTTTGCGGCCGAACTCCTCGGGGCGGCCTACCCGGTGCAGACTCTCGATGCGATCTGGAACGCCGGCGGGGAGGTCGCGGGCCGACTGTTCAATCAGGGCAGCGTCTGGCGCGGTGATGTGGGGTTTTATCTGGCCGGCGCGGTGGTGTGGGTGCTGGTCGGACTGCTGTGCGTCTACACGATGTTCTTACTGGCGCTCTCGAGCATCGCCCTTTCCGTACTGCTTGCGCTCGGTCCGTTATTCATCGCGACGCTGCTGTTCGACGGCACGCGTCGCCTGTTCACGGCGTGGCTTGCCCAACTGACCAATTACGCGCTGATCAGCATCCTCACCGTCATGGTCGCCGCCCTGCTGCTGCATCTGGTGCAGCGCTATGCCGCCCAGACCGCCGCGCTCGGTACCGCGATCGACACGGTCGATGCGCTGGATTTTCTGCTCGCGACGGTCCTGGTGTTCCTGTTCATGCGTCAGGTGATGCCGATCGCCGCCGGACTCTCCGGGGGGATCGCGCTCAGTACCTTTGGACTGATGAGCCGCACGATGCGCACGGCGGCCAGCCCGTTCGTCGCCGGCGCCAGTTACGTCGCGCCCGCGGCCGCCGGTGCCGCCGTGGCGCTGAGTGGCGCGGCGCGAGCGCGGCTGCGCCGCGGTGACGCGGCGCAGCTGGGCGAGGGGGACTGAATGGTGAACCGCGGGGCGTTGCGGAGGCGATCATGAGAATCCTGGGCACGATGTGTCTGATGGGGCTGCTGGCCGGGTGCGCGTCCGGACCGCACTGTTCCGGGCGCCTGGTGCCGATCAACCGGCCGCTGGCGGTGCGGCGGCGCACCGGTGCGAGCGCATCGGGATCGGCGATCGCACCGCGTACCGAGCGGAGTCACCGGCTATGAATGCCGAGCCGTCGCTGCGCGGATATCTCGAGGAGGCCGTCACCTGGGACACCGAGCGCGCGCTGCAGGCGCAGCGTAGCGCGCGCCGCGCATGGCGTGTCGCCGCCGGAGCCTGTCTGTGCGTGCTCGCACTTGCGCTGGCGATCGCCGCCCTGCTGCCGCTGAAGCGCATCGAGCCGTACCTCATCCGGGTCGATGACCGTACGGGCGCGGTCGAGGTGGTACCGCCGTACCGGGGCGGGAGCACGTTCGGCAAGACGATCGCGCGCTACTTCCTGATGCGCTACATCTCGGTCTGCGAGCGCTTTGATTATGCCCTCGCCGCGGCCGACTACCGGCACTGCGGTGTGTTCAACTCCGCTCGGCTGAATGAGGCGCTGTACGCGCACTGGGCGCGGGGCAATCCGCGCTCCCCGCTCAACATCCATCGCGACGGCAGCAGCGTGGGTGTGCGCATCCAGGCGGTGAGTTTCCTCGGGCGCGCCCGCGGCGGCGGCCATCTGGCGCAGGTGCGCTTTGAGCGCATCACCCGTCAACCGGGCGGCACGGTGCGCAGCCGCCGGCAGTGGATCGCGACGCTCGGCTATCGGTTCACGGGTGCCCCGGCGCGCGCCGCCGCACGCCGCTGGAACCCGCTGGGATTCGAGGTCACGGCCCTGGAGCTCGAGCGCGACGCGCTGGGCTCGGCGCGCCCTGCGCCGCAGCGGCGGGTACGCCCGTGAGCGCTCCACGATCGGCGCTGATGGTCTGTGGGCTCCTGGCACTGCTCGCCGCCGAGCAGCCTGGCGCCGCGGCCGAGGCCCACGGCTCCACTGACCTCGCGCACGCTTCGCTCGGCACGAGCCCCGCACCGCAGATCCGCTACGCGCGCTATGCGGCCAACCGGGTCTATCACCTGCACGGGGTGGCCGGGTACGAGATCGACCTGCAATTCGCCCCGGGGGAGCGGTTCCGTGGACTGGGGGTGGGTGATGCGAAGGCGCTGCGGGTCGCCGCACTCTCGAATCACCTGTTCATCAAACCGCGCGCCGCGCATGTGGCGACGGATCTGACGGTCCTCACCAACCGCCGCACGTACGTGTTCAGCTATCGCACCGGCGCTGCGGCGCCAAGCGCCGCGAAGAGGCGACTCTATGCATTGCGGTTCGTCTATCCGCCGCGGCGCGTACGCGCCGCGGCGGCACGCCGACAGCGTTCGCTCATCGCTCGGGATCTCTCCCGCGCCGAACATGCGCCGGCCCGCAACACCGATTACTGGTATTGCGGGCCGCGCACGTTGCGGCCCACCGCCGCGTGGGACGACGGAGTCGAGACCCACCTGGTCTTTCCGTCCCGCGAGCCGCTGCCGGCGGTGTTCGTGCGCAACGCCGATGGCAGCGACTCGGTCGTCAACTTCGACATGCGCGGCAATCAAATGGTGATTCACCGCATTGCCCAGCGGTTCATCCTCCGGCGCGGCCGGCTCACCGGCTGCATCGTGAACCGGGGATTTTCCGGGTCGGGCCACCGGCTGCGCTCCGGGACGATCTCCCCGCAGGTGTGGCGCGTGACGCGAGGTGCGCGGCGAACCGCGAGCAGACGCGAAGGAGAGCGCTGATGCGTCGGTTATGGTTTGGCGCGCTGCGCGCCCGCGGCGCAGCGACGGCCGGGCGCAGCGCGGCGGAGCGCGAGCAGGCATCGGCCGAAGAGCGCGGCACGCTGAGCGGTGAACGGGGTCCGACGTTCGTGCTTCGCACGCGCTCCCTGCAAGCGCGCATCAATGCGCTGCTGGCAGCGACATTGGCCATTGGAGTCGCCGGAGCGATGTTGACGTGGTACTACAGCCGCGTGCTGCACGAGCAGACCGGCCGGTCGGCGCGGCACGGGGCGTTGCGTCATGCGGATCCGATCGGCGCCCCGCCACCGCTCGGGGTCATCCCGCCGCCCCGAGCGCTCAGGCCGGCAGGTCAGCACCGCGGCAAAGCGCACGCGCCGTCGATACCGCTCGCGGAGCTGGCGCGCTGGCCACTCGTGCAGCCGCGCCAGCCCTCTTGGGGACCTGCGCCAGTGAGCCCGCCGCGTGGGCCGGCCGCGCGCGATCGCCGATTCGCAGGCGCGGTGCTCATCGCGCCCCGGGTCTCATCCCGTGCCGGTGCCGGGCGCGCGGTGGGGCGAGGCACCCACGGGCCGCTGCTCGCCGCTGCGCGCGGCGAGCGCTCTGGCTCGCGGCTGCATGCGCTGCTGCGTCCGACGCGCATGAGCGCGACACGGGCGCACTTGCTGGCGCAACAGCGGCTGCTGCTCGCCAAGGGGACATTCATCGACTGCACCCTGGAGACGGCGATCGACTCGACGTTACCCGGTATGACCCTGTGCATCACCTCGACGGATACCTTCAGTGCCGATGGCACGGTGGTGTTGCTGCCGCGCGGGACGCTGCTGATCGGGCAGACCCGCGGCGAGGTGCGCCAGGGCATGGCGCGGGTGTTCGTCATCTGGATGCAGGCGCGCACTCCGGCGGGTATCACCGTGCGCTTGGACTCCCCGGCGACCGATGCCCTGGGGCGCTCCGGATTGACCGGCACGGTCGATCAGCACTTCTGGCAGCGCTTTGGCGCGGCGCTGTTGGTCTCGACGATCTCCGGTCTCCTCCAGTCGCAGGTGCAACGGTCCGCAAACGCCGTGATCCTCGATCCGAGCGCCAGCGAGAATGTGCTCACCGACACGCTGCGCGGGAGCGAAGACATTCCCCCGACCATCAAGGTCCCCAACGGGCAGCGCATCGAGGTGCTGGTCGCGCGGGACGTGGACTTCAGGTCAGTGTATGCACTGCGCGCACACTGAGCCGCCGTCCGCGCAGCCCGACGGCGGTCCGAGCGGCTCGGCGCTGCAGCTGACGCTGCGCGTGCTTGAGCCGCTCCTGGGGCGGCCGGGTCTGACGGAGTTGTGCATCAATCGGCCGGGGGAGGCCTTTCTCGAGACCGGCGCGGGGTGGAGCTGTGAGCCGCTGCCGGCGGCGGATTTCGAGTGGTGCCGGCGCTTCGCGAAATTGGTGGCGCACCATACGCATCAGCGCATCGATGAGTCGCATCCGCTCCTGTGCGGTGCGCTGCCGGGGGGCGAGCGGGTGCAGATCGCCATGCCGCCGGTGACCTTGACGGGATTCGTTGCCGTCAATATCCGCCGTCCTGCGCCCACGGTGTGGAGCATCGATGCGCTCTCCGCGCAGGGGGCGCTGCGCGAGACACGCGTGGCCCGGCGGCCCGGTGATGCCGTCGAGAGCGAACTGCGCGCGCTGCTCGACTCGCATCGCTACGAGGCGTTTCTGCGTCTTGCCGTGCACAGCCGGTGCAACATCATCGTGTCCGGCCCCACCGGCTCGGGTAAGACGACCTGGACCAAGGCGCTGATCGCGGAGATCCCGGTCGAGGAGCGGTTGATCACCATCGAGGATGCACCGGAGCTGAAGCTCGATGCGCATCCGAATCACGTGCGTCTCTTCTACAGCAAGGACGATCAGGGACTCTCGCGCGTCTCCCCGAAGCAGCTGCTCGAGGCGTGTCTGCGCATGAAGCCCGATCGCGTCCTGCTCGCCGAGCTGCGCGCCGAGGAGGCGTTCGACTATCTGCGCAATGTCAACTCCGGGCATCCGGGCTCGATCACGAGCGTGCACGCCTCGAGCGCCGAGCTCGCCTTCGAGCAGCTGGTGCTGCTGATCAAACAACATCCGGCCGGGCGAGCGCTGGCGCGGCGCGACATTCACAGCCTGCTGCGCACGGTGGTGGATGTCGTGATCCAATGCGGTCTCGACCACCAGCGTCGCACGGTGCGGGAGATCTGGTTCCGGCCCGCCTGTGCGCCGCCGGGCCGCGCGTTCAAGAGCGGTTGTGCGCGCCACGAGGCGCGCGCTCGGCGTGCACGGATCGGCCCACCGGCGTGCAGCTGATGATCAGTGCGCAAGTCATTGACCGCCTGACGCACGGCTGGACGGGTCTCGGGATCGCCTACGGCAGCGTCCAGGCGCCGATGTGGGTGGCGCTGGCGCAGTCGCGCGCGGCGCTCGAGCGCTGGGTCGCCTCACCGCTGCTCGCCGGTGCGGTCACGGCCGGCGTTGGCGTGGCGAGCGCGCTGGCACTTTCGCGGTGGCACGCCGGAAGTGCGTTCGGGGGTGCGCTCGAGGTCGCGGGCGCTGCCGGCGCGAGCCTCCTGGCCGGCTACGGCGCGGGTCGGGCGTTGGCGGCCGGGCGCTCCGCGCCGCGATCGGTGTATGTCCGCGGGGCCATCGTGCGCGCCCCGGGGGCCTCTGGCGCGACCCGGGCGCTACACGCATCCGTTCATGCCGAGCACGGCCACCGCAAGGACAGAGCACTCACGCTCGCCGGTGTCCCAATGGCGCGCCTGGATGAGACGAAGCACTTCAAGATCATCGGCACCACCGGGGCCGGCAAGAGCACGGCCATCACGGAGCTGCTGGCGGGGGCGTTGGCACGCGGCGACCGCGCCGTGATCGCCGATCCTGATGGCGCCTACGCGCGCCGGTTCCTGAGCGAGCGCCGCGGTGATGTCATTCTCAGTCCGTTCGAACCCCGTGGGCGGCGCTGGGATCTGTTCGCCGAAATCGATGCGCCCTATGACATCGAGCAGCTCGCCCTGGCGTTGATCCCCGATCAGCAGAGCGCCGATCGCAGCTGGCGCGGCTATGCGCGGACTCTGTTCAGCGCCGTCACCGCCCAGGCGCGCGCCGCCGGGGTCACCGACGTCGCGCAGCTCTACGACCTGCTGGTCGTGGCCGATGCGTGCGAATTGAAGCTGTTGGTCGGTGGGACCCCCGCGCAGCCGTTCTTCGAGGAGCACAACGCCCGCATGCTCGACTCGATCCGCTCGGTGGCCAGTTCGGCGGTCGGGGCGCTGCAGTACGTCGCGCAGCAACGCGCGCCGTCGCTTGCGGTGCGCCAATGGGTGCGGGACGGGGAGGGCGTGCTGTTCATTCCGTACCGGGCCGGACAGATCGCCGCGCTGCGCTCGAGCATCTCGGCCTGGATGCGTCTGGCGATCTTCGAGTCCCTGCACGGCGCCGAAGGCGGCGCGCCGCTGTGGTTCGTCGCCGATGAACTCGATGCGCTCGGGCCGATCGATGGGCTGAAGGACGCCCTCGCGCGGTTGCGCAAATTCGGTGGCCGCTGCGTGCTCGGATTCCAGTCGGTTGCCCAGGTGTCGAGCACCTACGGCGCCGGAGAGGCGCAGACCATCGTCGAGAACTGCGGAAATTCCCTGATCCTGCGCTGCTCGGCGAGCGAGCACGGGGGCACCGCGCGCTTCGCCTCGCGCCTGATCGGCGAGCGCGAGGTGGTGCGCACCGTGCGCAGCCGCTCGCGCCGGCCCGGGGAGTTCCTCGGCACGCGCAGTGAGTCGGAGCATTGGCAGGTCGAGCCCGCGGTGATGGATGCACAGCTTGAGCGTCTGGCCGATTTCGACGGCTATCTGAAACTCGCCTCAACACCCGACTGGCAGCGGGTGCGTCTTGCGCCGCAGCGCGACCTCGCCGCTGTGCCGGTGAGCGGGCGCGCGCGGCCGGCGGCGGCACTGGGCCCTGAGGAGGGATGGAGTCATGAATGAGACCCACCCGGTGCCGCAGCCGCTGGAGGTGGGGCTGCTGCTTGAGACGGTCCAGTCGCAGCAGCGCCTCGCCGAGGAGACGCTGGCGCGGCTCGGTGAGCAGCTCCGCTCGCTCGAAACGGAGGTCGGTGCGCAGGTGGCGTACGCCGCTCGCGAGGCATTTCTTCAGCTCGGCGCCGAGGCCGATGCGGTCAGAACACAGCTGCTCGGCCTGCGCCGCGCGGTCGGAATGCGCGCGGCGCTGTGGAGTGCGGCGGCGGCACTGGCGAGCGCCGCGATGACGGTGCTCGCCGTGCGCCTGCTGGTGCCGAGTGCGGCGCAGATCGATGCGCTGCGGGCGCGCCGGGCACTGTTTGCCGCTGACGTCAGGCGACTGCGCGAGTACGGCGGTTCGGTCGAGTTGCGCCGCTGCGGGGCGCAGGGCCGGCTCTGCGTACGGGTACAGCGCGCCGGTCCGGTGTTCGGGGCGCACGGGGATTTTCTTCTGGTGAAGGCGCCATGATCGGCGCGATGGTGAGTCGTGAAGCGCCACGGCTCGCGCTCGGGCTGCTCGCGGGACTTGCGGCGATGGCGCTCGCCCGAGTGCTGCGCCGAGCGCCGCCGGATCGCTACTGTCGCGGCGCGAGGATCGAGCGTGCGCCGCGGCGGCGCCGCTCACGCACGGGTATCACGTTGGCCAACGTGCCGCTCGCACCGTTGGAGGAGACTAAGCACTTCAAGCTGATCGGGACCACGGGCACGGGCAAATCGACGGCCATCGCCGAGTTGCTGACCGCGCTGCTTGCGCGCGGCGACCGGGCGGTCATTGCCGATCCGGACGGCGGGTATCTCACCGGCTTTCACTCCACCGGGCGTGGCGATGTCATCCTCAACCCGTTCGAACCGCGGGCGCTGAAATGGAACCCGTTCGCCGAGCTCGCCGCGCCGGAGGATGCGGATCAGCTCGCCGCGAGTCTGATCGCCGCCGGCGAGGACGCCGCGGCGCGCGAGTGGCGCGGCTATGCGCGCACGTTCCTCGCCAGTCTCCTGCGGCGCATCGATGCGCGCAATGCCGATCTTGGGCACTTCTGGTACCTGATCGCGATCGCGCCGAGCGCGCAACTGCGGGGGCTGCTCTGCGGGACGCCCGCGCAGCCGTTTCTGGAGCCGGAGAACGCGCGCATGTTCGGCTCGATCCGCTCGGTCGCGGCGGCCTGCACCGCAGCGCTCGAGCACGTGTGCCACCAGGTCGCCCCGCCGTGCTCGGTGCGCCAGTGGGTGCGCGCCGGCCGCGGCGTGTTGTTTCTGCCATATCGGGCCGGGCAGATCGCCTCGCTGCGCACGCTCATCGCCAGTTGGATGCGTCTGGCGATCTTCGAGGCGATGAACGGTCCGCCGGGGGATCAGCGCCTGTGGTTCATCGTCGATGAACTCGACGCGTTGGGCGCGATCGACGGGCTGCGCGATGCGCTCGCGCGGCTGCGCAAATTCGGCGGTCGCTGCGTGCTTGGGTTTCAGTCGATCGCGCAGGTGGCGGCGCTCTACGGGCCGGGCGATGCGCAGACGATCATCGAGAACTGCGGGAATTCGCTGATCCTGCGCTGCTCGGCCAGTGAGCGCGGCGGAACGGCGCAGTTCTGCTCCCGGCTGATCGGTGAGCGCGAGGTCATCAGGCGCAGCGTCTCGCGTGGACGGGACGGTGCGGGAGGTTTCGGCGGGGGCGCTCGCGGCGTGCGCCGCTCGCTGCACATCAGCGAGCAGCATGTCACGGAGACGGCCGTGCTGGCTGCGCAGATCGAGCAGCTCGCGGACCTGGAGGGCTTTCTGAAGACCGCCGCATCGGCGAGCTGGTTGAGCGTCAGGCTGCGTCGTCCGGGGGTGAGGCGCGGCGCATGGTGCAGGTGAGCGATGGCTATCTTTCACATGCAGATCAACACGGTGTCACGCTCAAGCGGACGCAACGCGCCGGCCTCGGCCGCCTACCGTGCCGGGGAGCGGATCCGCAACGAGCGCACCGGTGCGCTGTACGATCACCGCAGCCGCCGCGACGTGCTGCACAAGGAGATCGTCTTGCCGGCGCGGCTCGGGACACCACCGCGGTGGACCCAAGACCGTGCCTCGCTGTGGAATGCCGCCGAGCGGATCGAGTCGCAGGAGAACTCGCGGGTGGCGCGCGAGTACATGGTCGCGCTGCCGGCGGAGCTGTCGGCCTCGGCCCGGGTGAGACTCGCCCGTACGTTCTCGCTGGAGATCGCCGAACGCTATGGCGTGGCGGTCGACTTGGCCGTGCATGCGCCGCGTCCGTTCGGTGATCCGCGCAATTTTCATGCGCATTTGCTGGCTTCCACCCGCGAGGTACGTCCCGAGGGCTTTGGACCGAAGGCCGGTCTGGACATGAACGGCACGGTGCGCGCGGAGCTCGGGCTGCCCACGGGCCGCCAGGAATTTGCCGCGCTCCGCCAGCGCTGGGCGGAACTGGTCAATGAGCACCTGCAGGCCGCGCACCTCGCGCTGCGCGTCGACGCCCGCAGTCTCGCCGCGCAGGGGATCGATCGGGAACCGCTGCCGCGGCTGCCGCGTGCGGCGATCACTACCGAGCGGCGCGGCGAGCGCAGCGAGGTCGCCGAGCAGATCCGCGAGCGCTATCGGGCGCGGGTTGCCGCGCGGGCCGAACGCGCCGCCGCCGCGCACGAGAGCGCCGGCGCCCGGCCGGCTCGTCAGTCCGGCACGAGCGCTCTGCCACCGGGCGAGGATGCACAGGCGCGGCAGCGTCAGGCGGTGCGGGACTGGCTCGAGTACCGCGCCGCTCGCGGCGCGGGCGCATCGGCGGACGTTTCACCGGCCGAGCGCGTGCGCCGCGAGGCGCTCGCCGCCTGGCGCGCGCGGCGTGAGCAGAGCGCCGAGGCGCGCAGCGGCGCGCACGATTCCGGTGCGGAGTCGCCCGATGCGGCCGGCCGCGATCCGGATCTGTCCGGGTGAGCGCGCGCCGATCAGCGGAACACGTGGGCGAAGGCGAGCATCGCCCCGCCCCGCACCGGCACCACGCTGACCGTTGAGTGGTCCATGGCCTCGCCGGCTCTGCGGTCGAGCACGAAGTGCGCGGTGGCCATGCCGAGCGCGGCGGCGACGACGGTGTCGGAGAGCCAGTGCGCGTTGTGCTTCATGCGCAGGTACGCCGTGCCGATGCCGATGCCGTAACCGATGGTGCGGCGCAGCCAGCGGATCTTAGGATTGCCCGATTCGGCGAGCACCGTGCCGATGGCGAAGGCCGCGGTGACGTGCAGCGAGGGGAACGAGCTGCCGCCGGCGAACCACTTGTTCGGATCGGTGGTCTGGTAGGGCCGTTGCCGGCCGAAGGCAAACTTCATCGCCTCGCCGGTCAGCGAGGCGAGGCCGGCGGCCTCGAGCATGTTCCAGGATTCGGATTTTCCGGCGTGGCTGCCCGTGAGGGTTGCATACCCCCAGGTGAGGGCGAAGGCCGCGAAGCCCGGCAGCGCATCGCTGATCGTGGCGCTCGAGGGTGGCTTCGGTCCGAACGGCGGGTTCGAACCGCCGACGAAGTGTTGGCGCACCTGCGTATCGTAGTGATGGGTGATGGCGAACGCCGCGACCACGCCGCCGAAGTACTCCCAGTTGCGCCGCTTCCAATGCAGAGGATCGGTGTAATAGGCCTTCATGTCCCCGAGGGACCGGAAGAACAGATACTTCAGCCCCGATGGCTTCTTCGCGTAATGGATCACGCTCGGGGCGGGCAGGGGCGCAGGGCCGGTGGCGCTCGAGGGTGGCGCCGCCGATGGCGTGGCGAGGGCGAGCGAGGGGAGCGCACTGAGCAGCAAGGCGGCGGCGAGCCGCCGCACGTAGCGATTCCGGTATGTGTTCTGCATCGGCGGATTGTAGAGATTTCCACACTGCCGGGAAGAGGGACCGGCTGGGCGCACACGCCCGGCCCGTCAGCGCTCTGCCTGCGATTGCCTCAGCCGCCGTGTCCGAGGGCGAGTGTCGCGAGCGCGGCGAGCAGCGCCGCCGGCATCACCAGCGCACCGAGCTTCAAGAAGCTCATCGCGTCCATGTGCACCTTCTCGCGCCGCAGCGCGATCAACCACAGGAGAGTCGCGAGCGAGCCGCTCACCGAGAGGTTCGGTCCGAGATCGACACCGATCAGCATGCTGGTGCGCAGCGCGGCGAGCCGGTGGCTCGCCCCGAGCGTCGCGGCGATGAGCGCCACGGGAAGGTTGTTCATGGCGTTGCTGGCGAGCGCGAGCGCACCACCGGTGATGATTCCGGCGAGTGCGCCGGCGTCTCGCGCGAGGTGCGCGAGCAGCGCCCCGAGCGCCGCGAGCAGTCCGGTGCGTCCGAGCGCCGCGACCAGTACGAACAGGCCGCCGACCAGCGGCAGCACGCTCCAGGTGATCGCCTTCAGCAGCGGCCAGGGATTGCGCCGCTCGAACACGATCACGAGCGCGAGGATCAAGACCGCGGCGGCGAAGGTCGGTGCGCCGAGCTCGCGGCCGCTCGCCGAGGCCCAGAGCATCACCACGACGGTAAGGCCAATCCCGGCGGCGGCAAACCGCCCGGCGCGCCCGAGCGGCGGGACGGGCACGGCGCGGGTGAATGTTCCCGTGAGGGCACGGCGCTGCGTGGCGCGCAGCACCAGGAAGGTCGCGCCGATCGCGGCCACCGAGGGCAGCAGGAATGCGGCGACCCAGGCGCGCAGCGGCGGCAGGTGGCTGGCGTACACCACGAGGTTCGCCGGGTTGGCGATCGGCAGCAGGAAGCTCGCAGCATTGGCGATGAACGCGCAGATCAACAGATACGGCAGCGGCTCGGTGCGCGCGTGGCGGGCCGCGGCGTACACCGCCGGGGTCAGCACCACCGCCGTGGCATCGTTCGAGAGCAGGGCGGTCACCGCGATGCCGACCAGGTAGATCAAACCGAACAGCCGCCGCGGTGAGCCGGCGGCCGTGCGTACCGCGTGGGCGGCGACCCAATCGAACAGGCCCTCGCTGCGGGCCAGCTCCGCCAGCAGCATCATGCCGGCGAGAAACAGGTACACGTCGGTGCCGCGGCCGACGGCGCGCAGCGCCTGATGTGCGGAGATGAGCGATCCGAGCACCAGCAGCGCCGCCCCACCGGTGGCCCAGAGCGCCTCGGAGACATTCCACGGACGCAGCAGCATGCCGCAGATCACGGCAGCGCCGATCAGCCAGGTGAGGTCATGAGCGAGGGTGGCGTGGAGCATCGGGACCCGGTGGCGCGTGTGCCGGCAATGGGCCATTGCACTGGCCGCGCCCGCTGCCGTCAAGCCTTGCTCAAGGCGCTCGGCCGGCGCTGCGGTGCGCTTGCCCGGGTGCGGCGCCGGTCCTAGACTCGGCCCATGAAGCATTTCCGGCTGCCGGCGGATGATCTGGAGTACAGCGTGCTCGCGGCGCTGTGGGGCCTCGGCACCGCGTCGGTGCGCGAGCTGCACGAGCGGCTCGGTGCGCCGCAGGGGCTGGTCTACACGACCACCGCCAAGGTGGTCGACCGGCTGCGCGAGAAGGGCCTCATCCAGCGTCAGCGCAAGGGCGCGGTGTTCGAGTACCGGCCGAAGGTGGCGCGCGAGACGGTCGAGCGGGCGCGCGCCCGCATCGCGCTGGTACGCCTGCTCGGCACGACGCCGCGCAGCGCGGCGGCCGCGCTGGTCGAGGCGGTCGAGGAGCTCGATCCTGGGCTGTTGGAGGAACTGGAGCGGGCGGTCGCAGCCCACCGGAGAACGCTCAATGGAACGTGAAACGCTGCTGACGATGCTGCTGATGATCTTCGGCGGCTGCGCGTTGCAGGGACTGGCTTACTGGCCGGTGCAGCTGCCGCTCGGGGCGGATGCCGAGACGCTCGAGCACGTGGCCTGGTTCAAAGTCTGTCTGCCGGCGCTGCCGATGTTGCCGATCGGGGCATGGCTGGCCGGTTGGGCGCTGACCCAACCCGACCCGGTGCGCACGCCGCTCGACCCGTTCGTCGTGGTCGCACTGTGGCTGCCGTTCGGACTGCTCTTCCTGCGCGCGCTGCTGCGGGCCGGTTGGGCGCTGCTGCGCGAGCCGCCCGAGTGCGGTGTGTCGACCGTGGGGTTCATGACGCCGCGGGTGCTGTTCTCGCCCTTTCTCGCCCGTCAGCTGGAGGAGCCGCTGATCCGAGCCGCGCTGGCCCACGAGCGTGCGCATGGCCGGCACCGCGATCCGCTGCGCATCTGGGTGGCGCAGTTGATCACCGATCTGCAGTGGCCG